>JAEULW010000031.1 GCA_016793505.1 Methylobacteriaceae bacterium | reverse complement strand
CAGATAGGCGAGGCCGCGCTTCTGTTGCAGCGCGCGCAACAGATCGACGATCTGCGCCTGCACCGACATGTCGAGCGCCGAGGTCGGCTCGTCGAGCACGACGAAGCGCGGCTCCAGCGCCATGGCGCGGGCAATGGCGATGCGCTGGCGCTGGCCGCCGGAGAATTCGTGCGGATAGCGATCCATCGCCGCCGGATCGAGGCCGGTGTCGGCGAGCGCCCTGGCGACGATGGCGCGGCGCTCGTCATAGTCGAGGCCGGGCTTCTGCACGTCGAGCCCTTCGGCGACGATCTCGGCGACCGACAGGCGCGGCGACAGCGAGCCGTAGGGATCCTGAAAGACGATCTGCATCTCGCGGCGCAACGGCCGCATCTCGGCCGAGGCGAGGCCGTCGATGCGCCGGCCGAGATAGAGGATCGGCCCCTGCGAGCGGATGAGCCGCAGGATGGCGAGGCCGAGCGTCGTCTTGCCCGATCCCGATTCGCCGACGACGCCGACCGTCTGGCCCTCGCGCACGGTGAGCGAGATGCCGTCGACCGCCTTCACATGGCCGACGGTGCGGCGCAGGAAGCCGCGCCGGATCGGGAACCAGACCTTCAGATCGTCGACCGAGACGATCGGCTTGGCGCCCGCGTCGGGCGCCGTCGGCTGGCCCTTCGGCTCGGCGGCGAGCAGCATCTTCGTGTAGTCGTGGCGCGGCGTCGCGAACACGGTCTCCACCGGCCCGGCCTCGACGATGCGGCCCTTCTGCATCACCGCCACCTCGTCGGCGATGCGCCGCACGATGCCGAGATCATGGGTGATGAACAGCATCGCCATGCCGTGCTTTTGCTGCAGCTCCTTCAGGAGCTTCAGAATCTGAGCCTGCACGGTGACGTCGAGCGCCGTCGTCGGCTCGTCGGCGATGAGCAGCGCGGGCCGGTTGGCGAGCGCCATGGCGATCATCACGCGCTGGCGCTGGCCGCCGGACAATTGATGCGGATAGGCCGTGAGCCGCGTCGCCGGATCGGGAATGCCGACTTCGGTCAGCAGTTCGAGCGTGCGGGCGCGGATGCGCGCATCGTCGCGCTCGCCGTGCAGCTCGATGATCTCGCCGATCTGCCGCTCGATGGTGTGCAGCGGGTTGAGCGAGGTCATCGGCTCCTGGAAGACCATGGTGATCTCGGCGCCGCGCACCGCGCGCAGCGCGGCCTCGTCCGCCCGCAACAGATCGCGGCCCTGGAAGTTCACGACGCCGGTGGTCGCCGCCGCGCCCTGCACGAGGCGCACCACCGACAGCGCGGTGACCGACTTGCCGGAACCGGATTCGCCGACGAGCGCCAGCGTGCGCCCCGGCGCGATGGAAAAGCTGACGCCGTCGACCGCTTTCGTTTCGCGCCCGCCCTGGCGGAAAGTCACGGACAGGTCGCGGACCTCGAGCAGCGGCGCGCTCACTGGAAGGTCTTCCGCGGATCGAAGGCGTCGCGCACCGCTTCGCCGATGAAGATCAGCAGCGCCAGCATCGTCGCCACGACGGCGAAGGCGGTGAGGCCGAGCCAGGGCGCCTGCAGGTTCGACTTGCCCTGCAGCAGCAATTCGCCGAGCGAGGGCGAGCCGGGCGGCAGGCCGAAGCCGAGATAATCGAGCGCCGTCAGATATTCGATCGAGCCCGAGACGATGAAGGGCAGGAAGGTCAGCGTCGCCACCATGGCGTTGGGCAGGATGTGGCGCGTCATGATCCTGGCGTTGGACAGGCCGAGCGCCCGCGCCGCGTTGACATACTCGAAATTTCGGGCGCGCAGGAATTCGGCGCGCACGACGGAGACGAGCGCCACCCATGAAAACAGCAGCAGGATGCCGAGCAGCACGAAGAAGCCGGGCGTGATCACCGCGGCGATGATGATCAGGATGTAGAGTCTCGGCAGCGACGACCAGATCTCGATGAAGCGCTGGAACAGAAGGTCCACCCAGCCGCCGAAATAGCCCTGCACGGCGCCGGCGGCGACGCCGATCACCGAGGAGATCGACGACAGGATGAGGCCGAACAGCACCGAGATGCGGAAGCCGTAGATCAGCCGCGCGACGACGTCGCGGCCCTGATCGTCGGTGCCGAGCCAGTTCATCTCGAGCCCGGCGCAGCCCGCTTCCTGCGGCCGGTTCTGCCGGGCGAGCGCGGCGCGGCACTCCTCGTCCTTCAGCGTCCAGGTCGGCGGCGAGGGCAAGGGCTTGGGCGGGCTGAGATTGCGCGTGCCGTTGGCGTAGCGGATCGGCGGCCAGATCATCCAGCCGTTCTGCTCGATCTCCTGGGCGATCGCCGGATCGCGATAATCGGTCGTCGCGAGGAAGCCGCCGAATTTTTCCTCCGGGTAGTTCCTGACCACGGGGAACAGCAGCTCGCCCTTGTAGGAGGCGACGAGCGGCCGGTCGTTGGCGATCAGTTCGGCGAAGAGCGAGAGAACGAACAGGCCGAGAAAAATCCAGAACGACCACCAGCCGCGCCGGTTGCGCCGGAAATTGGCGAGACGGCGCTGGTTGATCGGCGACAGGGCGAAGCGGCGGCGCCGCTGCGGCGGCGCCGGCGTTTGCGCGGACTCGCCGTCGCGCAGATGGGCGGCCCCGACGGTCAGCGCCATCACACCTCGCGCGTCTCGAAATCGATCCGCGGATCGATCCAGGTGTAGGTGAGGTCCGAGATCAGGTTGATGACGAGGCCGATCAGCGCGAAGATGTAGAGGTTGGCGAAAACGACCGGATAATCGCGATTGAGGATCGCCTCGTAGGAGAGCAGGCCGAGCCCGTCGAGCGAGAAGATGGTCTCGATCAGCAGCGAACCGGTGAAGAAGGCGTGGACGAAGGCGCCCGGAAAGCCGGCGATGACGATCATCATGGCGTTGCGGAAGACATGGCCGTAGAGCACCGAGCGCTCGGTCAGGCCCTTCATGCGCGCGGTCTGCACATATTGCTTGCGGATTTCGTCGAGGAACGAGTTCTTGGTCAGGAAGGTGGAGGTGGCGAAGGCGCCGAGCGTCATCGCCAGCACCGGCAGCGTGATGTGCCAGACATAATCGACGATGCGCGCCGGCCAGGACAGCTCGGCCCAGTTCTCCGAGGTCAGCCCGCGCAACGGAAAAATGTTCCAGAACGAGCCGCCGGCGAACAGCAGCAGCAGCATGATGGCGAACAGGAAGCCGGGAATGGCGTAGCCGATGATGATCATCCCGGACGTCACGGTGTCGAAGCGCGACCCGTCCTTCACCGCCTTGCGGATGCCGAGCGGGATCGACACGGCGTAGGAGATCAGCGTCATCCACAGGCCGAGCGAGATCGACACCGGCAGCTTGTCCTTGATCAGCTGCAGCACCGAGGCGTCGCGGAAATAGCTCTTGCCGAAATCGAAGGTCGCGTAGTTGCGGATCATCAGCAGGAAGCGCTGCCAGGCCGGCTTGTCGAAGCCGAACTGTTTCTCGAGCTCGGCGATGAATTTCGGATCGAGCCCCTGCGCGCCGCGATACTTGGAGCCGACGTCGCCCTGCGCGGCCTGCATCTGCGCCTGCTGGCCGAGATCGCCGCCGCCGCCGGAGATGCGGCCCGAGGCACCGGAATCGAGCCCCTGCAACTGCGCGATGATGCGCTCCACCGGCCCGCCCGGCGCGAACTGCACGATGGTGAAGGAGATCAGCATGATCCCGAGAATGGTCGGGATCATCAGCAGGAGACGGCGCGCGATGTAGGCGATCATCCCGACAATCCGATGCGCTTCGCCTTGTCCGGATCCCAGCGCCACAGGTCCGGCGCGCCCGAGCCGTATTTCGGGCGCGTCGCGGGGCGCGCATAGGCGTCCCAGTAGGCGACCCAGGCTTCGTCGCGGAACCACATCGGGATCCAGTAGCGCCCGGCGCGCAGCAGCCGGTCGAGAGCGCGCGCGGCGACCTGCAGCTCGGCCTTGGTCGTGGCGTTGGCGATGCGCTCGATCATCGCGTCGACGGCGGGGCTGCGCACGCCGGCGACGTTGCGCGAGCCGTTGGTCCCGGCCGACTGGCTCGAGAAGACGTTGCGCAGCCCGGCGCCGGGATTGACCGAACCGCCGAGCGCCATCGAGACGATGTCGAAATCGAAGGAATCGAGCCGGCGGCGATATTGCGCGGCGTCGACGATGCGTGATTGCGCGGCGATGCCGAGCTTCTTCAGATTGGCCTGGAAGGGCTGGGTGTGCGGCTGCAACGCCGGCTGGGAATCCAGGAATTCGATCTCGAACGCCTTGCCGTTCGGCAGCTTCAGCACGCCGCCGTCGCGCTTGCAGCCGGCGGCGCGCAGCAGCTCGTCGGCCCTGCGCAGCAGATTGCGATCGGAGCCCGATCCATCGCTGACCGGCGGAACCCAGGGTTCGCCGAAGACCTCGTCGGGAACCTTGCCGCGGAACGGCTCGAGCAGTTTCAGCTCTTCGGGCCCCGGCGCGCCCCTCGCCTGCATGTCGGAATTCTGGAAGAAGGACTGCATGCGCTTGTAGGCGCCATACATCACGTTGGCGTTTGTCCATTCATAGTCGAAGGCGTAGGCCAGCGCCTCGCGCACGCGCGGATCGGCGAACTGTTCGCGCCGGGTGTTGAAGTACCAGCCCTGCGAGCCGATCGGCTTGCCGTCGGGCAGGTTCTCCTTCTTCACCTTGCCTTCGCGCAGCGCCGGGAAGTCGTAGCCGGTGTGCCAGATGCGCGAGGTGTATTCCTCGTTGAAGGTGATGACGCCGCTCTTGAAGGCCTCGAACGCGGCCTGCCGCTCGCGGAAATATTCGTAGCGGACGCGATCGAGATTGTTCAGCCCGACATTCACCGGCAGCGTGGCCGCCCAATAGTCCTTCACCCGCTCGAACTCGATGAAGCGGCCGGTCTCGAACCGCTCGACGCGATAGGCGCCGGAGCCGAGCGGGGTCTCGAGCGTCGAGGCCTCGAAGTCGCGCCCCTCCCACCATTTCGACGAGAAGATCGGCATGCCGGCGACGATCATGTGCGCGTCGCGCGAGCGCGTCGGGACGAAGCGGACGTGCAGGACGTCGTCGGCCTCCGCCGCAGCGCTCTCCATCTCCGACAGCAGCATGCGGTAGGTCGGGTGGCCTTTCGTCTTCAGCACGTCGAGCGAGAAGGCGACGTCCTTCGCCGTCAGCCGCGAGCCGTCGTGGAAGCGCGCCTCGGGACGCAGCAGGAAGCGGTAGGACAGCTTGTCGGCCGAGACCCGCACGGCGCGGGCGACGAGGCCGTAGGCGGCGTCCGGCTCGTCGCCGGAGCCGGCCATCAGCGCATCGAAGGTCATCGCCATGCCGGCGGCGCCGTCGCCCTTCAGCACATAGGTGTGCAGCGTGTCGAAGGTGTAGAAGTTCTGGTTGCCCGAGGCCTGCTTGATCTCGAGCGTGATGCGCCCGCCTTTGGGCGAAGCGGGATCGACGTAAGGGAAATGCGGGAAGTCCGCGGGCAGCGCCAGATCGCCGAAGGTCGACAGGCCATGCGTCTCGACCTCGCCGGCCTCGGCGCGCGCGCCCGGCGCGGCGGCCGCGCCGGCGAGCGCGGCGCCGGTCAGCGCCAGCGCCTCGCGTCGGGTGATGCTTGCCACGTCAGCTCCTCGTCGGCGGCGCGGGCGATGCGCGCGGACCTCGCATGATTCGCGCGATTATGGTGTTTTTTCGCGCCCGCGCCAGATTCGGGCGGGCGCAAACGACAACGGCCGGGCTGAGGCCCGGCCGTCGTGAAATCCGCGCGAGCGGCGTGCTTATTTCGGCAGCGCCACCGGCGTCTCGGCGAGCGAGCGCAGATAGACGATGATGTCGGCGCGCTTGGCCGCGTCCTTCTCGCCGGCCCAGGCCATCTTGTTGTTGGGCACGGCCGCCTTGGGATTGGTCAGGAAGGCGTCGAGCGCCTCGAAGCTCCAGGCGCCGCCCTTGCCCTTCAGCGCGTCGGAATAGCCGAAGCCGGCGACGCTCGCCACCGGCCGCGTCACGACGCCATAGAGATTCGGGCCGACGCGGTTGGGGCCGCCCTTGTCGAAGGTGTGGCAGGCCGCGCAGGCCTTGACGCCGCCTTCGCCCTTCTTGGGGTCGGCCTTGGCCAGCAGTTCGCCGAGCGGCACGGCGGCGGGAGCCGGGCCGCCCTTGCCGGCGGCGGGGGCCGCCTCGCCGGCCGGCAGGTCGTAGCCGGGCTTGGCCAGCGGGGCGCGCGAAAACACGATGTCGGCGAAGAAGCCGACGCCCATGGTCAGCAGCAGCGTCCCGAGCACGATGCCGGCGATCTTGTTCAGCTCGAAAGAATCCATCCGGCGCTCTCCGCCCAGCCTCGTCACGACCCTGGTCGCCCCGCGCGGTGGCGCGCCGCCGGGCGGGGCCCTGATTAGCCGCTTTGCGGGGCGCTTGGCAACACGTATAAGCGCCGCGCTTCTTCGCCTTTCCGCCCATCCCGCCCCGGCTCGCGCGCCATGCGTCCCATCGTCCTCGTTCCCGCCCGGATGGCTTCGACCCGCCTGCCGGACAAGCCGCTCGCCGACATTCATGGCGAGCCGATGATCGTGCATGTCTGGCGGCGCGCCATCGAGGCCGACGTCGGCCCGGTGGTGGTGGCGACCGACGACACGCGGATCGCGCAGGCGGTCGAGGCGGCGGGCGGGCGGGCGATCATGACCGGGACGCACCACCAGTCCGGCTCGGACCGGATTTTCGAGGCGCTGGGCCGGGCCGACCCGGACGGCGTCCACGACGTCGTCGTCAATGTGCAGGGCGATCTGCCGACCATCGAGCGGGCGAGCGTGCGCGCCGCCGTCGCCCCGCTCGCCGAGCCTGCGACCGACATCGCCACCCTCGCCTGCGTCATTTCGCGCGAGGCGGAGCGCACCGAGCCGAGCGTCGTCAAGCTGGTCGGCTCGCAGATCGGCCCGAGCCGCCTGCGCGCGCTGTATTTCACGCGCGCCACCGCGCCCTGGGGCGAGGGGCCGCTCTATCATCACATCGGCCTCTACGCCTATCGCCGGGCGGCGCTGGCGCGCTTCGTGTCGCTCGCCCCTTCGCCGCTGGAGACGCGCGAGAAGCTCGAGCAGCTGCGCGCCATGGAGGCGGGCATGCGCATCGACGCCGAGATCGTCGAGGCGGTGCCGCTCGGCGTCGACACGCCGCATGATCTGGAGCGCGCCCGCGCGCTGCTCGCCCCGAAATCACCGAGGACGTCATGACGAAGAAGATCGCCTATCAGGGCGAGCCCGGCGCCAATTCCGACATCGCCTGCCGCGACGTCTATCCGGGCTGGGAGCCGATGCCCTGCGCCACCTTCGAGGACGCGCTGGCGGCGATCCGCGACGGCGCGGCCGGGCTCGGCATGATCCCGATCGAGAATTCGATCGCCGGGCGCGTCGCCGACATCCATCATCTGCTGCCGGCCTCGGGACTGCACATCGTCGGCGAATATTTTCTGCCGATCCGCTTCCAGCTGCTGGCGATCCCGTCGGCGAGCCTCGACACGGTGCGCGACGTCTTCAGCCATGTTCACGCGCTCGGGCAGTGCCGCAAGATCATCCGCCAGCTCGGCCTCAAGGGGCATGTGGCGGGCGACACGGCGGGCTCGGCGCGCCAGGTCGCGGAATGGGGCGATCCGACGCGCGCCTCGCTGGCGACCCGCCTCGCCGGCGAAATCTACGGGCTGAAGACTCTGCTCGCCGACGTCGAGGACGAGAAGCACAACACGACGCGATTCGTCGTGTTGTCGAAGACGCCGGACTGGGCCGCCCCGCGCGGCGACGTTCCGCTCGTCACCACCTTCGTCTTCCGCGTCCGCAACGTGCCGGCGGCGCTCTACAAGGCGCTCGGCGGCTTCGCCACCAACGGCGTCAACATGACCAAGCTCGAGAGCTACATGGTCGACGGCGAGTTCTCGGCGACGCAGTTCCTCGCCGACGTCGACGGCCATCCCGAGGATCCGGGCCTGCGCCATGCCTTCGAGGAGCTGAGCTTCTTCACCCGCGAGATGCGCATTCTCGGCGTCTATCCCGCCCATCCCTACCGCATCGATTCGCAGAAGGCGGCGGAGTGATCATCCGCCCGGCGCGGCCGGCCGACGCGCCGGCGGCGGCGGCCGTGCATTGCGCGAGCTGGCGCGAGGCCTATCGCGACGTGCTGCCGGCGGCGCTGCTGGCGGCGCTGACCGAAGAGTTTCGCGCCCGGCAGTGGCGCGACTGGCTGGCGGCGGGCCGCGACGGCCTGTTCGTCGCGGAGGATGCGGACGGCGCGATCATCGGCGTTCTGCGCGTCATGGCCGCCGAGGGAACGGCGGCCGAGGGCGCGGCGAGCGAGATCGACCTGTTGCATGTGCCGGCGCCGTTCCGGCGCAGGGGCGCCGGGCGGGCGCTGCTCGGCGCGGCGGCGGGCTGGGCGGGGCAGACTTGTCCCGGTCCGGTCGGCCTCTGGGTGCTGCACGGCAACGACCGGGCGGCGCGCTTCTAACGCGGGCTCGGGGCCCGCGCCGGCGCGGCGCGCGCCGACAGCCTGCTCGGCTTCGCCTTCGACGAGACCTGCTATCTGTGGGACAGCGCCGAAGCGCTTGCGGCGGCGGCGGGCCGCGACAGACCTAACGTTTGACGATACTAACGTGTTGCGTTAGTATCGATCATGATCCTTTCCTTCGCCAATGAAGCGGCGCTGGCGGCGTGGGAGAGGCGCTTCATCAAGGGCTTGCCGGAAGAGGTTCTGCGCGTGGCGCATCGCAAGCTTCTGCAGGTGCAGAATGCGCGCAGGCTCGATGATCTGCGCGCCCCGCCCGGCAACCGCCTCGAAGCGCTGAAAGGCGATCTGCGCGGCCGCTACGCGATCCGCATCAACGATCAGTGGCGGCTGTGCTTCCGCTGGGTCGACGGCGATGCGCTCGATGTGGAGATCGTCGACTATCATTGAGGAGAGGCGTCATGGCCGACTTCCCGCCCGCCCACCCCGGCGATGTTCTCGTCGAAGATTTCCTGAAGCCGCTCGGGCTTTCGCAATATGCGCTCGCCCGCGCGCTCGGCGTGCCGCAGCTGCGCATCAGCGAGATTTGCCGTGGCAAGCGCGCGGTGACGGCCGACACCGCCTTGCGGCTCGCCCGCTATTTCGGCACGACGGCGGAGTTCTGGCTCGGCATGCAGGGCAGTTGCGATCTGGCGCGCGCCCGTGACGCGAAAGGCCGGCAGATCGAGGCCGAGGTGAAGCCGCGCGCCGCCTGATCAGCCGTCCCGATAGACATGCGCGCCGCCGCGAAAATCGGTGAGCGCCCATGCCCCGTCGGGCAGCGGCCGAACCGCCGGGCCGTCCAGCTCCACTTTCCCGAAACCGCCAGGAATATCCAGCATATAGGCGGGTTGAGCCAGACCGGAGAGCCGCCCGCGCAGCGCCCCGACCAGCGCCAGCCCGCGGGCGATCGGCAGGCGGAAATGCGCGGTGCCCGGCGCGAGGTCGGGATGGTGCAGGTAGTAGGGCTTGACCCCGGCCGCGACGAAACCGCGCATCAGATCGGCCAGCGTGTCGGCTGCGTCGTTGACGCCGGCGAGCAGCACCGACTGGCCGAGCAGCGTCACGCCGGCGCGGCGCAGCCGCTCGAGCGCGGCGAGAGCCGCCGGCGTGAAC
>JAEULW010000027.1 GCA_016793505.1 Methylobacteriaceae bacterium | reverse complement strand
CATGCCGGTCGGCTACGCGACGCGCAGCGAGCCGACGCCGACCGCCGAGACCTTCGGCCTGTCGCAGCGCGACCGGCTGCGCTCGTCTTCGGAGGAGGCCTATCGCATCGGCCTCGAGCGCCTGTTCCGTCCGCGTCTGATCTATCGGCTCGAGGAGCAATTCGAGCAGAACCGCACCAACACCGGCTTCCTCTACGAGGCGCTGAAAGTCTATCTGATGCTCGGCGGCCAGCGCACGCCCGATCACGCCTTGATCCTCGGCTGGAAGCAGCGCGACTGGGCGGACAATCTCTATCCCGGCGCCGCCAACGCCGAAGGCCGCAAGGCGCTCGAGGAACATCTCGTCGCCATGCTCAAGATGCAGAGCGGCGAATTGCTGATCGGCGTCAACGGCGCTCTCGTCGAGGACGCGCAGAACACGCTGGCGCGGCTCTCGATCGCCCAGCGCGCCTACGAGCTGATGAAGTCGCAGGCCCGCTCCGGCGGCGCGCCGGACTGGATTCCGGCGCGCGTCAGCGGTCAGGATTTCGGCCTCGTCTTCGACGTGACGCAGGGCGACACGCTCGACAGTCTGCGCGTGCCCGGCTTCTACACCTATCTCGGCTTCCATCGCGATTTCATCGGCAAGCTGCCCGGCGTCGCCGAGCAGCTGAAGGCCGAGCAATGGGTGCTGGGCGCGGCCGGCCAGCAGCAGGCGGTCGCCGCGCAATACGAGAATCTCGCCAGGGATCTGCTCGCCCTCTACAGCAAGGATTTCATCGCCATCTGGCGCCAGACGCTGGCCAAGCTGCGCATGAAGCGCCTGACTGCGGACAAGCCCAAATATGTCGCGCTCGCCTCGGTCGTCGCCGCCACCTCGCCGTTGAAGAAGGTGCTGGAGCAGATCCGCGACGAGACCGCGCTGACGCGCGAGCGCGCCGATCTGAAGAAGCCCGAGGAGAAGAAGGAGGGCCAGCCCGCGGCTGCGCCCGGCGCGCCGGCGCCCTCGCTGCTCGGTCAGGCCCAGAGCGTCGCCTCGCCCGGCGCCGAGATCGAGCAGGCCTTCAAGGAGTTCCACGCCCTCGTCGAGGGCGACGCGCTGCGCCGCCCCATCGACGCGATGGTCTCAAACCTCGCCGACATCTACAACAGCCTGTTGATGGCGACGAACCCGGCGCAGCAGGCGCAGGCCAACGCGCAGCTCAACACCCAGGTCGCCAGCCTGCGCTCCAACGCCAACCGCTTCCCCAAACCCTTCTCCGACATGATGCTCGGCGCCGCCAACGAGCTCGACGGCGATCTCACCAACACCCGTCGCATCGAGCTCAATCGCGTCCTCGCCGAACAGGTCAGCGGCCCCTGCACGACGATCATCGCCAACCGCTATCCGTTCTGGCAGAGCGACCGCGAAGTGCCGCTCGCCGAATTCGGCAAGCTGTTCGGCGTCAACGGGCTGATGGACGCCTATTTCAAGGCGCATCTGCAGCCGCTCGTCGACACCTCGAAGGCGGACTGGATCTGGCGTCAGGAGACGCCGCTCGGCCGCGCGCTGGCGCAGTCGACGACGCCGCTGCGCGAGTTCCAGCGCGCCGCCGAGATTCGCGACACCTTCTTCGCCACCGGCGGCCAGTCGCCGTCGATGTCGCTGACCGTGCTGCCGCCGCCGCTGCCGCTCGCCGCCGCCATTCCGCCGCCGCCCCCGCCGGGCGGACCGGCCTTCGGCTTCGGCGATCCCTCGGCCGCCGCGCCCCTGCCGCAGGCCGGCGCCGGCGTGCAGTATCGCTTCGACGTCAATGGCGCGCCGGTGGCGAGCCAGCAGGGCCCGGCCCAGCCCGCCGTGGTGCAATGGCCGGGCGCCGGCGGGCGCTCGGCGATCGTCGTCACCAACGAGGCGGGCCGCCCCGCCGTGCTGGCGCGCGACGGCCAGTGGTCGCTGTTCCGCCTCATCCAGGCCGGCAGCCCGGCGATGCGCGGCGACCGGCTGGTGGTGAGCTATTTCGTCGGCGGCCGCGAGCTCAGCTACACCATCACCGCCGGCGCGGCGCGCAATCCGTTCACGATGCGCGCGCTGCGCGAGTTCCGCTGTCCCTCGGGGCTTTGACGCCATGCCCGTCGCGCTGTTCGGCAAGACGCAGACCAAGCGGGACTTCATCGCCCCCGGCGCGCCGCGCGCCTTTCTCGACGTCTGGGAGCCGTGGATGCAGGCGGGACTGGCGACGAGCCGGATGCTGCTCGACCGCGCCTGGCAGCAGAGCTTCCTCACCGCGCCGATCTGGCGCTTCTGGATGGGCGAGGCGGTGATGGGGCAGACCTGCCTCGGCGCCTTCATGCCCTCGCTCGATTCGATCGGCCGCTACTATCCGTTGGCGGCGATCGCGACGCCGGCGCGCGGCCTGTCGATCCCGCCGCCCGAACTCGATCTGCAGGAGAGCTGGTTCGCCGCGATCGAGGATTTTCTGCTGGCGACGCTCGATCCCGGCCAGAGCTGGGAGGCGATCACGGCCGGCCTCGCCGCCTTGCCCGAGCCGGCGCTCGCCGCGCCCGCCGCGCCTGCGCCCGGCATGCGCGCCCTCGGCGCCGGCTTCGCCGCCCGGCTCGACGCCGCCGCGCCCGGCGAGATCTTCGCCGATCTGCGCCGCGCCGACTGGGGCGCGCATTTCGCCGGCCGCAGCTTCTTCTGGACGGCGGGCGGCGAGGGCTTCGCGCCGCTGGCGGTCGGCTGTCGCGGCCTGCCGCCGGCGGAGGCCTTCACGCTGTTCCTGACGGGGGATTTCAGCGCCGCCGGCGCGGCCGTTCCAGCCTGAGCGGGTGAAAGATGCGGGACGTTCACGCTGATTTCGACGCCGGCGCCGCCAGCGACGTCGGCCGCGTGCGCAAGGTCAACGAGGATTCCTTCCTCGTGCGCAGCGAGCGCGGGTTGTGGGCGGTGGCCGACGGCATGGGCGGCCACGCCGGCGGCAAGCTCGCCTCCAGCATCGTCGTCGACACGCTCGGCCGCATGCCGCCGCCGCGCGACGTCGGCGATCTCGTCTCCGGCTGCGCCGCGCTGATCGGCGAGGCCAACAGCCGCATCTATGCGCATGGCGCGCTCAACGGCGGCACCATCGGCACCACCGTGGCGATCCTGGCCGCGCAGGGCCGGCGCTTCGCCTGCATCTGGTCGGGCGACAGCCGCATCTATCTCGTCCGCGACGGCCGCATCCGCCAGCTCTCGCGCGATCACACCGAGGCGCAGGAGCTGGTCGCCCAGGGCGTGCTCAGCCCCGAGGAGGCCAGGCGCTGGCCGCGCCGCAACGTCATCACCCGGGCGATCGGCGTCGGCGACGATCCCGAGCTCGAGATGGAGCGCGGCGACCTGTCCGCCAACGACGCCTTCGTGCTGTGCTCGGACGGGCTGACCAATCATGTCGAGGACGGCGAGATTCTCGCCGCCGTCACCGCCCACGCGCCGGAACTTGCGGCGCAGGCGCTGATCGATCTCACCCTCGCCCGCGGCGCGACGGACAATGTCACGGTGATCGTCGTGCGCTATAGTCGCCGCGGCGGCACGATCGCCAGCCTCGCGCCCGCCGGCGCGACCTGGGCCTGAGGAGAAGCGTCAGCGTGGAGCGAACGCAGATCAGTCCGCGCCGCGGCTATCTCCAGCCCGGCACGCAGCTCAGCGGGATCTACCAGATCGACGCGCCGGTGGCGGCCGGCGGCATGGGCGAGGTCTATCGCGGCCATTCGATCCAGACCGGCGACGCCGTCGCCATCAAGGTGATCAAGGCCGATTTCGCCGAGAACGAGTCGGCCCTCGAACTGTTCCGCAAGGAGGCGCGGGCGCTGCACAATCTGCAGCACGAGGCGATCGTCCGCTACTTCGTCTTCGCCGTCGACAAGGATCTGCAGCGCCCCTATCTGGCGATGGAGTTCGTCGAGGGCCAGTCGCTCTCCGACATGCTGCGCGCCGGGCCGATGCCCTTCGATCAGGCGATGGCGCTGCGCGCCCGCATCGCCCTCGGCCTGCACGCCGCGCATGAGCGCGGCATCATCCATCGCGACGTTTCGCCCGACAACATCATCATGCCGCACAACGACGTGCGCGCCGCCAAGATCATCGATTTCGGCATCGCCCGGTCGACGGCGCTCGGCGCCGGCACGATCATCGGCGGCTCGGTCGCCGGCAAATACTCCTACATGTCGCCCGAACAGGCCAACGGCCTCGAGATCGGCGCCAAGTCCGACATCTACAGCTTTGGCCTCGTCCTCGCCGAGGCGCTGCGCGGCAAGCCGATCGACATGGGCGGCTCGCTCGGCGACGTCATCCGCAAGCGCATGAGCGTGCCCGATCTGTCGGACGTCGATGCGCGCGCGAGGCCGCTGCTCGCCGCGATGCTCGAGCCCGATCCCGAGCGCCGGCCGGAGTCGATGCGCGCCGTCGCCGAATGGACGCCGGCCGGCGCGTCGTCGGCCGCGCCGAAATCTGCGTCCGGCGCCGCGCCGGCGCCGAAGCCCGCGCCCGCCGACGCCGGCGCGACGAAAAGCGTCGCGCCGATGGCGATCGCCGCTCTCGCGCTCATCATCGCCCTCGGCGGCGGCCTGTGGGTCGCCGGGCCGATGCTCGGCCTGTGGGGTCCGACGCCGGCGCCGACGCCGTCGCCGCAGGCCGCCGCGCCGCCGCTGGCGCCGGCGACGCCCGCGCCGGCTCCGGCG
>JAEULW010000026.1 GCA_016793505.1 Methylobacteriaceae bacterium | reverse complement strand
GACGCGGCCGTTGATCGTGCCCCAGCCGGTGACGACGCCGTCGCCGGGGATCTTCTCGCCCTGATCCATGCCGAAATCGACGCAGCGATGCTGCACGAACATGTCGAATTCTTCGAAGGAATGGGCGTCGAGCAACAATTCGATCCGCTCGCGCGCCGTCAGCTTGCCGCGGGCGTGCTGGGCGTCGATGCGCCCCTGCCCGCCGCCGAGACGGGCCTGAACGCGGCGGCGGTCGAGCTTCTCGAGGATGTGCTTCATGGTCCCGGCCCTGTATTGCAGCGCACCAATCCGGCTGCCCGATTACCACGCGCCGAAGCGCCGGCAAACTGCGACGGAAGGCGGACGGCGTTCGCCCGCCGCGCCCCTGCCGCTCAGCGCCGTTGCGCGACGATCTCGGCCAGTGCGTCGGCGTTGTTGCGCACGAGGTTCTTCGAGGCGAACAGCAGCGTGACCGTCCCTGCCTTCGCCCGCGCCCTCAGCGCGGCCAGCGCCTGCGCAGCCTCCGGCGTCGCGAGTTCCTCGCGGTAGCGCTCGCAGAAGCGATTCCAGCCCTCGGGATGGGCGTGATACCAGCGGCGTAGATCGTCCGACGGGGCGAGCGGCTTCGCCCAGTCGTCGAGTCGCGCCGCCGCCTTCGTCAGGCCGCGCGGCCAGAGCCGGTCGACGAGGATGCGCGCGCCGTCCTCGGGCGCCGGGGGATCGTAGACGCGTTTCACCCGGATCATGCGCGCCTCCGTCAGAAGCGGAAGTAGATGAACTCGTAGCTCGCCTCGTCGCCGAGCTTCAGCAGCGCCGCGACGCCGAGCAGCGCGAACAACAGCGCGTAGGATCGGCGCGGCTGCATGTTCGTGACCAGATCCCAGCTCGTCGGCCCGATCAGCGCCAGCGCCGCGGCGAGCGCCAGCGTGCGCCAGCGGAAGGCGACCTCCGGCGACGGCGCCGCCGCCAGTCCCTTGAAGATGGCGATCGCCTGATCGAACGTCGCGGCGTGGAAGAACACCCAGGTCGCGGCGACGAAGGCGAAGGTCAGCGCCCAGCCGAGGATCGCCGGCATGGCGAGGCCGGCGCGCCGCCACAACACGCCCGCGCCGAGCGCCGCGCCATGCGCCGCGCCCCAGATCAGGAAATTGTAGCCGGCCCCGTGCCACAGCCCGCCGAGCAGCATGGTCAGGAACAGCGCCATGAGCTGGCGCGCCAGCCCATGCCGGTTGCCGCCGAGCGCCACGTAGAGATAGTCGCGCAGGAAGCGCGACAGCGTCATGTGCCAGTCCCGCCAGAAGTCGCGCAGCGAGGCGGCGCGATAGGGCGCGCGGAAATTCTGCGGCAGCGTGATCCCGAACATCAGCGCCAGCCCGAGCGCCATGTCGGTGTAACCGGAGAAGTCGAAATAGATCTGGAAGGTGAAGCCGATGAGCGCCTGCCAGGCGCTCTCCAGCGCAATCGCCCCGCCCTTCGCCGCCTCGGCGTAGACCGGCGCGACGTCGGCGGCGAGCGGATCGGCCAGGAAGACCTTTTTCGCAAGTCCGAGGATCAGCAGCGCCAGCCCCGCCGCCATGGCGCGCCGCCAGCCCGGCCGGAACGGGTCGACGTCGAACTGCGCCAGGATTTCGCGCCAGCGCACCAGCGGGCCGGACAGCACCTGCGGGAAGAAGGCGATGTAGAGGCCGTAACGCAACACGTCGATACGCGGCGCCTGCCCCCTCGACAGGTCGACGAGGTACATCACGTGATGGAAGGTGAAGAAGCTGATCCCGAGCGGCAGCGCGAGCGTCAGGCGCGGCACTGCGAGGCCGAACAGATCGCCCATCGCATCGGCGAAGAACAGCGCGTATTTGAACAGGCCGAGCGCCGCCAGATCGACGAGGATCGCGGCGATGACGAAGCCGCGTCGCCCGGTCGCCAGAAAGGCCTGCGCCGCGCCCCAGTTGACGAGGACCGAGACGATCAGGAACGGCAGGAAGCGCCAGTCCCACCAGCCGTAGAAGACGAGCGACAAGACCAGCAGCGCCGCCAGCCGCAGCGACGGCGCAAACCGCGCCGCCAGCGCGTAAAGGCCGAGCGCGACGGGCAGGAAGCCGATCAGGAAGGCGAAGGAGGAGAACAGCATCAGCTGAGCTCCGCCAG
Source organism: Methylobacteriaceae bacterium (assembly GCA_016793505.1). GTDB lineage: Bacteria > Pseudomonadota > Alphaproteobacteria > Rhizobiales > Beijerinckiaceae. The sequence goes on along the minus strand of JAEULW010000026.1, from coordinate 11,001 downwards.
CGCGGCGGCGATCGCCGCCTCGAGGCGTTCGGCCAGCGGCCGGCGGTAATGCGTGCGATCGAAGAAGTTCGCCGGATCGTCGGCTCCCGGCCCCGCCTGCCAGTCGATCAGCCGCGTGCGCGGCCGTCGCGCGGCCAGATCGGCGAGCGCTTCGCCGCAGGCCCGGCTCGCCGCGGCGCCGGCGGCGGTCTGCGGCCGCACCGAGGGATAGAGCGGCGGGCGCAACAGCACGACGGGAGTCTGCCGCGCGCCGGCGAGCGCCCGCTCCAGCGCAGCGACCGCCGGGAACGGGCCGGCCCCGACCGACGCGTAGAGATCGTCGATCCTGTCGAGCGCGGCGCGGCGCTCCGGCGCGTCATAGCGCAGGCGCAGATATTCGGGCTCGTAGTCCCACCAGCCGTCCTCGCGCGCCCGTTTCCCCTTGCCGACGAGGCGCTGCAGCCGCGAGCCGAGATCGGCGATCGCGGCGGCGCGGAACAGGCCGGCGACATAGCGCGCGCCCGAGCGATCATAGAGCCAGAACGGAAACGGCTTTTCGTTCGGCATCGCCGGATCGTTGACGCACCAGTTGGCGTCGACGCCGATCACGATCGCCCGCGCCGGCGCACGGCGATGGCGCACAAACCAGTCGAGCAGGACGAGCTGCTCCTTCGGCCCGGTCGCCGGCGCGATCAGCGACACCCAGGCGCCGCCCGCCCTGGCGTTCAGCCGTTCCGGCGCGAGCAGTTGCACATGCGAATTGCCGAACACGGCGGAATCGAAACGCGGATCGCGGCCGCGGCTGGCGTTGGCGGTGCGCGGCCCCTCGCCCGCCCCGACGCCGTGCGAGGGAAACAGCGTGAAGCGCCCCGTGTCGTAGGGGTCGAGCGCGACGAGCGCCGCCGCGATCAGCCCCGCCAGCAGCGCCAGCGCGACGACCAGCGTGGTCAGGAAGCCGCGCCAGGCCGGATCGGCCTCGGCGGTCGGAGCGAGAGGGGCGGACATGCAGGGCGGCGTCGTCTTCGGCGTGCGCCAGCCCTTACCATGTCCGCCCGCCTGCGCCAGCGCTCAGCTGATCGGAATTTCGATCAGCGTCGGTCCGCCCCGCGCCAGCCCCTCGTCGATCGCCGCCCGGATCGCCTCCGGCGACGTCGCCCGCGCCGCCGTGACGCCCATCGTCCGGGCGAGGGCCTGAAAGTCGATCCGCGGCCGGTCGATGTTCATGCCGACGAAGCGTCCGGCCAGCGCATTGGGCGCGCCGAGGCCGCGCGCGACGTTCATCAGCACATTGTAGCGGGCGTTGTTGAACACGAAGAACAGCACCTGGGCGCGTTGCTGCGCGGCGCTCCACATCGCCTGCGGCGAATACATCGCCCCGCCGTCGCCGCAGAAGCAGGCGACCGGCCCGCCCCGGCCGAGCGCCACGCCGACCGCCGCCGGCATCGCGCAGCCGAGCACGCCGCCGCGGGCGAAGAAATATTCGCCCGGCGCAGTGCGCATGACGCTTTGCACCGCGCCGAACGTGACGGCCGAGTCGCTGACGATCGGCACGCCCGCCGGCAGCGCGTCCATGACGATCAGCGCGGCGGCGTCGGGCGGCGTCGGCTGCTCCCCGGCGCTCGCCAGGATCGCCGTGCGCAGCCCGAGATCGCGCAACCGCTTCGTCTCGCCGAGCCCGGCCACGCGCCGCAGCGCCGCCGCCGGGTCGGTCCGCGCCGCCAGTTCGCGCGCGATCTCGGCCAGCGACAGGCCGATGTCGCCGACCACCGCCGCCTCGGCGGGAAATTCCCGGCCGATCGCCTCCGGCGCTGCGGCGACGTGGTAGACGCGGCACGCCTCCGGGATCGGCCGTTCCGCCCGGTAGGGATAGGCGACGAAGGCGCGTCCGCCGACCAGCACGATCGCCTCGACCTCGCCGAGCGCGCCGCGGATCGCGGCGAAGTCCGGCCGCAGCATGCCGGCCCAGCACGGATCGTCGGACGCGTAGGCGACGCGCGAGGTGACCTGCGTGCCGTGGACCGGATAGCCGCCGGCATGGGCCAGCGCCTGGACGCCGGCCGCCGCGTCGGACGGCGCGTCGTCGCCGATCAGCACCGCCACGCGCGCCGGATCGTGCCCGGCGAGGCGCCCGGCGAACGCCGCGCAACCCCCGCCTGCGGCCCGCGCCGGCGCGGCCGACCGCAGCGGCAGGTCGCGCCCTACCGTCTCTTCCAGAACGTCCATCGGCAGCGACAGGAACACCGGTCCCTGCGGCGGCGTGCGGGCGATGGCGAAGGCCCGGCGCAGCGCCGGCGCGACGTCGCCGCCGCGCCTGACCTCGGCCGCCCATTTGGTCACCGACTGCGCCATACCGACGAGATCGCCCGACAGCCATGGCTCTGAGAACAGATGCCGCGTGTCCTGCTGGCCGGCGGTGACGACCAGCGGCGTCTCCGAAGCCTTCGAGGCGAACAGCACGCCCATCGCATTGCCGAGGCCGCCGGCCGTGTGCAGGTTGACGAAAGCCGGCCGGCCCGTCGCCAGCGCATAGCCGTCCGCCATGCCGACCGCGCTCGCCTCCTGCAGCGCCAGCACATAGGCGATGTCGTCGACGTCGACGAGGCGATCCATCAGCGCCATTTCGGTCGAGCCGGGATTGCCGAAGATGCGCGTCACCCCTTCGTCGCGCAGAATGTCGAGCAGCGCGTCGGCTGCGGTATAGACGGACATGCAGGCTCCCCTCGCTCGGCCGCGATGCTAGGCGAGGCACAGCGCAAGATGTCCGCGCAGAAACAGAGATTTGCGGCGAGGCGCGCAATGTGCTTCCAATTTCGTGTCGCCATCTGGAATCGCCGCGCATGCAGCTCGATCCCATCGACCGGAAGATTCTCCGCCTGCTGCAGGAGGACGCCCAGATCCAGAATCAACAGCTCGCCGAGCGCGTCGGCCTGTCGCCATCGCCCTGCCACCGGCGCGTGCGCGCGCTCGAGGCCGACGGCGTCATCCGCCGCTACGTCGCGCTGGTCGACGGCAAGGCGATCGGCGCCGGCTTCGTCGCCTATGTCGAAGTGCGGCTCGAAAAGCAGGCGCAGGCCGCCGCGGCGCGCTTCGAAAAGGCCGTCGCCGACCGGCCGGAAGTGCTCGAATGCGTCATGATCACCGGCGAGTATGATTACCTGATGAAGATCGCCGTGGCCGATCTCGACGAATTCCGCGCCTTTCTCACCGAGACCGTCGCCCGCATCGACGGCGTCGCCAACATGCGCACCGCGATACCGCTCAAGGCGGTGAAGGCGACGACGGCGCTGCGCATTCCGTAAGGCGCCGTCACCGCTCCCAGGGCGGCGTTTCGCCGGCGGCGCCGTAGCGGGCGATCGCCGCCGCGACGATCTCGCGCCTCACCGCGCCCTGCCGCGCCAGCGCCGACAGCGCGGCGACGACGATCGAGCAGCGGTCCACCTCGAAGAAGCGCCTCAGCGCCGCGCGCGTGTCGGAGCGGCCGAAGCCGTCCGTGCCGAGCGCGGTGAACGGCGCCCCGACATGCGCGGCGATCAGTTCGGGCCAGGCCCGCACATAGTCGCTCGCCGCGATCACCGGCGCGGGGCCGGCGAGGCAGCGCGCCACGTAGCTCGTCTCTTCCGGCGCCAGCGGATCGAGCCGGTTGGCTCGCTCGACGGCGCGCGCTTGGCGGGCGAGTTCGGCGTAGCTCGTGGCGCTCCACACCTCGCTGGCGACGCCGAATTCGCTCGCCAGAATGTCCGCCGCCGCGACGACCTCCGGCAGGATCGCGCCCGAGCCGAGAAGCCGCACCGGCCCGATCTCGCCCGCGCGCGTCGACAGGCGATAGAGGCCGGCGATCACGCCCGCCGCGACGCCGTCCGGCGCCGTGGGCTGGGCGTAGGTCTCGTTCATCGCGGTGACGTAGTAGAAGACGTCCTCGCCCCGCTCCATCATCGCCCGCGCGCCATGATCGAGGATGATGGCGAGTTCATAGGCATAGGCCGGATCGTAGGTTCGGCAGTTCGGGATCGTCGCGGCGACGACATGGCTCGATCCGTCCTGATGCTGCAGCCCCTCGCCGCCGAGCGTGGTGCGGCCGGCGGTCGCCCCGATCAGGAAGCCGCGCGCCCGCTGGTCCGCCGCCGCCCAGATCAGGTCGCCAACTCTCTGGAAGCCGAACATCGAATAGTAGATGTAGAAGGGCAGCATCGGCAGACCGTGCGTCGAGTAGGACGTCGCCGCCGCCGTCCACGAGGCGAGCGCGCCGGCTTCCGTGATGCCTTCCTCGAGCAGTTGCCCGTCCTTCGCTTCGCGATAGTAGAGCATCGAGCCGGCGTCCTCGGGCTCGTAGAGCTGGCCCTGCGGCGCGTAGATGCCGATCTGCCGGAACAGATTGGCCATGCCGAAGGTGCGCGCCTCGTCGGCGACGATCGGCACGATGCGGCGGCCGAGGCCGGCGTCTTTCAGCAGCCCGCCGAGCATGCGCACGAAGGCGACGGTGGTCGACATCTCCTTCCCCGCCGCCTCGAGCGCGAAGCCGGCCCAGCCCTGCATCGGCGGAACGGCGAGCGCGGCCGCCTCGCGCCGGCGCGCCGGCAGCGGTCCGCCGAGCGCGGCGCGGCGCTGCTTCAGATAGGCGACTTCCGGGGCATTCTCGCCGGGATGGAAGAAGTCGAGCCGCTCGACCTGCGTATCGGTCAGCGGCAGCGCGAAGCGCGTCCGAAAACCGTTGAGCGCATCGGTGTCGAGCTTCTTGGCCTGATGCGCGGTCATGCGGGATTCGCCCGCTCCGCCCATCCCAAAACCCTTCTTGGTCTTGGCGAGGATGACGGTCGGCCGGCCCTTCGTCGCCGCAGCGGCGGCGAAGGCGGCGTAGAGCTTGCGCAGATCGTGCCCGCCGCGCTTCAGCGCATCGACGTCGGCGTCCGACATGTGGGCGACGAGATTGGCGAGTTCGGCATCCTCGGCGAAAAAATTGGCGAGGTTGTAGGCCCCGTCCTTGGCCCCGAGCGTCTGGTACTTGCCGTCGACGGTGGCGGCGAAACGTTTCAGCAACAGGTGCTTGCTGTCGCGGGCGAACAGCGCGTCCCAGTCCGAGCCCCACAACACCTTGATGACGTTCCAGCCCGCGCCCCTGAAGACGCCTTCGAGCTCCTGGATGATCTGCCCGTTGCCGCGCACCGGCCCGTCGAGGCGCTGCAGATTGCAGTTGATGACGAAGGTCAGATTGTCGAGCCCCTCGCGCGCGGCGATGGAGAGGCCGGCGAGCGATTCAGGCTCGTCCATCTCGCCGTCGCCGAACACGCCCCAGACGCGCCGGCCGTCCGTGTCGAGAAGGCCGCGATCGCGCAGATAGCGCATGAAGCGGGCCTGATAGACCGCGCTGATCGGGCCGATGCCCATCGAGCCGGTCGGGACCTGCCAGAAATCGCTCATCAGCCAGGGATGGGGATAGGACGAGAGCCCGCCCCCGCCGATCTCCTGACGGTAGCGTTCGAGATGACTTTCGGAGAGCCGTCCCTCGAGAAAGGCGCGGGCGTAGACGCCGGGCGCCGAATGCGGCTGGAAATAGACGATGTCGCCGCCCTGCCCCGCGTCGCCGCGGAAGAAGTGGTTGAAGCCGACCTCGAAGATCTCCGCCGCCGAGGCGTAGCTGGCGATATGGCCGCCGAGTTCGCCATAGGCCTTGTTGGCCCGCACCACCATGGCGAGCGCGTTCCAGCGGATGATCGCGGTGATCCGCTCCTCCATGGCGAGATCGCCGGGATATGGCGGCTGGCGCTCCAGCGGGATCGTGTTCCGGTAGGGCGAGAAGGGCAGCGCTTCGGAATAGATCGACAATTCGCGCGCCCGCCGCTCCAGCGCCGAGATGAGGAAGCCGGCCCGCTCGCGGCCCGCCGCGCGCACCACGCCCTCGAGCGCCTCGAGCCATTCCGCCGTCTCCTGCGGATCGGCGTCGCGGGGCTCGACGGCGGGATCAGATCGGCGGTTCACGGGGGCCTCCTCGGATTGCGTCCCGACCCTAGCGCGCGGGGGGCGGCATGTCCTGCCGATGATGTTGCCGGATCAGGAACAAGCAGCATAACTTGCCGTCATTCTCTGCTATCGGAGCGAAAAATGCCGGACTTGCGGCTCGACGCCACAGACATCCGCATCCTCAACGAACTGCAGCGCGACTCCGGCCGCACCAATCTCGAACTCGCCGCCAGCGTTGGCCTGTCGCCCTCGCCTTGCCTCGCGCGAGTGCGAGCGCTCGAGGCGTCCGGCGTGATCTGCCGGCGGGTCGCCCTGCTCGACGCCGCGCGGCTCGGCCCGTCGGTCAGCATGGTCGTGCAGGTGACGCTTGAGCGCCAGACCGACGCGCTGCTGGAAGCCTTTGAGAGGGCGGTCAACGCCTTCCCCGAGGTGATGGAGTGCTACCTGATGACAGGGGATTCCGACTATCTCCTGCGAGTCGTGGTGCGCGACACCGCCGCCTTCCGCGACTTCGTCATCGACCGGCTGACCAAAGCGCCCGGAGTCGCCAACATCCGCTCCTCGATCGCCCTCAAGCAGGTCAAGTACCAGACCAGCCTGCCGCTCGAAGCGCTGCTTGGACGCGAGCCGTGAAAGGCGCCGGCGATTGACGGCCAATCCGCTGAACATCCCGTGGCAGAACACGGCGGTGTTCAAGAAGGCGAAACGCGAGGCGAGCGCGAAGCAGGAGTCGCTGGACCTGTAGGGCGGCGACTTCTTCCGGCCCCTGTGCTATCGCAGGCTGTCATGGCCGGGCTTGTCCCGGCCATCCACGCCCCCGGGGCCGCGCGCATCGCGACCAGCAAAGCGCAGGCGGCTCCGCGTGGATGCCCGGGACAAGCCCGGGCATGACTGAGAGGGCGCCCGGTCATGACGGCGCGACGTCCTGATAGAAAAGTTGCGCGGTGAGGGTCGCGCCCCCCTCACGCATCACCCCCTGAGAGGCTAGCGGCTGAGCGACAAATGCTGCCTCCCGCGCCCGCTCAGGTTGACGCGCCCCGCCCCGCAGCGCCACAGCCGCCCCGAAATCCGCCGCCTCGCGAAAACCCGTTTCCCCGCCGCCCGCCCGTCCGCTATGAAAAGCCATGCCGCTGATCGCCACGACCGACCGACTCGCCGACCTCTGCGACCGTCTCGCCTGCCACCCGTTCGTCACCGTCGACACGGAATTCATGCGCGAGACGACCTACTGGCCGCGGCTCTGCGTCATCCAGCTCGCCTCCGACGAGGAGGCCGCCGCCATCGACGCGATGGCGCCCGATCTCGACCTCACCCCCTTTTTCGCGCTGATGGCGGACGAGCGCGTGACCAAGGTCTTTCACGCCGCCCGGCAGGACCTCGAAATCATCTGGAACCTGTCGAAGCAGATCCCGGCGCCGCTGTTCGACACGCAGGTCGCGGCCGCGGTCTGCGGCTTCGGCGATCAGGCTTCATACGGCGATCTCGCCCGCTCCTTCGCCAAGGTGACGATCGACAAGTCCTCGCGCTTCACCGACTGGGCCCGCCGTCCGCTCAGCCAGGCGCAGATCGACTACGCCATCGCCGACGTGACGCATCTGCGCACCGTCTACAAGGCGCTGAAGACGCGCCTCGAGAAGACCAGCCGGCTCGACTGGCTCGCCGACGAGATGCGCACCCTCACCTCGCCCGAGACCTACGAGATGAATCCCGACAACGCCTGGGAGCGTTTCAGGGGCCGGGTGCGCAAGCCGCGCGACGTCGCCATGCTGATGGAGCTCGCCGCCTGGCGCGAACGCGAGGCGCAGGCCAAGGACGTGCCGCGCTCGCGCGTTCTGAAGGACGACGCCCTCGTCGAAATCGCCCTCGCCGCGCCGATGACGCAGGAGGCGCTCGCCGGGCTGCGCGCCTTCCCGCGCGGCATGGAGCGCTCGCGCGCCGGCGCCGACATTCTCGCGGCCATGCAGCGCGCCGCCGCCCGCGACCCGCAGGAGCTGCCGCGCATCGAGCGCGAGCGCCGCAATGGCGGCGCCGGCGCAACGGTCGAACTGCTGAAGGTGCTGCTGCGCCAGGTCTGCGACGGCCACGGCGTCGCCGCGCGGATGATCGCCACCGTTGACGATCTCGAGGCCATCGCCCATTCCGACAAGGCCGACGTGCCGGCGCTGAAGGGCTGGCGGCGCGAGATTTTCGGCCGCCGCGCGCTCGAGATGAAGCACGGCCGCCTCGCCCTCACCCTCGAACGCGGCAAGGTCGTCGCGCTCGAATGGCAGGAAGAGGTCGAGGCCGAACCGCCGGCCGCCGCCGCCCCGACGGAAGACGCGGTCGCGCCGGGCTGACGCGCGCCGCGCCGGCCGCGCTCCTCACGGCCAACAAAAAGGCCCGGCGGAGCCGGGCCTCAAGATGGGTCGCCGAGTCTTGTCGAGGGAGGAGCCTCTCGTCGACGACCGTCGCCTTGATAGCGCAGGGCCCGGCGAGCGGGCCTTGCGCTGGATCAATTACAAATCGTCATTGCGGAATCTTGTCGTCGATTCCCTTGACGTACCAGTTCATCGACAGGATGTCCTTGTCGGGCAGGTTGGCGCCCGCCTTCACGACTTCCGTCCCGTCCTGCTTGAAGATCGGGCCCTTGAAGGGATGCAGCTTGCCGGACTTGATCGCCGCCTGCGTCTCCTCGGCCATCTTCTTCACGTCGTCGGGCATGTTGGTGTAGGCCGCCATGTGGACCATGTCCTCGGCGAGGCCGCCCCACACGTCCTGCGACTTCCACGAGCCGTCGAGCGCCGCCTGGACGCGGGCGATGTAGTAGGCCGACCAGTCGTCGACGATCGAGGTGAGCTGCGCCTTGGGGCCGAACTTGATCATGTCCGAGGCCTGGCCGAAGGCGAGCTTGCCGGCCTTCTCGGCCTCCTGCATGGCGGCGGCCGAGTCGGTGTGCTGGACGAGGATGTCGGCGCCCTGCGCCAGCAGCGCCTTGGCCGCGTCCGCCTCCTTGCCCGGATCGAACCAGGTGTTCACCCAGACGATCTTCACCTTGAGATTGGGATTGGTCGACTGCGCGCCGAGCATGAAGGCGTTGATGCCGGCGATCACTTCCGGGATCGGGAACGACACGATGTAGCCGATCGTGTTCGTCTTGGTCATTTTGCCGGCGATCTGCCCGATGATGTAGCGCCCCTCGTGGAACTTGGCGGCGTAGGTGGCGAGATTGTCGGCGCGCTTGAAGCCGGTCGCATGCTCGAACTTCACGGCCGGGAACTTGCGGGCGACGCGCAGCGTCGGCTCCATGAAGCCGAACGACGTCGTGAAGATCAGTTTGTGGCCGGAGCGGGCGAGCTGCTCGATCGAACGCTCGCTGTCGTTCTCTGGCACGTTTTCGAGATAGCTCGTCTCGACCTTGTTTCCGAACTTCTTCTCGATCGCCAGACGGCCCTGATCGTGCTGGTAGGACCAGCCGAAATCGCCGACCGGCCCGACATAGATGAAGCCGACCTTCAGCTTCTCCTGGGCGACCGCCGCCGCGCCGAGCGCCAGCGACGCGGCGAGCGCCGCCGCCGCCATCACGAATTTGCGCATCCCTGCCTCTCCTGTTCCCCGGGCCGCTGAGGCGGCCTCTGGCGGCGATCATCGAACCGCCGGCCCGCGCTTGGCAAGAGCCGGGCCAGTCTTTCCCCGAGGTTTAGCGGTCCGGCACGAAGGGCTTGCCGAGCGCCGCCGGCGCCGTCGTGCCGCGCCGGTCCCAGACCGACAGCACGATCAGCGCCACGATGGTGACGACATAGGGCAGCGCCGACATGAACTGCGCCGGGATGCGCACCCCGCCCCAGGCCTGGGCGTGCAATTGCAATGTCGTCGCCCCGCCGAACAGCAGCGCCCCGGCCAGCGCCCGCCACGGCCGCCACGAGGCGAAGACGACCAGCGCGAGCGCGATCCAGCCGCGCCCCGCCGTCATGCCCGGCGTCCAGAACGGCGTGTAGGCGAGCGACAGATAGGCCCCGGCGAGCCCGGCGCAGGCCCCGCCGAACAGGATCGCCTGCACCCTGACGCGCCTGACCGGCAGGCCGAGCGCATGTCCCGAGGCGTGATTGTCGCCGATCGCCCGGAGCGTCAGCCCGGCCCGCGTGCGCGTCAGGAACCACCATACGCCGACGGTCAGCGCCAGCCCCGCATAGACGAACAGGTCGTGCCCGAAGATCAGCTTGCCGACGAAGGGCAGGTCGCTGAGGCCGGGGATCGCCAGATGCGGCGCCGCCTCGCGCTTGAGGCCGACGAAGCCGGCGCCGATCAGCCCTGAGACGCCGAGCCCGAATATCGTCAGCGCCAGACCCGAGGCGACCTGATTGGTGGCGAGCCCGACGACCAGCAGCGCGAACAGCGCCGCCAGCGTCGCTCCCGCCGCCATGCCGGCGAGCGCGCCGATCAGCGCCGAGCCGGTCGAATAGCCCGCCGCGAAGCCGACCGCCGCGCCGACGATCATCATCCCCTCGACGCCGAGATTGAGCACGCCGGCGCGCTCGACCACGAGTTCGCCGAGCGCGGCGATCAGCAACGGCGTCGCCGCGGTGATGACGGTGAACAGGACGAGATTGAGAGCCTCCGCGCTCATGGCCCGCTCCTCAACCGGATGCGCAGCCGGTAGCGCGTGAACACATCGGCCGCCAGCACGCACATCAGCAGCACGCCCTGAAAGGCCTTGGTCATGTCGAGCGGCAGCTTCAGCGCGATCTGCGCGCCCTCCCCGCCGATATAGGTGAGCGCCATGACGAGGCTCGCGATCAGGATGCCGGGCGGCGACAGCCGCCCCAGAAACGCGACGATGATCGCCGTGAACCCGTAGCCCGGCGAGATCGAGGTCTGCAGCTGGCCGATCTGGCCCGAAACCTCGGCGACGCCGGCGAGCCCGGCGCAGGCGCCGGAAATGGCCAGCACGGCGATCGTCAGGCGCTTGTCTGAAAAGCCGGCGAACCGCGCCGCGCGCGGCGCCGCCCCGACGAGGCGCACTTCGAAGCCGAACAGGCTGCGCGCAAACACCACCGTGGCGACCGCCACCGCAAGCAGCGCCAGCAGCAC
>JAEULW010000025.1 GCA_016793505.1 Methylobacteriaceae bacterium | reverse complement strand
CCCGGCCATGGTCGCATCGGCCGATGAATGCGGCTAGGCTTCGATCGCGGCCTCGGCCGCTGCGTCATCGCGAACTGACGAGACGGGCATGCGATTCGAAGTTGCGCTGGATTGTCGCTGCGCGCTGGGCGAGGGGCCGGTCTGGTCCGTCGCCGAACAGGCGCTGTGGTTCGTCGACATCAAGGGCCGGGCGCTGCATCGCTTTCATCCCGGGAGCGGCGCGCATCGGCGAATCGATCTGCCCGAAGAGCCGGGCAGCGTCGGCCTCGCCAGGGATGGCGGCCTGATCCTGTCGCTGCGCTCCGGGCTGTACGCGATGACGCGCGAAGGCGCGATCGGCGCGCGCCTCGCCGCCAATCCCGAGGATCAGCGCGTCAGCCGCTTCAATGACGGGCGTGTCGATCCGGCCGGGCGGTTTCTCGCCGGCACGATCGACGAGACGGGGGAGCGCGGCGCGGCGACGCTCTACCGTTTCGATGCGCGCGGGCTGACGCCGCTGGTCGGCGGACTGACGACGTCGAACGGCCTCGCCTTCTCGCCCGATGGGCGCGTGATGTATCACGCCGACACGCCGCGTCGCACGGTCTGGCGCTTCGCCTACGATCCGGCGACCGGCGAGGCGCGCGATCGGACGGTGTTCCTGCGCTTCGGCGACGATGGCGATCCGGGCCGGCCCGACGGCGCGGCCGTCGACGCGGAAGGCTGCTACTGGACGGCGCTGTGGCAGGGTGGGCGCATCCAGCGCTATGCGCCAGACGGACGCCTGATCGAGGAGCACGCCACGCCGGCGCTGCGGCCGACGATGATCGCCTTCGGCGGCGCCGATCTCAGCACGCTCTATGTGACGAGCGCGCGCATCGATGCGAAACCGGAGGAGGAGATCGCGACGCCGCATGCCGGTTCGCTGTTCGCGATGCGCGTGACGACGCCGGGCCTGCCCGAACCGCTGTTCGATCCCGCGGTCGGGGGCTGAACGGCGCGCCGCGGCTCACGCGCCGAGGCGACGCAGCGGCGTTTCGCGCATCGGCGCGGCGCTGACGCCGCCCGCCGCGTCGACGCGGATCGTCGTCAGCCGGCCGCGCTCGCGCCAGTGCGCGGTCTCGCCGTCATCCTCATACAGCGCGCCTTCGCCGGGGCCGGCGCCGAAAGCGTGGAACAGCACGCCGCCCGGCGCCGCGGCGTCGGCGAGCGGCAGCACGGCGCCGCCGCGCGCGAACAGCGGCAGACGGCCGAGCGGCGCGGCGACCTCGTGCGCGCGTCCGCCCTCGAAGCGCGTTCCCTCGCGCAGATCGAACCAGCCGCGCTCATGCGCGGGGAGATGGACGCGACGAGTCGTCGCGCCCTCCTCGAGCACCGGCGCAACCAGAAGATCGGGCCCGAGCAGGAAGCAATCGTCGATGGCGGCGGCCCGCGCGTCGTCCGGGAAATCATGCAGCAGCGGGCGCACCACCGGCTCGTCGGCGAGCGCGGCGCGGTGCATCAGCGTATAGAGATAGGGCATGAGGCGCAGGCGCAGGCGCATCGCCTCCCGCACATGCGGCAGCGCCTCGGCATGCAGCCAGGGCGTGGTGACGACGCCGTCGTCGTTCCACGAGTTCATGACGAAGCGCGGCCACAGGCAGCACATTTCGGCAAAGCGGGCGAGCAGCTCGGCGCCGGGCCGCGGACCGTGAAAGCCGCCGACGTCATGGCCGATGTTGTAGAGGCCGGACAGGCTCATGTTGAGCCCCTGCGCGAGGTTGAAGCGCAGCGTCTTCCACGCGGTCGCATTGTCGCCGGACCAGGTCTGCGCATAGCGCGCGAGACCGGCCGGGCCGGCGCGGGTGATGGCGTAGGGCCGCACATCCGGCGCATGGGCGCGCTGCGCCTCGACCGACAATTTCGTCATCAGCAGCGCCTGCGCGGCGCGCGCCAGCGCCTGCGGGAACGGGCGGCCGTCGCCGTGACACAGCGCGTCCTCGTCCCAGATTTCATATTCGTTGTTGTCGTTCCACACCGTCGCGAGGCCGACGCCGAGCATCGCCTCGTCGATGCCGGCGCGCCACCAGGCGCGGCCGCGCGGATGGGTGAAATCGACGTGATAGCCGAGCCCGTCCCAGAACTGCGCGACGGCCGGGCGGCCTTGCGCGTCGGCGACGAGGCCGCCGCCGTCGAGCTCGCGCAGGCGCGGATGATCGTCGAGCAGGCAGGGCTTGAGATTGGCCGCCGTCTTCATGCCGCCGGCGGCGATGGCGGCGAGGCTGGCGGCGGGATCGGGGAACTTCGTCCGGTTCCAGGCGAAGGCGTAGCGCTTGCCGTTCGTCATCAGATAGCCGGAGCCGAAATGGAAGCTCTCGCACGGGATGTCGTGACGCGCGCAGGTGGCGACGAAGTCGCGGATGCGGGCGTCGGCGTCGGCGGCGTCGGCGAGATCCATGCTGGTCATGCCGAAGCCGAGCGACCAGCGCGGCGGAAAGGCCTGGCCGCCGGTGAGCCAGGAGAAGCGTCGCGTCACGTCGCGCACGCGCGGGCCGGCGAGCACGTAGTAGTCGAGATCGCCATCCTCGGCTTCATAAGAGCGGAAGAGGCCGTGATAGTTGTCGAGGGTCGCGCCGAAATCGACATGGGCCGGCGCGAGATTGTCGTAGAACACGCCATGCGCGCCGCGCGGCCCGTCGACGATCGCAAAAGGAATCGTCTTGTAGAGCGGATCGCTCGTCTCGGCGTCGAAGCCGCAGGGATCGACCGCGCCGATGCGGAAGCGCCGTCCGGTCTTGTCGAGCCGGCCCGACTTGTCACCGAGGCCGTAGTGTCGATCCGCGCCGTCGCGGGCGACGAAATGCTGCAGCGCGCCGGTCTTCAGCGAGACGAAATAGGCCTGCGTCGGGCGATCGCGCAGGAACGGCTGCGCCTCGCCGGCGCGCGTCCACTCGACGCCGAAGGGCGCGAGGCGCACGCGCGCGACGAGGCCGCCGCCCGTGATCGTGACGCAATCCTGCGCCGCGTCGATCGTGACCGGCGGCAGCGCGAAGCCGGAGAGATCGTCGCGCGCGCGGCCTGCATAGGGCGGCTCGGCGCGGTCCGGCGCGATCGACCAGCCGCGGTCGAGACGCCAGCCGGCGGCGCGGCGCAGGGCGAAGCGGGCGATGTCCGCTTCGAGAAAGGTGATGCGCGCCTCGACGCCGTGATCGAGCGCGAAGCGCGCGACGGCGCCGTCGAGCCCCAGCCAGACGGCTCTGGTCAATGACTTCATGTGATGTGTCCTGCGGTCAGTCGAGACGGCGCGCGCGGCCGGCTTCGTCGAAGAGATGGAGATGCGCCGGGTCGAGCCGCAGCGCGACTTCGTCGCCGCGCCGGGCCGGCGTCTGCTCGGCGCTCTTGACGGTGAGCGGCGCGCCGTCGGCGAGGCGGACATAAAGGAAGGACTCGCCGCCGAGCCGCTCGACGAGTTCGACCTTCGCCGTCGCATCGGCGGCCTGCGCGTCGACGAGATGGACATGCTCGGGCCGAATGCCGATCTCGCAGGCCGCGCCGGCCGGGAGAAGACGGGCGACCGGCGCGTCGATCGGCGCGAAGCCCTGGGCCGCGATACGGCCATCCTGCGTCGTCGCGCCTTTCAGGAAGTTCATGCGCGGCGAGCCGATGAAGCCAGCGACGAAGCGGTTTTCGGGGCGGTTGTAGAGATCGAGCGGCGCGCCGGTCTGCTCGATGCGGCCGGCGTTGAGCACGACGATGCGATCGGCCAGCGTCATCGCCTCGACCTGATCATGCGTGACGTAGATCATCGTGCCGCCGATCTCGGCGTGCAGCGCGGCGAGTTCCTTGCGCGTCGCCACGCGCAGCTCGGCGTCGAGATTGGAGAGCGGCTCGTCGAAGAGAAAGATTTTCGGATCGCGCACCACGGCGCGGCCGATGGCGACGCGCTGGCGCTGGCCGCCGGAGAGCGCGCCGGGCTTGCGGTCGAGATAGGGTTCGAGGCGCAGCATCTGCGCGGCGCGGGCGACGCGGGCGGCGATCTCGGCCCTCGGCAGGCGCATGTTCTCGAGCGCGAAGGCGATGTTCTGGCGCACGCTCATATGCGGATAGAGCGCGTAGGACTGGAACACCATGGCGAGGCCGCGCTCGGAGGCGCGCTCGTCGGTGACGTCGCGCCCGTCGATCTCGATGCGGCCCGAGGTTGCGCGTTCGAGGCCGGCGATGGCGCGCAAGAGGGTCGACTTGCCGCAGCCCGAGGGGCCGACGAAGACGACGAAGGCGCCGTCCGGCACTTCGAGATCGATGTCGCGGAGCACGTCGACGCGGCCGTAGGACTTGCAGATCTTCGTCAGCTTCAATCCGGCCATGGCTCACTTCATCCCGGTGTTGGCGATGCCGGTGGTGATGAATTTCTGCAGGAAGACGAAGACCAGCGTCACGGGCAGAAGCGTGACGACGGTCATCGCCAGAAGATAGTGCCACTGCGTCTGCAATTCGCCCTGGAAGGCGTTGAGGCCGATCTGCAGCGTGTAGACTTCCGACTTGGTGAGCACCGCGAGCGGCCAGAGGAATTCGTTCCAGCGCCACATGATCGAGAAGATGGCGAGCACGGCGAGCGCCGGCAGGGTGAGCGGCAGCACGATGCGCGCATAGATGCGCCATTCCGACGCCTTGTCCATGCGCGCCGCCTCGATCAGATCGCGCGGCAAAGTGAGCATGTACTGGCGCAGCAGGAAAACGCCGGTCGGCGTCGCCGCGCCGGGCAGGATGACGGCCCAGAGCGAGTTGTTCATGCCGAGCTGGGTGACGACGAGGAAGACCGGCGCGAGAATGATGGCGATCGGAATCATCAGCGTGCCGATGACCATCAGCAATGCGGCGTTCTTGCCGCGGAACTCGTAGATCGACAGGGCGAAGGCGGCCATCGAGTTGATCAGCAGCGTGATGAGCGTCGCGACGACGGTGACGAAGACGGAATTGCCGAAGAATCGGCCGAAATCGAAGATGCGCAGCGGCTCGGTGTAGTTCGACACGGCGAAGGCCATCTCGCGCACCGGCTGGCGCTGCTCGATCGGCACGCGGATGACCGTCTTCGGATCGGCGGGATCGACGAGCTGCGCCTGGATGCCGACGCGGCGGATCTGCGCGAGGCGGCGCACCGTCCCGTCCTGCATGGTCACGTCATAGAGTTCGAGCGGCCGCTCGTGACCCTCGACCAGCACCGTCTTCTGCGCCATCGGCAGCAGCGAGGGCGGGAATTCGAGCAGCGCGGCGGGCGTCTTGAACGACGACAGGACGAGCCACAGCACGGGGCCGAACATCAGCGCGACGCCGAGCGCGAGATAGGCGTAGGTGACGACGTCCGTCCAGTCGAGACGGCCGGGCGCGCGGCGCAGCGTGAGGAGAGAGCGCGACGCCATGTCAGGCCGCCTTCCGCCGCGCGAGGGCGAGCTGCAGCAGGGTGAGCACGAAGAGCAGGCCGCCGAGCAGGATCGAGGCGGCCGAGGCGAGGCCGAAATTCTGCGTCTGGTTGGCGAAGGCTGTCTCGTAGATGAACTGCACGACCATCAGCGTCGCCGTGCCCGGCCCGCCGCCGGTGAGCACGAAGACTTCATCGAAGGTCTGCACGGCGCGGATCAGCACCAGCACCAGAACGACGAGCAGGTTGGGCCAGAGCAGCGGCAAGGTGAGACGCGTCAGCACGCGCAGCGGCTTCGTGCCGTCCATCTCGGCGGCCTCGTAGATGTCGCGCGGGATCGCCTGCAGGCCGGCGAGCAGGATGAGCGTGTAGAAGCCCATATGCGCCCAGACCGAGACGAACACCGCCCAGAACATCGCCCAGCCCGGCTCGACGAAGAACAGGATCTTCTGTCCGCCCGAGGCGGTGATGGCGGCGTTGAGCAGACCGTCGCGCTGCAGGATCCATTTCCAGATCAGCGCCACGACGACCGGCGAGAGCAGAACGGGAAAGAAGAAGGCGGCGCGGAAGAAGCCGCGGGCGCGGATGTCGCGGTTGAGCGCCAGCGCGGTGAACAGCGACACGCCGACCATGGCGACGAGCTGGAAGGCGGAGAAGATCAGCGTGTTGCGCACGCCGCGCCAGAAATGATCGGCCTGGCAGCTGTGCGGATCGAGATAGGAGCCGCAATCGGCGAGCGTCGCGTAATGCTGCGCGCCGACGTAAGGCCGCGCGAAGGGGAAGATGCCGGCGCCGCCGGTGACCGAATAGACGATGCAGATGCCGATCGGCACGAAGACGAACAGGCCGAAGAAGATCAGATTCGGCGCGAGGAAAAAGTAGGCCATGCGCTCGGCGCCGACGAGGCGCTGCAGCGCGGCGAGCGGCGCGTCGACGAGCGCGATGAGCCCGTCCCAGAGGCGCTCGACGAGGCGGGCCGGCAGAGAGGCGCCTGCCGGCTCGCGGGACAGCGCGCTGCGATCAGTCATGCCGTCCCCCGCCCGGCAAGAGTGCGCCCGGCGCCTGGCGCGCCGGGCGTCGGGCTCACTTCTTCTGGCGTTCGGCGATCTGCTGCGTCACGTCCGCAGCGATGCGGGCGAAGGCCTCGTCAAGCGTGCCTTCGCCGGCTATCGCCTGGCCGAGGCGGCTGATCGTGGCGTTGAAGATGATGCGGTTGAAGACGTAGCCCTGCGCCTCGTAGGCGCTCGGCGACACAGCGGCGACCTGATCGCCGAAGACCTTCAGCGCGGCGGCGGCGGCGGGCTTGGCGTCCTTGTAGGCGACGCCCTTTTTCGCGATGCCGAGATGGCCGGGCACGAAGAGCGAGCGGGCGTAGAACTCCGACAGCACGTCCTCGCTGGTCAGATACTCCATCAGCCGCGCGACTTCCTTGGGATGCCTGGTCGTCTTGATGGCGACGACGGCCGCGCCGCCCGGCATGCCGGTGCAGTGCGCCGTGCCGCAGGGATTGGGCGCGGCGATCCAGTCGAAGGCGTCGCCGATCGTCTTGTCGAACTGGGCGATCTGCCAGGAGCCGGAATAGTAGACGGGCACCTGCGCGTTCTTGAACTCCTCGTTGGCGCCGCGATAGGCCGTGCCGGAGACCGAGCCCCACAGCTCCTTCGACATGACGCCTGACTTGTGCCAGTCCGCCACCAGCGTCGCGGCGCGCCTGAAGCCCTCGTCGACGGGCGCCGCCTTGCCGTCGGCGCCGACCATCTTCGCCCCGTAGGAGAGCGCCAGCGCGTAGAAGCGATGGCCGGAGCGGTCGATCGCCAGCGGATAGGGCGCCTTGACCTTGTCGGCGACGGCCTTGGCGGCCTTGGCCCAGTCCTCCCAGGTCGCCTTCGGCCCGGGCAGGGCGACGCCGGCCTGCTCGAACAGCGTCTTGTTGACCAGCGGGCCGGTGACGGTGAGCTGCGTCATGTAGCCGGGGATCGAGGCCGCATCGCCGGGCTGGCGCATCCAGGCGAGGAAGGGGCCGAAATTGTCCGTCCAGTAGGCCGCGTCCTTCAGATGCGGGCGCAGGTCGAGCATGAAGGGCGAGACGCCGCCGAGATCGACGACGCGGGCGAGGTCGGGGCCCTGCCCGGCGGCGAGCTGCACCGGCAGGTTCTCGTTGATCGCCTTGAAGGGCACCGTGTCGAGGACGACCTTGACGTCCGGATTCTTCGCCTCGAAGCGCTTGAGCAGGTCCTGCATGACCTCGCCCTCGACGCCGTCCGAATACCAGGTGAAGCGCAGCGTGGTCTGCGCCAAAGCGGGGACGGCGGACATGACGGCGGCGAACACGGCGCCGACCAGCAGGCTCCTGCGCTTCATGACGTTTCCTCCTGTGGCCCCGGCTTTCCGGCGGCGTCTGCGCGCGCCGTCCCGGCCAGAACAGGCCTGTCGTCGCGTCGATGAAACCACCTTGGCAAACGTTTGCCTGACTGTCAACATTCGGGCGGACCGGCGACCGCGCAGCGGCGTCTGCTCCGGGAGGGGCCCGAGATGATCAACCGGCGCGCGCGGGCGCGGCCGCCGTCCCTCGCCGACATCGCGGCGGCCGCCGGGGTTTCGGCGGCGACGGTGTCGCGCATCGTCAACGGCGAACTCGGCCGCGCCGCGCCCGAAACGGTCGAGCGCGTGCAGCGCATCGTCGTCGAGCGCGGTTACCGGCCGAACCACGCCGGGCGCAGCCTGCGCCGGCGCGAGAGCCAGATCGTCGCGATGCTCGCGCCCAATCTCGACAATCCGGCGATGGCGGCGATCGCCGCCTCGACCGAGGCGGCGCTGCGCGACGCCGGCCATGTGATGATCCTGTGCGACACGCACGACCGGCCGGCGCTGCAGGACGAATATCTCGAGGCGATGCGCGCCCAGCTCGCCCGCGGCTATGTCCTCGTCAGCGCCACCGCCAGCCCCGGCCTGCGCGCGGCGATGGCGCGCGACGAGCCGCTGGTGTTCGTCAACCGTCGCAACATGCTCGGCGCCGGCGCCTTCGTCGGCATCGACAATCGCAAGGCCGGCGCCGAGGCGGCCGACCATTTCGCCCGGCTCGGCATCGACGATCTCGCCGTGCTGCATCCCACGCTGATGACCATGACCGTGGCCGACCGCGTCGAGGGATTCCTCGAGCGCTGCGCGGCGCTCGGGATCGAAGGGGCGCGGGTGCGGCGGGCGAGCGGCGAGGGCGCGACGCATCTCGACATCGGCTATCAGGCGATCCGGGCGCTGGCGGCGGCCGGCGGCTGGCCGAAGGGCGTGTTCTGCCCGAGCGATCTCATCGCCTACGCGGTCTATCGCCTCGCCACCGAGCAGGGCCTGTCGATTCCGGACGACTGTTGCGTCGTCGGCGTCGACGACAACCAGTTCAACGCCTGGATCGCGCCCTGGCTGACCTCGATCGCGATCCCCTATCCGCGTTTCGGCGCGGCGGTGGTGGAGCAACTGACGGCGCGCTGGGCCGGCGCGCCGGCGCGCGATCTGATCCTGCCGCACGAGCTGATCGTGCGCCGCCTGCCCGGCGGGCGCGGCTGAGCGCCGGCGCGCCGGTCGTCACGGCGACGTGCGCGGCCACCGGCTTGCGCCGGGGCCCGACGCGCTCCACTCTGGCGGCGACGGAGACGCGCGGATGCGGCGAATTCTGGGAGCGATCATCGCGATCCTCGGGGCGACGGCGGCGGCGGCGCAGGGGCCGCGCGCGATGGAGATCGCGCCCGGCGTGCATCTCGTCTCGGACATGGCCGAGCGCGGCGTCAGCTTCCGCATGATCGTCAGGGCGGGCTGCGGCGACGAGGCGGGCGGCTGCCGCGGCGTGTCGCACTATCTCGAACATCTGGTGCTGGT
>JAEULW010000305.1 GCA_016793505.1 Methylobacteriaceae bacterium | reverse complement strand
GATCAGCCTCGTCGCGGACCGGCCGGTCAGCCTGTGGGAGCAGCTGCAGCCGGACGAATACGGCTTCTGGGCGAACGTCAATCCGGCGGTGGCGCATGTGCGCTGGAGCCAGGCGAGCGAGGAGCCGCTCGGCGGCGACCGGCGGCCGACGCTGCTGTTCAACGGCTATGCGGCGGAGGTCGCCTCGCTCTACAAGGGGCTCGAGGCGGAAAAGCTCTACCCCTGAGCCGGCGCGCCGGCGCCGCGCGTCAGATCGAGCGCGTAGCGGCGGTAGGCGTGCGGGGCGAGCGCGCGGACGAGCCGCCGGCCCGGCCCCAGGCCTGCCGAGGCGCGACGAAAACCGAGGCTTTCATAGAGCGCGATCGCCGCGGCGTTGCCGGCGGCGACGTCGACCAGCAGCGTTCGATAGCCGGCGCGGCGCGCGGCGTCCGCCAGCCACGAACAGATGAGCCGCGCCGCGCCGCGGCGGCGGAAGCGCGGCGCGACGAAGAGCTGGTCGAGATAGATCGCCTCGGCCGGCGCACGTTCGGCGGCGAGGCGATGCACGGCCGCGCGCCACAGGCCGCCGGCGCCATAGACGCGGCGGAAGTCGGCGAGACGTGGCTCGAGCGCGCCGCGGCCGTCCTGCTCGAAAGCGACATAGCCGGCGAAGCGGCCGTCGAGCATCAGGGCGGCGAGGCGGTCGCGCGCCAGCCCCGGCGCGAACAGCCGGGCGCGGCGGTCGCCGTCGCCGAGGGCGAAGGCGAGGTAGCCGCGCGAGGCGACGACGAGATCGGCCGCCTGCTCGCCGAGCGGACCGTGCTCGCAATGATGGACAGCGGCCTGCGAGCCGTTGGCCAGAGTCCATTCCGCCTGCGCGCCGCGCCGGAACAGCGAGCCGGGCGCGCGCGTGTCAGTCACGGCAGGGCGACGGCGGCGACAAGGCGCCCGTAATCGGGCTCGGCGCGATGCGTCGTGCGGCGATAGCTGTAGAAGCGCGTCTCGTCGGCGTAGGTGTCGAGGCCGAGATTCTCGAAGCGGCCGACGCCGGCGCGGGTCAGGCGCATGGCGATGAAGCCGGGCAGATCGAACATGGCGTGGCCCGGCTTCGGCGAGGGCGCGAAGAAGCGGTCATTGCCGGCGTCGACGTCGAGGAAGGCGCGGCGGAATTCGGGGCCGACCTCGTAGGATGTCTGGGCGATGGTCGGCCCGAGGGCGCAGGCGATGCGTTCGCGGCGCGCGCCGAGGCGCTCCATCGCCTCGATCGTCGCCTCGAGCACGCCGTTGAGCGCGCCCTTCCAGCCGGAATGGGCGGCGCCGATCACCTGCGCCTCAGGGTC
This sequence comes from Methylobacteriaceae bacterium, assembly GCA_016793505.1. Lineage (GTDB taxonomy): Bacteria > Pseudomonadota > Alphaproteobacteria > Rhizobiales > Beijerinckiaceae. The sequence continues at coordinate 2,202 of JAEULW010000305.1, read as the reverse complement.
GCAATAGAGCGTCACGCCGCAATCGGCGCCGGTGACGCCGAGGGCGAGGCCGCGCGTCGCGGTGACGATCCCGTCGCAGCGCGGCCGGTGATCGACGTCCCATTTCGCATCGACGGCGATGGCGTCGGCGGAATGGATCTGGAAGGGCACGAGCAGCGCGTCGTCGGCGACGCCGAGGGCGCGCGCCATGCGGCGGCGGTTCTCGAGCACATGGGCGCGTTCGTCGCGCGAGCCGACGCCGCCGTTGAGCGTGGCGTAGACGCCGGTCGAGACGCCGCCCTCACGGGTGAAGAAGGCATGGGCGACGCCCGCGCCGGCGAGCAGCGGGCTTTCGATGATCGGCGGCGTCACGCGGGGGGCGCTCCTTGCGTCTCGAAGCCGGGCGGCGCCGGCAGGTCCGGATGGGCGAAGGCGACGGCCTTGAACAGTTCGCCCATCGCATCCGCCCCGGCGCCGGCGAGCCGATGCGTCGCCGCCGCGATGGCGCGGGCGCCGGCCTCGTCGGCGCCGCGGGCGAGGCGTTCGGCGCGCTGGGCGAGGCCGAGACGGCGCAGCAGCGCGCCCTGCGCGATCGGACCATGCACCGCGGCGCCGGCGCGGCGCGCCGCTTCGCCGAGCGAGGCGAAATCGACATGGGCGGTGAGGTCCGCCTCGCCGACGTCGCGCAGCGGATCGGCGTAGCGATGGGCGCGCACCGCCTGCAGCGTTTCGCCGAAGCCGGACCGCAGATGGCCATAGTCGACGATCAGCGCCGCGCCGCCGTCGCGGGCGAGGCGGCGCGCGAGAGTCGCGGCGACGCGATGGCCGATGGGCGAGAGCTCCATCACCGCGCCCTCCGGCGCCGGCACCGCGATCGCCGGTTCGGCGAAGGGCGCAACGCCGAAGGCGAGCGCGCCGTCGGGGCCAAGGCCGACGAGACGCTCGCGCCAGCCCTCGCCGACGCGCACGTAGTGGCGCACCGGCAGAGCGTCGAAGAATTCGTTGGCGAGGACGATCATCGGCCCGTCCGGCACGTCCTCGAGACGTTCGCGCCAGGCGACCGGCAGGCCGACGCCGGCGAGCGCGGCGGCCTGGCGCTTGCGCAAGGCGGGGCTCGTCTCGACCAGCTCGACCGAGACAGCGGCGCGGAACGCCGGTGCGACGGCGGCGGCGCGCAGCGCGTCGGCGATCAGCGCGCCGCGGCCGGGGCCGAGCTCAACCAGACGCACAGGCGCCGGCGCGCCCATCATCGTCCACACTTCGGCCGCCCACAGGCCGAGGAGCTCGCCGAACATCTGGCTGATCTCGGGGGCGGTGACGAAATCGCCCGACGCGCCGAAGGGATCGCGCGTCATGTAGTAGCCGAGCGTCGGATGGCCGAGGGCGAGCGCCATGTAGCGCTCGAGCGGCATCGGGCCCTCCTGCGCGATCATCGCGCGGATCTCGGTCTCGAGCGGCGTCACGTCGGCGCCGCGCGGGCGCGGCCGAGCAGCAGAAGGCCGACGAGGATCAGCGGCGCCGACAGAAGCATGCCCATCGTCGCGCCGCCGAACAGGAAGCCGAGTTGCGGATCAGGCTCGCGGAAGAATTCGGCGACGATGCGGCCGAGGCCGTAGCCGATGGCGAACAGGCCGGCGACGAGACCGGGCCGGCGCAGCGCGCCGGCGCGGATCGCCCAGAGCAGGAGGACGAAGAGCAGCGCGCCTTCCAGCGCCGCCTCGTAGAGCTGGCTGGGATGGCGCGGGATCGGCCCGGCGCCGGGGAAGACGACGCCCCAGGCGACGTCGGTCTCGCGGCCCCACAATTCCGGCTTGATGAAATTGGCGATGCGGCCGAGGAACAGGCCGATCGGGGCGACCGCCGCGCACAGATCGGCGACCGACAGCGCCGGCAGGCCGCGCTTGCGGGCGAACAGCCAGACGGCGACCGCCGCGCCGGCGAGGCCGCCATGAAACGACATGCCGCCCTTCCAGACGGCGACGATCTCGGCCGGATTTTCGCGGAAGAAGGGCAGATTGTAGAACAGCACATAGCCGAGCCGGCCGCCGAGGATGACGCCGAAGGCGGCGTAGACGACGAGATCGTCGAGCGAATCTGGGGCCGGCCGGGGCACGCCGCCCCACGCCGCGTCATTCGCCGCGATGCGGCGCGCCAGACCCCAGCCGATCAGCAGGCCGGCGATATTGGCGAGCGCATACCAGCGGATGGCGAGGGGGCCGATCA
>JAEULW010000281.1 GCA_016793505.1 Methylobacteriaceae bacterium | reverse complement strand
CTCTCCGGCGACCTGAAGCACTTCAAGGCGAGCACCATGGGGCGGCCGATGATCATGGGCCGCAAGACCTTCGAGTCGATCGGCCGGCCGCTGCCGGGGCGCGAATCGATCGTCGTGACGCGCGATCCGGGCTTCGCCCCGGCAGGGGCGCATGTCGTCAGGTCGATCGAGGCGGCGATCGCGCGCGGGGCGGCGCTGGCGGCGGCGATGGGCGCGTCCGAGATCGCGGTGATCGGCGGCGAGGAGATCTACCGCCAGACGATCGGCCGCGCCGACCGGCTGATCATCACCGAGGTCGATCTCGCGCCTGAGGGCGACGCCCGCTTTCCGCCGATCGATCCGGCGGACTGGGTCGAGACCGGGCGCGTTCCCCACCCCGCCGGGCCGAAGGACGAGGCCGCCTTCACCATCGTCGATTATTTGCGACGGACAAAAGCTGTCTCTCGCCGTTGAGTCCTGTAAAGGCCTTCCCATCTATGGGATCAGTCGGGCCGGGCGCGGTCCGGCGGCGCATTGCCGCTGCCGCGCCCAGCCTGTAAAGGCGGGCGTCGGCCCGGCGTCCGCGAAAAACGAGGTTTGCATGCCCTGGAACAATCAGAACGGCGGCGGCGGCGGCCCCTGGAAGCCGTCCAATCCCGGCCCGTGGGGGCAGGGGCCCGGCGGCGGGGGGAGCGGCGGCGGGGGCGGGGGCGGCGGACCGCCCGATCTCGAGGAATTCCTCAGGCGCGGCCAGGAGCGGTTCAAGCAGGCGATGCCCGGCGGCTCGCTCGGCGCCAAGGGCGTCGCGGCGCTGGCGCTGGTCGGCGTGCTGGTGTGGCTGCTCTCGGGCTTCTACACGGTGCAGACCAACGAGGTCGGCGTGAACCTGCGCTTCGGCGCCTATGCCGGCAAGACGCAGCCCGGCCTCAACTACAATTTCCCCTATCCGATCGGCTCGGTGGTCAAGCTGAAGGTGACGGACCGCAACGCCATCGACGTCGGCGCGCGGTCGCTGCCGGCGAGCGCGCGCACCGGCGCCGAAAGCATGATCGACCTGCCGGAAGAAAGCCTGATGCTGACCGGCGACGAGAACATCGCCGACGTGAAGTTCCGCGTCATCTGGCAGATCGACCCGATGAAGCCGGAGGACTTCGCCTTCAACATCCGCAATCCGCAGGAGACGGTGAAGGCGGTGGCCGAGAGCGCCATGCGCGAAATCGTCGGCCGCACGCAGATCCAGCGCATCCTCACCGCCGAGCGCAAGATCATCGAGCCGACGGTGCAGGAGCTGATGCAGAAGGTGCTGAACGACTATCGCGCCGGCGTGCTGGTGCTGCAGGTGCAGCTCCTGTCGGTCGATCCGCCGGCGCAGGTCATCTCCGCCTTCCGCGACGTCACGGCGGCGCAACAGGACATGCAGCGCCTGCGCAACGAGGCCGAGGCCTACGCCAACCGCGTCGTGCCCGAGGCGCGCGGCGCGGCCGCCCGCATCCAGCGCGAGGCCGAGGCCTTCCGCTCGCAGACGGTGGCCGAGGCCAAGGGTCAGGCGGCGCGCTTCATGCAGGTCTACAACGAATACGCCAAGGCGCCCGACGTGACGCGCGAACGGCTCTATCTCGAGACGATGGAGCGCGTGCTCGGACGCATGGACAAGATCATCCTCGACAACAAGGCGGGCAGCGGGGTCGTGCCCTATCTGCCGCTCAACGAGCTGACGGCGCCCAAGACCGCCCAGCCCGGCCAGACGCAGGGGACGCAGCGATGAAAAACGGCATCGGAGGCCTGATCGGCGTCGTCCTGCTGATCGCGGCCCTGTTCATCGGCGCCAATTCGCTGTTCGTCGTCCACCAGACGGAGAGCGCGCTGGTGCTGCGCTTCGGCAGCCCGGTCGCCAACCGCGGCGTCATCAAGACGCCGGGCCTGCACTTCAAGGCGCCGTTCATCGAGAGCGTGCAGCGCATCGACAACCGCATCCTCGATCTCGAATCGCCCAAGCAGGAGGTGCTCGCCTCCGACAACCAGCGCATCGAGGTCGACGCCTTCGTGCGTTACCGCATCACCGACCCGCTGCTGTTCTACCAGACCGTCGGCACCGTGCGGCGGGCCGACAACCAGCTCGCCTCGGTGCTCAACTCGGCGCTGCGCCGCGTGCTCGGCGAGGCGACGCTGGTCGACATCGTGCGCGAATCGCGCGCCTCGCTGATGGTGAAAATCCGCGAGCTGGTGAACGCCGAGGGCGCCCGGCTCGGCGTCGCCGCCATCGACGTGCGCATCCGCCGCGCCGACCTGCCGAAGGAGATTTCGGAAAAGGTCTACAGCCGCATGCAGACCGAGCGTCAGCGCGAGGCGGCCGAGTTCCGCGCCCAGGGCGCCGAGCAGGCGGCCAAGATCACCGCCAAGGCCGACGCCGACGTCACCATCCTGCGCGGCGAGGCGGTGCAGCAGGCCGACCAGATCCGCGGCGAGGGCGAGGCGGAGCGCAACCGCGTCTTCGCCGAGGCCTTCGGCAAGGATCCCGGCTTCTTCGCCTTCTGGCGCTCGATGCAGGCCTACGAGGCGGGGCTGAGGGCCGGCGATACGCGCATGATCCTGTCGCCGAACTCGGAATTCTTCCGCTTCTTCGGCGATCCGGCGGGACGGGCGGAGGCCGGGGCGGGCGCCCCGTCCTTCCGCGCGCCCACGCAACAGTGATGGGCGGCCGGCCCGGCCGGCCGTTCCCAATTCGCGATTTGGCCCTATTCTGTGGCGATAGAAGCGGGCGCGCCGGCGCGCCCGCGTTTCGCCGTCGCCCGTCCGAGGAGACAATCCGCATGGCCCTGGTCGTCCGTCACCGTCTGTCGCGTTTGGCCGCCGTCGCGCTGCTGGCGACCGGGGCAGGGTTCGGCGTCGCGCCGTCGCCCTGGCTCGCCCCGGCGCCGGCCCTCGCCCGCTCCGCGCCCGAAAGCTTCGCCGATCTCGCCGAAGGCGTGATGGAGGCGGTGGTCAACATCGCCGCCTCGCAGAGCGTGCAGGACAAGCGCAGCGGCCTGCCCAACCTGCCGCAGGGCACGCCCTTCGACGATCTGTTCGAGGAGTTCTTCAAGCGCCGGCAGGGGCCGCAGGGCGACAACAACAACGGTCCGCGCACGCGGCGGGCGAATTCCCTCGGCTCGGGCTTCGTCGTCGATCCGGCCGGCATCGTCATCACCAACAATCACGTCATCGCCGACGCGACCGAAATCCACGTTCTGTTCACCGACGGGCGCAAGCTGAAGGCCGAACTGCTCGGCCGCGATCCGAAGGTCGACATCGCCGTCCTGAAGGTGACCAGCGACAAGCCGCTGAAGGCGGTGAAGTTCGGCGACAGCGACAAGCTGCGCGTCGGCGACTGGGTGATGGCGGTCGGCAATCCGTTCGGCCTCGGCGGCACGGTCACGGCCGGCATCGTCTCGGCCCGCAACCGCAACATCGACAGCGGCCCCTACGACAACTTCATCCAGACCGACGCCGCGATCAACAAGGGCAATTCGGGCGGGCCGCTGTTCAACATGGCGGGCGAGGTGGTCGGCGTGAACACGGCGATCCTGTCGCCGACCGGCGGCTCGGTCGGCATCGGCTTCGCCTCGCCGGCGGCGACCGTCGTGCCGGTGATCGAGCAGCTCAAGCAGTTCGGCGAGACGCGGCGCGGCTGGCTCGGCGTGCGCATCCAGAATGTCGACGACGACATCGCCGCCTCGCTCGGCCTCGGCGGGGCGCGCGGCGCGCTGATCGCCGGCGTCGACGAGAAGGGCCCGGCCAAGCCGGCCGGCATCGAGGCCGGCGACGTGATCCTCAAGTTCAACGGCAGGGACATCAAGGAATCGCGCGATCTGCCGAAGATCGTGGCGACGACGCCGGTCGGCCAGGAAGTGCCGGTCGTGCTGATGCGCAAGGGGACCGAACTGACGAAGACGGTGAAGCTCGGCCGTCTCGAGGACGGCGAGAAGCTCGCCTCGGTCGATCGCAAGAGCGACGCCGGCAAGATCGAGAGCCCGGTGAAGAAGGCGCTCGGCCTCGAATTGTCGGCGCTGAACGACGACGCGCGGCGCAAGTACTCGATCAAGTCGAGCGTCAAGGGCGTCGTCGTGACGCAGGTCGATCCCGCCTCCTCGGCCGGCGAGAAGCGCATCCAGGCCGGCGACGTGATCATGGAGGTCAATCAGGAGGCGGTGGCCAATCCGGCCGACGTCGCCCGACGGGTCGAAACCGCCAAGAGCGGCGGCAAGAAGAACGTGCTGCTGCTCGTCGCCAACGCCCAGGGCGACACCCGCTTCGTCGCCGTGGCGATCGACTGAGCGCCGGCGCCGCGCGCCGCGTCAGGCCCGGGCCCTGGCCCGGGCCTTTTTCATGCGCGCGGCGAGCGGGGCCGCGACGCCTTGCCAATTGACAGGGGCCGCGGCTGCGCCCTCAATCCGCCGGCGCGCATCGAAGGGGCCCAGCATGTCGTTCGCCTTGTCGCACTATGTCGGATGGCTGATCGTCGCCGTGGCCGCGGGCCTGACCACTGCGTGGCTGGCGCGCCGGGAAACGGGCGCCGACGTCGTCCGCAACTGGAAGCTGTGGGCCGGCGGGCTGTTCGCGGCGATGCTGGCGCTGGCGCTGTTCCAGACGCCGTTCGGGCGCTGGGGCGCGTGGATCGAGATCGCGGTCGCGGTGGCGGCCTGTTTCGCGCTCGGCGCGGCGCTCGGCGCCCTGCTGTTCGGGGCGCGCGTCGGCGCGACGGCGATGTGGCTCACCGGCCTCGGCTCGGCGGCCGTGATCTGGGCGCTCGCCAGCCTGTCGACCGGCGGGGCCCTGCAATCGCGACTCGAGCGCGAGGCGCGGCAGGCGCTCGCCGGCGCCGGCGCCAATCCGGCCGGCGTCGCCGCGGAGGGGCGCGATCTCCTCCTGGCGCGCAACGCCGTGCCGCCCGCGCAACGCGGCGCGATCACACAACGGCTCGCCGCGATCGAGGGCGTGCGTCGCGTCGGCGAGGGGCCCGACCTGCCGCCGCCGCCGCCCGAGGTGGTCGAGCGCGAGCGGCGCGCCTTCGAGGCGGCGCTCGCCGAGCGGGCGCGCCAGAAGGCCGCGCAGATGAAGGCCGAAGCCGATCGGCGCGCCGCGCTGGAAGCCGAGGCGGCGCGCGCCGCGGCGGCGCAGCGCGAGGCCGACGCACAGCGTCTGCGCACCGAGCTGGCGGCGGTCGCGGTGCTGGAAGCCAAGCTCGCCGACGCCTCGCGGCTGACCGAGGCGCTGCGCGCCGCGCCGCTGCAGGCGCGGCGCGAGAGCGTGCGCGTCCCTGGGCTGGAGGACGAGCT
>JAEULW010000274.1 GCA_016793505.1 Methylobacteriaceae bacterium | reverse complement strand
GTCTGGTTGCCGATCGTCTCGTCGCGATCCTTGATGGCCCCGATGCGGCGGATGTCGAGGCGCACCGAGGCGTAGAATTTCAGCGCGTTGCCGCCGGTGGTCGTCTCCGGCGAGCCGTACATGACGCCGATCTTCATGCGGATCTGGTTGATGAAGATCACCATCGTGTTGGAGCGCGAGATCGAGGCGGTGAGCTTGCGCAGCGCCTGGCTCATCAGCCGCGCCTGCAGGCCGGGCTGCACCTCGCCCATCTCGCCCTCGATCTCGGCCCGCGGCGTCAGCGCGGCGACCGAATCGACCACCAGCACGTCGACCGCCCCCGAGCGCACCAGCGTGTCGGTGATCTCGAGCGCCTGCTCGCCGGTGTCCGGCTGGGAGATCAAGAGGTCTTCCAGATTGACCCCGAGCTTGCGGGCGTAGACCGGATCGAGCGCATGTTCGGCGTCGACGAAGGCGCAGACGCCGCCGCGCTTCTGCGCCTCGGCGATGACATGCAGGGTCAGCGTCGTCTTGCCCGACGATTCCGGGCCGTAAATCTCCACCACCCGGCCGCGCGGCAGGCCGCCGACGCCGAGCGCGATGTCGAGCCCGAGCGAACCGGTCGACACGGTCTCGATCTCGACCGCCTTCTGGTTCTTGCCGAGCCGCATGATCGAACCCTTGCCGAAGGCGCGCTCGATCTGCGACAGCGCTGCGTCCAGCGCCTTGGTCTTGTCCACGGACGATCCTTCCACGAGGCGGAGATTCGCTTGGCTCACAGGTCCGGCTCCTTACTGACACGGGCGGGCGCGACGGCGCAACGCGTCCATGCCGACCAATGTACCCGCTTTGTTCTCTCCCGCAAGTTCTTTTTTTGTTCTGACCTGCTCCGAGCCCGGCAGCGGCCGCGAAACGGATCACATTTTCACCGAAATTCAAAATGTTAACCGTAAATCAACGCGCCGCGGCGAGGCTGCCGGCGGCCTCCGCGCGCCCGCCGGGCTTGCCAGGCGGGCGGGGCGGCGGCAGTGTCGATCGGGCGTAACTCCAGGGCCCGCCCTGCCGATGTTTCGGCGCGCGGCCAGAATCGGAACGGCGTGATCATGCGTACAGACTTGCAAAGCGACCGCGGCCGTCTGACCGGCCGTCCTGCCCCCCGTCTCGATCGCCGCGCCGTGCTGGCCGGCCTCGGCGCGCTCGGCCTCGGCGGTTGCGTGACCACCGACCATATGAGTCTGGCCGAGGCGGAAAAGGTCTACGGGCCGATCGCCGACAAGAAATTCCCGATCGGCGCGGTCGACGTCAACAAGATCGACCCCAAATACTTCCGCAAGACCGTCCAGCACGAGTCGAAGGAAGCGCCCGGCACGATCATCGTCGATCCCGGCAATTTCTACGTCTATCGCCTCGAGGGCGAGGGCAAGGCGACGCGCTATGGCGCCAATGTCGGCCGCGAGGGCTTCCTGTGGCACGGCGAGGCCTATGTCGGGCGCAAGGCGGAATGGCCGGTCTGGACGCCGCCGAAGGAGATGCAGCAGCGCCAGCCGGAGTCGCGCAAATATGCCGGCGGCATGCCGGGCGGGCCGGACAATCCGCTCGGCGCGCGCACGCTGTATCTCTACCAGAACGGCAGATACACGCTCTACACGATCTACAGCACCAGCGATCCGGAATCGATCGGCTCCGGCGTCACCAGCGGCTGCACCGGCCTGCTCACGCAGGACATGTTCGATCTCTATGATCGCACGCCGGTCAACACCAAGGTGATCGTGCTGCCGGCCTGAGCCGTGACGGCGGTTCGCGCCGCCGCTCACTTCTTCCGGTTCTGCTGCGCCCAGTCGCGCGCGTAATATTCCGAATAGCTCTCGATGCTGTTCGGCCCGAGGAAGCGCTCGTCGATGCAATATTTGACCATGCGCGCGCCGTAGCTGAAGCCCATCGCGTCCATTTCGGCCTCGGTGGCTTCGGGATCCTTCTCCTTCTTCGCCTTGCGGCCGTTCTCGAAGGCGCGCTTGTACATGTCGTAGCGGTCGGGCGGATTGACGCCGGTGGTCAGCCCCTTGCGCTCGAGCTCGAGGAAGGCGCGGAAGCCGAGGGTCGTGCCGTCCGCCTCCTCCTTGACCATCTTCTTCACATAGTCGTCCCTGGTCTCCTTCTTCGCATCGGCCGTCGTGCCGCCGAAGAAGGCGCGAGCGTGATTGATCTCGTGGCAGAAATAGGCGGCGACGACGGCCGCCGGCTTCGAGGTGTTGAGCACGATCTTCTTCTTCGCGCCCGAGGGATCGAAATAGGCGATCGCCCCGGCGCTGGTGGTCTCCACCTCGATCGCATTGGCGTTGAAGAAGGCGAGCGCGGCGACGCCGGTCGCGGACTGTTTCAACAAGGTCTCGACATTGGCTGGAATCGGCATGGCGCGCCCCCGTGCGGTCAGGCACGATCCGCGCGGCCGAGCTCCGGCGCTGTGCGCGCGCGCACGCCGCGCCGTCAGATCGCCCCGGCCGCGCGCAGCGCGGCGATTTCGTCGCCGACAGAGCCGCGTTCGGTCAGGATCGCCTCGGTGTCGGCGCCGAGCGCCGGCGGCGGCGCCTCGACCGCCGGCGCCGCGCCGTCGATCTTGACGCCGGTGCGCAGCGTCTCGATCCGTCGGCCGACGCCGGGCGCGTCGTCGAAGCGGGCGATCATGCCGCGGCTGCGGATCACGTCATGGGCGAGGATGTCGGGCAGATCGAAGATCGCGCCCGCTGGCACGCCGAGCGCGTTCAGTTCGCGCGCCCATTCGCGCGCGCCTTTGGCGGCGAGCGTCGTCTCGAGTTCCGCCTTCAGCGCGAGGCGGTTCTTCTTGCGCGCCTCGCGCGTCGCGAAGTCGGACCGCGACAACAGGTCTTCGCGCTTCAGATGCCGGGCCAGCGCGCGCCACTGCTCCTCCTTGTTGGCGGCGATGTTGAGCGGCCCGTCGGCGGCCATGAACGTGCCGGAGGGCGCGGAGGTGGCATTCTCGTTGCCCTGCGGCGTCGGCTTCTGCCCGGCGATCAGCCAGTTCGACACCGCCCAGCCCATGGTGGCGATCAGCGCCTCCAGCATCGACACGTCGATGAAGCAGCCGCGCGGCCGGGCGTTCAGCGCCGCGGCGATCGCCATCGCCGCGGTCAGCCCGCCGACCGTGTCGGCGACCGGAAAGCCGACGCGCAGCGGCGCGCTCGCCGCATCGCCCGTCATCGCCATCGCCCCCGAGGCGCCCTGCACGATCTGGTCATAGGCCGGCCGATGCACCCACGGCCCGTCCTGGCCGAAGCCGGAGATCGCGCAATAGATTAGCTCCGGCCGCGCCGCCTTCAGCGTCGCGTAGCCGACGCCGAGCCGCGTCATCACGCCGGGGCGGAAGTTCTCGACCAGCGCGTCGGCGGTCGCCACGAGCTTCAGCAGCGCGGCCCGCCCCCCGGCATGTTTGAGGTTCAGCGTGATCGACTTCTTGCCGGCGTTCTGGGCAAGAAAGGAGACGCCCATCAACTTCGCATTGAGCGACGCATCGGCGCCGAGCTGGCGGGCGAGGTCGCCGCTTTCCGGCGTCTCGACCTTGATCACCTCGGCCCCGAGATGGGCGAGCTGATGGCAGCAGAACGGCCCGGCGAGCACATTGGTCAGATCGAGCACGCGCACGCCGGAGAGGGGACGGTTCATGAGCGCTCCTGCGATCGGCGCGGCATCGAGCCGCCCGCGCCGCATAGCCATCTTCGCGCATTGTGGAGGCGCGCCCAAGGGCGCACGGCATGCGCGGACAGGGCCAGGCCGGCGGGCGCGCTTGCCCTGCATCAAGGACAAGCCAGGGCGAAAGGCGTTGCATGGCGACGTTGCGGGCGAAGCCGCCGACAACCGGAGCGCCGCTGTGCCGCGCCTGATCCTGGCCTTGGTCTTCGTGCTCGGCGCATTTCTGGCGATGGAAAGCGCCTACGCCGGCGACAGACATGCGGCCGGCTTGCATCGGCACGTGGCGACTGCTCCACTCGACGCCGATGACGGCGCGCAGGTCGCGATGGCGGCCATGCGCGTGATGTCGGCGCAACCGGGCGACGACGCCGCGCCATGCGGCCCGTCGTCGACCTGTTGCTGCATTTCTGTATGCGCCGCCGCCCTGCCCGTCGAACCGCGCCTGCTGGCGCCGAGCGTCGCGCCGCGCCGCCTTGCGCCGCGCTCCACATATGCGCTCGCCGGCCGCGGCCGCGGGCCTCCGCGGCCGCCTCCCCGGGCCTGAATCGCCTCGTTCGTAAACGCTCGCGATTCCCGCGCCGATCC
>JAEULW010000266.1 GCA_016793505.1 Methylobacteriaceae bacterium | reverse complement strand
CCGGCTGCGCGAGCAGGCGGCGCGCGAGCTTCACGCCATCGACGAGGTCGTCGAGATCGGCGCGCTCGGCGAGATGGTTGAACACGATCAGCGGCGGCGCGAGCGGATCGGCCGAGCGCAGCGACACCTGACCACGACTTTCGGGCCGCGACAGATCCATCCAGAACTGGAAGCCGGGCCGCGCCTTCAGCCTGCCGTTCTCGACATGGCGGACCAGCGGCAGGAACTCGAACTGCATGTTCGGCCAGCGGGCGTCGGGGCGCGTCTTCAGGAAGGCGCCGGCCTCGAAGAAATTGCTGGCCCCGAGGCCCGTGCCGAACAGCAGCCATTCGAGCCCGAGGCGCGCCCTCCCGACGACGCCGAGCCGTTCGACGACCGATCCTTCCAACGGCGCCGCGTACTGGATGTTCACGCCGGGATGATTTTCGAGATGGCGGCCGACGGCGGGGTTGTCGATCACGACACCGATGCCGAGTCTGGCCAGCGCGCCGCCGTCGCCGACGCCGGAAAGCATGAGCAGTTTCGGGCTGTCGAAGGCGCCGGCGGCGAGGATCACCTCGCCGGCCTCGAGCCTCTCGCGACGGCCCCTGCTCTCGATGTCGACGCCGATGGCGCGCTTGCCCGAGAAGACGACGCGCAGGGCGCGCGCATGCAGCCGGACTTCCAGATTGGCGCGTCGCCAGGCGGGGCGCAGATAGGCCTCGGCGGCGTTCTGGCGCAGGCCGCGATGGATGTAGGCCTGAGCGACATGCAGGCCCTGCTGATCGGCGCCGTTGTGGTCGGCCGCGACGGCATGGCCGGCTTGAACGCCCGCCTGCAGGAAAGCGGCATAGACCGGGTGCGCGGCGGGCGCGCGCGCGATGCGCAGCGGGCCGTCGCCGCCGCGCCAGGCGTCGGCGCCCCCGCCGAACGTCTCCATCGCGCGGAAATAGGGCAGGCAATGCGCGAAGGACCATTCGGCGAGGCCCGGCAGCGCCGCCCAGCCGTCGAAGTCGCGCGGATTGCCGCGATTGAAGATCATCGCATTGATCGACGATGTGCCGCCGAGGACGCGGCCGCGCTTCTCGTCGATGCGGCGGCCGCCCAGATGCGGCTCCGGACCCGACTCGTACCCCCAGCCGAGATCGGCGCTCATATAGGCGAACGGCACGGCGGCGGGCATGCGGACGATCAGGCGGCGGTCGCCGCCGCCCGCCTCGAGCAGCAGGACTCGGCGACCGCTGTCCTCGCTGAGGCGCGCGGCGAGGACGGCGCCGGCCGGGCCTGAACCGACGATCACATGATCGAAGGCGGCTCGCCTCAAAGCACGCCCCGGCTGGTCTCTGCGGCGAGCGCCGCCATCAGCTTCGCATCGGCGTAGCGGGATGGCGCAAAGTTGGCGGCGAAGGGCGGCAGCGCCGCGCCGACCATCCAGCGCGCCGTCAGATCGCCGACCGCGGCCGCCGCCATGGTGCCGTAGCCCGACAGCGCGCCGGCGACGAAGGCGCCGCGCGCGCCCAGCGGTCCGACGAGCGGCCAGTTCTCGCGCGTCATCGTGTAATAGCCCCCGTAATGCACGGCGCCGCGCGGCAACTGGCCGACATAGGCCGACAGCCCCGGATTGAGCCGGCTGGCGGCGCGCAACAGAATGTCGGGGAAATGCGGATCGATCGGCTCGGCGCCGTCGGGATCGGACGGCGTGTCGTTGTAGGCCCAGCCGAGCTTGATCCATTTGCCCTGTTGCGGTCCGTCCGGCCGACAGTGGATGCCGCCGCGCATCGGCGCGACGAGGCGCGCCGTCGTCGGATCGCTGGCCAGAACGTCGCGCTCCTCCTCGCTCCAGGCCAGCGTCTGCCCGTCGAGGTCGATCGAAAACGGCATGGTCCGGGGAATGGCGCCGAGCCGGTCCTCGAAGGCGATCTTCTGCTGATAGACGCAGGACACAGGCAGGCTCTCGCCCAGCATCGCGCCGACGCGGGCAAGGTGCGGTCCGGCCGCGTTGACGATCTGCGCCGCGCCGAGTTCGGACCTCGCGCCTGAAGCCTCCAGCCGCAATCGGAAGGGCGCGCCGGCCTCGACGCCGACGAGCCTGGCGCGCAACACGCGTCCGCCGCGCTCACGCACGGCGTCCAGCATGAACTGACCGAGTTGCTGCCCGGAGATCGAACCGGCGCGGCGGATATGCAGGACGGTCGCGATGTCGGGCGCGTAGCTCGGAAACGCCGCCCGGATCAGTTCCGGGTCACACAGCACGTCGACCCCGTCCGGCGCCGCGCGCCAGTCGCCGGACTCGGCCGGCCGGTAGCTCTTCGAAGCGGTCTCATGGATGCGGATGCGCTCGCCGCCCTCCGCGCCATAGCCGCGGTGCAATTCGGCGATCAGATCGTCGGGCTGTCGGCGGCGGGTGACGAGCGCATAGCCGCGCCGCGTCATCGCGATGCGATCGCCGGTTTCAGCCGCGATCGCTTCCATCAGATCGGTCGAATGGTCGGTCAGCGCCCGCATGGCCGGATGGGGCCACCAGTTGCGATAGTTCTCGCCGCTCTTCGACGAGGTGAGGCTCATCGGGTCGAGCGGGTCGATGATCGCCACATCGCGCACGCCGTGGCGGGTCGAAAGGTAGTAGGCGACCGCGACGCCGACGATCCCGGCGCCGACGATTGCAACCTGCGCGTCAATTCGATTCGCCATCCTGCGAACTCCCGGGCGGGATTTCCAGATTGTATGCACGATTCAATAATTTTATCCAATGCTTCGCGCGCCCCGCTCTTGGAGGTCCGGCGCCCGGACTCGTCCGCCGCGCCGGAACAGACCTGCGCATCGCCGAAAGTGATCGCATGCGGTGTCTCGGCCGCGACCGCCAGGACGGCGTTCGCGGCGACCGGCGCGCCGCCCGGCTGCGCGCCAGCCTCTCTCGGCCCGCCGCGCCCTCCTCCCCGCCGGCCGCTTGAGCGGCGGGGCAAAGCGTGATCGTCTCTTCCGCAAGCCGCCGGGTCGGGCGCGGCAGGGAGGGACCGTCATGGCGTATATTTCAAGACGCGGACTGATTCAGGGCGCCGGGGCGCTCGGCGCGGCGGGCCTCGCCGGGCCGGCCTTCGCCCAGTCCGCCATGAACTGGAAGAAATTCGCCGGCCAGAAGATCGAGGTGACGCTGGTCAAGAGCCCGCGCGCCGACATCATCGAGAAGGGCCTGCCCGAGTTCAAGGCGCTCACCGGCCTCGAGGTCGGCTTCGAGCAGATCCCCGAGCAGCAGGCGCGCCAGAAGCAGGTGATCGAACTCACCTCCGGCAAGCCCTCCTTCGACGTCATCCACGAGAGCTTCCACGTCCAGAAGCGGCTGTTCGAGAAATCGGGCTGGGTCGCCGATCTCTCCGGCCTGATGGCCGACGCCAGCATCACCGGCCCCGAGACGGTCGAGAGCGACTTCTCCTCGGCCGGCCTGATGTTCTCGAAGAACCAGCAGGGCAAGCTGCGCGCCCTGCCGCAGTCGGTCGATTACTGGATCGTCTATTACAACAAGGAGCTGTTCGACAAGAAGGGCGTCAAGTATCCCGACACGTTCGAGGAAATGATCGCCGCCGCCGAAAAGCTCACCGATCCGAAGGAAGGCGTCTACGGCTTCGTCGCGCGCGGGTTGAAGAACGCCAACCTGCCGGTCTTCACCTCCTTCCTGCTCGGCTTCGGCGTCGATCCGGTCGACGCCAAGGGCAATCTGATGACCGACACGCCGGAGGCGATCGAGGCCGGCAAGATCTATCAGCGCCTGCTGTCGAAGCACGCCCCGCCCGGCGCGATCGGCTTCAACTGGTCGGAATGCCAGTCCGCCTTCATGCAGGGCAAGGTGGCGATGTGGCTCGACGGCATCGGCTTCGCCCCGCCGCTCGAGGATCCCAACAAGTCGCGCATCGTCGGCAAGGTCGGCTACGGCCTGATGCCGAAGGGCCCGAAGACGCGCGCCTCGGCGACCTTCGGCGACGGCCTGTCGATCCCCTCCGCCTCGACGAAGAAGGAGGCGGCCTGGCTGTTCGCGCAATGGGCGGTGTCGAAGGAGCAGGGCCGCGCGCTCATCACCACCGGTTCAGGCGTGCCCTTCCGCCATTCGGTGCTGAACGATCCCTCGATCCGCACGCAGCTGAAGATGCCGGCGGCCTGGCTCGACACGGTCGCCGAGTCGGCCAAGATCAGCCGTCTCGGCCTGCCGGTCATCATTCCGGTCACCGAGTTCCGCGACACGATCGGCATCGGCCTCACCAACACGCTGTCGGGCGGCGACGTGGCGGCCGAACTGAAGAAGGCCTCCGACGCCTTCCGCCCGGTGCTCGAGAAGAGCGAAAAGGGCTGAGGTGACGCAAGCCGCGACGCCGGCGACGCCGGGCCGCATCGGCCTGTCGTCGCGCGACTACTGGCCGTTCGTCGCCCCGGCGCTGATCGTCGTCGGCTCGGTCATCGTCTTTCCCTGGGTCTTCACGATCTACATGGCGATGCACGAATGGAAGGCCGGCGGCGCGCAGAGCTTCGTCGGCCTCGGCAATTTCGCCCGGCTGGCGAGCGACGCGCGCTTTCTCGAGTCGATCGTCCACACGCTGCTGTATACCGGGCTCGCGGTGACGGCGCCGGTCGTGCTCGGCGTCTTCTCCGCCGTGATCTTTCACGAGCGCTTTCCGCTGCGCGGCCTGCTGCGCGGCCTTTTCATCATGCCGATGATGGCGACGCCGGTCGCCATCGCACTCGTCTGGGTGATGATGTTCCATCCCCAGCTCGGCGTGCTCAACTATCTGCTGTCCTTCGTCGGCCTCGGCCCGCTGACCTGGGTGTTCAATCCGGCGACCGTCATTCCCTCGCTGGTGCTGGTCGAGACCTGGCAGTGGACGCCGCTCGTCATGCTGATCGTGCTCGGCGGGCTCGCCTCGCTGCCGACCGAGCCTTACGAGAGCGCGCTGATCGACGGCGCCTCGCGCTGGCAGATGTTCCGTCACATCACCTGGCCGATGATCCTGCCCTTCGTCATGGTGGCGGTGATCATCCGCACCATCGACGCGCTGAAGAGCTTCGACATCATCTTCGCCATCACCCAGGGCGGGCCGGGCACGGCGTCGGAGACGATCAACATCTACCTCTACAACACGGCTTTCGCCTACTACAACATGGGCTACGGCTCGGCCATCGCGGTGGTGTTCTTCATCATCGTCGTGGCGCTGTCGCTGGTCATGCTGTGGCTGCGCCAGCGCTCCAAATGGAACGCCGACGCCGGAGCGGCGGCATGAATCTCGCCGCCGCGCTGCGCCGCCTGCCGCTGCTGTTCGCCGTGCTCATGATCGTCTCGCCGGCGATCCTGTTCTTCGTCTGGATGCTGTCGCTGTCGCTCAAATACGAGATCGACAACGGCGCCTATCCGCCGATCCTCATCCCCGAGCGCGTCGCCTGGGAGAACTACGCCAAGGTCTTCCAGAGCGCCGCCTTCCTCACCTTCTTCAGGAACAGTCTCATCGTCACCGGCGCGGCGACGGCGGCCGCGCTGCTGGTCGGCGTGCCGGCCGGCTACGGCATCGCGCGGATGAAGGCGACGCGCGCCGCGATCGTCGTGCTGATCGCCCGCATGACGCCGGGCCTGTCCTATCTCATTCCGCTGTTCCTGCTGTTCCAGTGGCTCGGCCTGATGGGCACGCTCTGGCCGCAGATCATCACCCATCTCGTCATCACCGTGCCGATCGTCATCTGGGTGATGATCAGCTATTTCGAATCGACGCCGATGGAGCTCGAGGAGGCGGCCGTGATCGACGGCGCGAACCGCTGGCAGGTGTTCCGCCACGTCGCGCTGCCGATCGCCCGGCCCGGCATCGTCGTGGCGCTGATCCTCGCCTCGATCTTCTCGTGGAACAATTTCGTGTTCGGCGTCGTGCTGGCCGGTCGCGAGACGCGCACGCTGCCGGTCGCCGTCTACAACATGCTGTCCTTCGAGCAGGTGAGCTGGGGCCCGCTTTCGGCCGCTGCGCTCATCGTCACGCTGCCGGTGCTCCTGCTCACCATTCTGGCGCAGCGCCAGATCGTCGCCGGCCTCACCGCAGGCGCGGTGAAGGGCGGCTGAGCCCGTCGCCATGAAGTGATTGGCCGGCGCCGGCCCGGCGCGCCTAGTCTCGCGCGTTCTGACCGAGGAGGCGCGCATGGCCCACGGCAATTTCGTCTGGAACGAACTGATGACGACCGACGTCGCGAAAGCGAAGTCCTTCTACGCCGCGACGGTCGGCTGGACCTTCGAGGACATGCCGATGGCCGACGGCGCCGCCTATGTCGTCTGCAAGCAGGGCGACAAGGCGGTCGGCGGAATCATGGACGTGACCACGATGCAGCCCGGCGCGCCGCCGATGTGGTTCGCCTATCTCGATGTCGACGACGTCGACGCGCGCGTCGCCAGGGTCGCGGCCGCCGGCGGCAAGGTGATCCGTCCGCCCTTCGATATTCCCGGCATCGGCCGCATCGCCATCATCGAGGATGCGACCGGCGCCGCGCTCGGGATCATGACCGCGGCGGCCTGGGCGCAGGGCTGAGCCGCGCCGTCGCGCGTCATCCGCGCGCCGGCGCCGGCTTCGTCACGCGGCGCAGCGTCAGGTTGATGCGTCCGCCCTGCGCCAGCAGGGTGGACGTGCCGGGCAGGATGCGATCGACGCCGTGAAAGGCGAGCCGCGCCGGCCCGCCGAAGGTCAGCGCGTCGCCCGAGTGCAGGCGGAACGAGCGCGTCGCCGCGCCGCGCGTCGTTCCGCCGAATCGGAAGACGCAGGAATCGCCGAGCGAGACCGACAGGATCGGCGCCTCGAAATCCTCTTCGTCGCGATCCTGATGCAGGCCCATGCGCGCCGTCGGCGCGTAGACGTTGACGAGACAGGCTTCCGGCGGCGCCGGATAGTCCGCCAGCGCCTCCCACGCGTGCAGCAGCGCGGCGGGGATCGCCGGCCACGGCGCGCCGGTGTCGGGATGCGTCGTCTGGTAGCGATAGCCCGCTGCGTCCGACACCCAGCCGAGCCGCCCGCAATTGGTCATCCGCACCGAGAACGGCTTGCCCGTCTTCGGCATGCGCGGCGTGAACAAGGGCGCCGCGGCGACGACGGCGCGCAGCGCCTCGACCAGCGCCTCCTGCGCGGCGCGGTCGAAATAGCCGGGATGCAGCCGCAGCCCCGGCAGCGGCGCGATCACCGTCCCCAATTGGCGAAGCGCCCGTTCCTGCCCGCCAGCTCGACGAGCAGCGGCGCCGGCTCGAAGCCTGCGCCGGCGAAGCCGTGGACCTCGCGCATGTCGGCGAGAATCTGCGTCAGCCCGACGCGATCGGCCTCGAACATCGGCCCGCCGCGCCAGGCCGGGTAGCCGTAGCCGTGCAGATAGACGACGTCGATGTCGAGCGCCCGCGGCACGATTCCTTCGGCGAGAATCTTCGCGCCCTCGTTGGCCATCGCCGCGCGCGTCGCGCGCACGACGAGATCGTCGGAGACGGGCTTGCGCGCGATGCCCTTTTCGCGCGCGATGTCGGCGATCATCGCCTCGACCTCGGGATCGGCGCGGCGCTTGCCGTCCTCGTAGATGTAGAAGCCGCGCCCGGTCTTCTGGCCGTAACGGCCGAGCGCGTAGAGCCGGTCGATGATCGTGCCGGCGTCGCGTCGCAGCGCCGCGCCGGCGCGCTTGGCCTCGCGCCGCGCGAAGCCGATGTCGAGCCCGGCGAGATCGGCCACCGCATAGGGGCCCATGGCGAAGCCGAAGGCCTCGAGCGCCGCATCCATCGCCTGCGGCGAACCGCCGTCCTCGAGCAGGATGTTCTGCACCGAGCGATAGACTTCGAGAATGCGGTTGCCGACAAAACCCTCGCACATCCCGCACACCACCGGAATCTTGCCGATGCGACGCCCCAGCGCGACGCCGGTCGCGACCGCCGCCTTGTCGCTGTGCGCGCCCTCCACCACCTCGACCATGCGCATGATGTTGGCGGGCGAGAAGAAGTGCAGGCCGATCACGTCCTGCGCGCGGCCGGTGACGGCGGCGATGGCGTCGACGTCGAGATAGGACGTGTTGGTCGCCAGAACCGCGCCCGCCTTCGCCGCCGGCGCGATGCGGCGGAACAGGTTCTGCTTGACGCCCATCTCCTCGAACACCGCCTCGATGACGATGTCCGCCGCCCCGATCGCCGCGTCGAAATCGGTCCCGACGCGATGGCGCGCGCGCGCCGCGTCATGCGCGGCGGCGGAGAGCCGGCCCGATTTCGCCATGCGCTCGAACAGCCCGGCGACGCGGGCGCGGCCCGCCTGCGCCGCGCCTTCGCTCGCCTCGATCACCTCGACGGGAATGCCCGCCGCGGCGATCGCCACGGAAATGCCGGCCCCCATCGTGCCGGCGCCGATCACCGCGACGCGCTCGAACGGGCGCGGCGCGACGCCGGTCAGGCGCGGCGTCTTCGCCGCCTCGCGCTCGGCGAAGAAGGCGTGCCGGAGCGCCCTGGCCTGATCCGAGCCGATCAGCCGCAGGAAGGTCGCGCGCTCTTCCGCAAGGCCCTCCGCCAGGGTCGTCGTCGCGGCGAGGCGGACCAGCCGCGCCGCCTCGCCCGGCGCGATCTGGCCGCGCGCCTTGCCGGTCGCCGCGCGCGTCGCCGCGTCGGCCTCCGCGGCCTCGAAGGGCGGCGTCGCCAGCGCCCCCGTGCGGCGCGGCGGCGCGCCCGCCAGCCGCCGGGCGAGCGCCGCCGCCTCGGCGCGCAGATCGCCCTCGGCCCCCGCATCGGCGAGGCCGAGCGCCAGCGCTTCCGCCGCGCCGACCCTGCGGCCGCTCGCCGCCCTGCCGATCGCCGCCGGAACGCCGATCAGCCGCGGCAGCCGCTGCGT
>JAEULW010000251.1 GCA_016793505.1 Methylobacteriaceae bacterium | reverse complement strand
CGCTCGTCGGCGCGCTGCTGCACGGCGCGCTGCCGATGCTGGCCGCGCTCGAGCGCTTTCACGCCCATCACCGCATCCTGATCTGGCAGGCCTTCGGCGAGCGCGCCGCCGAGCGACCCATGCTCGGCCACGGTTTCGGCGCCATCGACAAGGTCTGGTCCGCGCCGCGTCCGGCCGGCGTTGCGGCGGACGCCGCGGTCGACTGGGTGATCGAGAACATCCACGCCCACAACCAGCCGCTGCAGATCTGGGTTGAACTCGGCGGCGCCGGCGCGATCCTCGCCGGACTGATCGCCGCGGCGGTCGTCGCCCGTCTGTGGACGCTTGCGCCGGCGCGTCTCGCCCCGCGCCTCGCCGCCTTCATCGCCGCGCTGGCGATCGCGCTGGTCGGCTTCGGCGCCTGGCAGGCCTGGTGGATCGCCACCGTCGCGGCGGCGCTGGCTCTCTTCGCCGCCGACGCGCCGGCGCATTCTGTCGGAGAAACTTCATGAGCGCTCACGACGTCGATCTGTTCGTCATCGGCGCCGGCTCGGGCGGCGTGCGCGCCGCGCGCATCGCGGCGGGCTACGGCGCGAAGGTGGCGATCGCCGAGGACTTCCGCATCGGCGGCACCTGCGTGATCCGCGGCTGCGTGCCGAAGAAGCTCTATGTCTATGCCTCGCGCTTCGCCGACGACTTCGCCGACGCCGCCGGCTTCGGCTGGCGCCTGCCGGCGCCGCCCGTTTTCGACTGGCCGAGCCTCGTCGCCGCCAAGGAGCGCGAGATCACGCGACTCTCCGGCCTCTACGCCGCCAATCTCGAGAAGGCCGGCGTCGCGATTCATGCCGATCGCGCCGTGCTGCTCGGGCCCAACGAGGTGATGCTCGTCAGGGCCGGCAAGCGTGTCGCGGCCCGCCACATTCTGGTGGCGACCGGCGGCGCGCCGCAGCAGGTTCCGCTCTTTCCCGGGATCGAGCTGACGATCAGCTCGAACGAGGTGTTCGACCTGCCGCGCCTGCCGCGCGCCATGCTGATCGTCGGCGGCGGCTATGTCGCGGTCGAGTTCGCCAGCCTGTTCGCCCGTCTCGGGACGAAGGTGACGCTGGCGATGCGCGCCGACCGGCCGCTGCGCGGCTTCGACGACGATCTGCGTGAAGGCGTCGCCGACGCGCTGACCCGCGCCGGCGTCGATCTGCGCTGCGGCCACATGCCGGCCCGCGCCGAAAAGAGCGGCGAAGGCCTCGTCGTGACGATGAGCGACGGCGCCCGTCTCGACGCGGACGTCGTGATGATGGCGACCGGCCGCGCCCCGGCGACGCATGGCCTCGGCCTCGAACAGGCCGGCGTCGCCTGCGATCGCCACGGGGCGATCGTCGTCGACGCCTTCTCGCGCACGAATGTCGGCTCGATCCATGCGGTCGGCGACGTCACCAATCGCGTCAACCTGACGCCGGTGGCGATCCGCGAGGGCCACGCCTTCGCCGACACGGTGTTCGGCGGCAAGTCCGTCGCCGTCGATCACGCGACGATTGCCACCGCCGTCTTCACCACGCCCGAGATCGGCACGGTCGGGATCAGCGAGGCCGCGGCGATCGCCGATCATGGCGACGTCGACGTCTACAAGACCGCGTTCCGGCCGATGCGCGCCACGCTCGCCGGCGGCGAGCAGCGTATGATGATGAAGATCGTCGTCGATGCGAAAACCGACCGCGTGCTCGGCGTCCACATTCTCGGCGAGGGCGCCGGCGAAATGGCGCAGCTTCTTGGCATCGCGCTGAAGATGGGCGCGACCAAGGCCGATTTCGACGCCACCATGGCGGTGCATCCCACCGCGGCGGAAGAACTCGTCACGATGCGCAGCCCGACGACGCGACATCGCCGTTGAGCGCCTGCGACAGGGCGTCGCGCCGCTGGCCGGCCAGGCTTTGATCGGCGTCATCACGCGGAGTGCGGCGCAGCCTTAGGTTGCGTGCGTGAACACCATTCGCGCATATCTCGACTTCGGTTCCGCGCGGCCCCGCCGTGTACTGGCGCTGCGGCTCGGCGCCGTCGCCGCAGGCGCCGCGACGTTCGCGCTTCTGACGGCGCCGGCCCGTGATGCGTCAGGTCTCGCCGGCGCTGCTTTGCATGCCGGCGCCTTCGCCGCGGCCTTGCTCGCCGGCTCGGGCTGGCGCGTGCTGGCGGCGGTCGCCGTCAACGATCCCGCCCGCCGCGCCGACGCCGCCTGGGCTGGCGGGGCGGCGGCGGTGACGGTCGCTGCGCTGATCGCCGCCGCAGCGCGACAGGCCGCCACGGGCGACGGCCTCGCCCTGCTCGCGGCAGCCGCTGTCGCGCTCAATGTCGCCTTCATCCCTGCCAAGACCGCCTGCATCGCTGCGGGCTGTTGCCGGGCCCGCGCCGCCTCGGTCATCGCGCGGCGGTTCGACTTGCGACGGGTCGAAATCGTCCTCAGCCTCGCCGTATTGGCGGCGACCGCCGCGCTGCTCATCCGCGTCGGCCCAGCGCCGGCGGCGCTCGCCGGATTCGGCGGGCATCTCGGCGTGCGGTTGCTGTCGCGCCAGGCGCGCCGCGAATGGCCGCCGCTGCGGCTGACGTCCGAGGCGTTCTTTCAGGAAATCCTGCCGTTGCTGGCGGCGGCGCTGGTCGCCGCCGTCGCGGCGACGAGCGGGCGGCCGATCCCGATCGGCCCCATCACAGGCGGGTGACGATGAAAACGCAGCAGTCGAAACCAGTCGAACGTTCGCGCCTGAAACTGCTCGGCGCGCTGTCCGGCGCGGCGGCGACCGGCGGATGCTTCGGCCCGCCGGACAACGGCCGCCCATCTGGCGGAGCGGGCTTCGCGCCGCCTCCCGCCAATCAGCCGCCGTCTCCGCCAGTCTTCGCGCCCGCGCCGAAACAGGGCGGAGAAGGCGGCGGCGGGGGCGGGGGCGGCGGCTCGCATTGAACGTATTGACGCCCGCCGCCGCCGCATAGGCGCGGCGACGGGCCTGGCTTGATCGAGGTTGCGACAGGAGGTTGACGATGAGAACGCGCCGATCGACGTCAGCTGAACGTTCCCGCCTGAAGCTGCTCAGCGCGCTCGCCGCCGGCGCAGCGACCGGCGGCTGCCTGGCTGATTATGGCGAGAACGCCTTGCAGGAACCGCCGGAGACGGGGCCTCGGCAACGCACGAGTCCGCCGGCGCCCGCGCCCAAGCAGGGCGGGGAAGGCGGCGGCGGAGGCGGGGGAGGCTCGCATTGAGCGCGCCCCGGCCTGATCGCCGCGGCCTGCTGAAAGCGGCTGGCCTCGGCCTCGCCGGCGCGGCGCTCGCCAGTTGCGCGGGCGCCGAGCCGGTCAGCCTCGCCGCCGAGGACCGTCCGGCGCCGCCCCGCGCGCTGCGCGACATCGC
This sequence comes from Methylobacteriaceae bacterium, assembly GCA_016793505.1. Classification (GTDB taxonomy): domain Bacteria; phylum Pseudomonadota; class Alphaproteobacteria; order Rhizobiales; family Beijerinckiaceae. Next base: position 10,896 of record JAEULW010000251.1, on the reverse strand, counting down.
GGTCTACGTGCCGGGCTACATGCCTGAAAAGGCCTTCGCCAACGGCCGTCCGGTGACGCGCCATCGGCGGCTGGCGCGCGGCGTCGCCGATCCGCGTCAGCCCTGCCGCATGCTGTCGCGCATCGGCCTCGACGGCTCGGTCCGTCAGGCCGTGCTGCCGGCCTTCGCGCATGACGTCGAGGTCGCGCCGGACAGATCGGTCGGCGTGCTCTGCGGCTTCGAGGCGCGCGATCACGTCGCCTTCGATCCGCAGACGCTCGATCTTGTCGCCGTCGCGCCGTCCTTCGGCGAGGGCTGGCGCGGCGGCGGCCACGCCGTCTTCCTCGACGGCGGCAGGATGCTCGCGCTGTCCGAGCGCGCGCCGCGCTTCGCGCTTGGCCGCGAGGGGCTCGAAGCCCATTACGGCCGCATCACGCTGCGCGACCCGCGGACGCTGAAGATCCGCGAGAGCTATTCGAGCCACGGCGTCGATCCGCACGACATTCGCCTGATCGAGGACGGCAGGTATCTCGTCGTCGCCAATTACGGCTCGTTGCCGCGCGCCGGCGAAAGCCAGTTGCCGGTGCCTCGCGAGGTGACAGAAGCCTGCGTCACGATCATCGACATGGCCTCGGGCAAGCTGGTCGACAAACAGGTCACTGGCCGCGCCGATACGGAGCTGCGCCATCTCGCCGCCGGCTCGCGCCAGCGCATCTTCGCCATCCAGGCGCGGCTCGGCGATCCGCAAGCCGGCGCCGCCGCCATGAGCGAGGAGAGCGTCGCCTATGAGGCCGACCTGACCGGCGAGGAGGGCCTCGCCTATCTCGCCGCGCCGACGCTGAAACTGTCGCAGGGCGCGGCGGCGCGCGAGATGGGCGGGCGGCGCGCCCGCGCCGGCCAGCGTCACGGACTGTCGATCGTCTACGATTCGAAGAACGATCAGGCGATCGCCAGCTTCCCGTCGAGCCACCGGATCATGGTCTTTGACGGGGCGAGCGGCGACGTGGCGCGCGACATCGACACGTCGCGGCTCGGCCTGCGCTATCCCTGCGGGATCACGCTGCTGCCGGACGGCGCGCACTACGCCGTCGCCGGCTACTGGGAAAATCTGTTCGTGTTCGAACGCGGCGCGCATCGGCTGCAACGCGATCTATGCCTGTATCCGACCTTCTTCGGCCACAGCCACGTGACTTCGGCCTGAAGCGGCTTTGCGCGCCCGCCGCTTCGCGGCATGGTGGCGACGAGGCGAAGGCAGGGGCAGGGCGATGATCCGCACCAGTGACGACAATCCGCGCGTCGCGCTGATCGGCGCGCCCGTGGACGAGGGCGCCGGCGCCGAGGGCGCGCTGATGGGCCCGGCGGCGCTGCGCGTCGCCGGCCTGCCGCAGATGCTGCGCGACTTGGGTTGCGACGTTCAGGATCGCGGCGATCTCGCCATGCCCGCCGACGGCGCCTCCGGTCTCGACGACGTTGCGCACGCCCGCAGCCGCAACGCCGGACTGGTCGCGGGCTGGACGCGCGCCATCCACGACGCGACCTTCGCCGCGTTGCAGGACGAGCGCCTGCCGGTCGTGCTCGGCGGCGATCATTCGCTGTCGATGGGCTCGGTGACGGCGGTCGCCCGCCATTGCGCGGCGCGGAACATTCCGCTCGCCGTGCTGTGGCTCGACGCGCATGCCGACTTCAACACGCCCGAGACCTCGCCCTCCGGCAACATGCACGGCATGTCGGTGGCGATGGTCTGCGGCGACGACGCGCTGCGCCCGCTGCTCGGCGGGCGCCCGCTCGTGCCGGTCGATCCGCGCCGCGTGCATCTGTTCGGCCTGCGCTCGGTCGATCATGACGAGCGCGAGCGCGTGATGCGCGCCGGCATCGAGGCGGTCGACATGCGCCGCATCGACGAATTCGGCGTCTCGGCGCTGATGCGCCAGATGCTGGAGCGCGCCGGCGCCGAGCGCCCGCACCTGCATGTCAGCCTCGACGTCGATTTTCTCGATCCCTCGATCGCGCCCGCCGTCGGCACCACCGTGCCGGGCGGGGCGACCTATCGCGAGGCCCATCTCATCATGGAGATGCTGCACGACAGCGGCCTCGTCGGCTCGCTCGACATCGTCGAGCTGAACCCGTTTCTCGACGAGCGCGGCCGCTCCGCGCGCCTGCTCGCCGAACTCACCGCCAGCCTGTTCGGCCGCACCGTGATCGACCGCGCCCGCGCCGCGCGGCGCGGCTGAGGCGCAAGATGGCGCGTTCGGTTCAGATCATGTCGGCGTACTGCGCGAGAATGGCGACATTCCTGCCCCAGTTCTCGACATAGCTGACGACCTTCGCCGTCATGTCGTCAGAAATCTCGTAGGAGTCGCGTTCGAAGAATACGGTCAAATCTGCTTGTCGCTGCTGCTGGTCGGCTGCTCGACATAAACTGTTCCGGTGTCCGGCGTGTCATCCGGCGGCAGGGCGCCGACCGGCTCCAGCGTCCCGCTGAGCATCATGCCTCCCAGATCGAGCCCGCCCGGCTTGACCTTGAACTTGATCAGCAGCTTTTCGGCCTTCTCGCCGAGTCCTTCGAATGTGAGCACCGTGTCGGTGACTTTCACGCCGAGCTTGTCGACGCCAGGAATCTTATTCACAAGCGGAATCCTGTTGAGCGGCAGGCCGACGCCGGCCTTCATCTGCGTCACATGCACCTTGCGGTCGACATAGTCGCCGAAGCCGACTGCGCGATCGGTCTGGTAGAAAAATGGTTTGCCTGGTTTGCCGAGCTTCATTTTGTCCAGCGCGTTGTCCCACTTGTCCTTCTTGAGCGTGGAATCCCAACCGTGACCTTTCAGGAACGCGGCGTAGTTGGCTGATTTGCCGGTAATTCCGTTGTTCAGCTTGATGACGATGAAGCCGCCGCCCACGCCGCGCGCGATCGCCTCGAATCCGATCAGTTGCACCGACCAGTGCAGCGTCTTTCCTTCCCGCATCGCTTTGACGCGGATCGGCTTGCTGACGGACGATAGCGTCTGGATGTGCAGGCTGAGGAACACGGATCGATTGAGCGGATTGTCGCCGTCCAGCTCGAACGCCACGGGATCGCTCGATCCCTTGCTCTCGGCCAGGATGCGCACGGCCGGTTCGCCGATCTGCACATGTTCGCTGATCGTCACATTCGTCGTGGGCAAGGCTTTGCGAAGCGCGCGCTGGACGATGCGAGACACGACGAAGGCGCGCTTGCGCGACAGCGCCATGATCTTCTGCGCCGCCTCGTCGCCGGTGGCGGCCGAGCGCCACACCGAGCTGGCGCGGGCCGTCAGGTTGATCACCACGTTGAGCTTGTCGGCCACGGGCGAACCGCCTTTCGTGACGTCGCCCCCCGGAGCCGGCCGGCAGGCTGCGCGCCAGCCGCGCACCGCGATGTGCTCTGACGCACATCGCGCCGGCGGCGCGAGGGGTTTCGCTTCGGGCGCCGGACTGCGCGAAGCGGGACGACGATGCCGCGCATGCGGCGCTCGTCGGCTTTGCGACTTGAAGCGAGGAGCGGCCGGTCGAAAGCGCCTCTCAACGATTTCAGCCCAGAATGCCGCCATGCCCCTGCGTCCACTCCTGCGCGCCAGCGTCCGCGCTCTTGCTCACCTCGTCATCCGCGCCAGCTATCGCGTCGATATCGACGGCGGCGATCAGGCGCTGAGTTGCGTCGAGGGCGCGATCGTCGTGCCGCGCCACGTCTCGCGCATCGACGCGCCGCTGCTGATGTCGGAAGCCTGGCCATATGCGCTGCTCACCCCGACGGTCTGGCACGCCGAATATGAGCACTGGCTGCAACGCCCCTTCATGCGTCTGTTCGACGCCATTCCGCTCGGCTCGCCGAAGGCGCTGCCGCCCGAGGAGCGCCGCCGCCGCACCGAGGAAACCAAGCGCCGGCTCAGCGAGGCGCTGGCCCGCGGCGCGCATCTGATGATCTTCGCCGAGGGCTCGATCGGCGACGGCGTCAGGGCCGAGGTGCCGCCCGGCCTGTCCGGCGTCTACGATCTCCTCGCCGCCCATCCCGGCAAGCCGCTGCTGCTGATCGACGTCCGCGGCCTCGAGCGCAGCCGATTCGGCAGAGCCGGCCCGAAACCCGGCCCGCTCGAGCGGCTCGACGTGCGCCTCGTCATCCGCCGCTTCGACAATGTGTCGCTGGACGGCGGCCCGCCCGTCCTGAACGCCCGGATCGAACGCTTCTTCAACGAGGGCGCGCCGCTCTGAACCGACGCACGTGGCAAAGTGCTCGTCTGACCAATAACTTGCTACGCCGAGGGGGCGCCGCGGCCGGGGCCGCCTTTGCGCCCGGGCGCGGCCGTGCTATGGCGCGCCGGCCCGCCGCTACGGCGCGCCGGACGCCGCAACCCGGCGCCTCGCCGTCGCGGCCCGCGATCCTGACGAGGCCCGATCATGCCGAACGCGTCCGCCGGAGCTTCGCTCGCTCCCACTCTCTCGAACTCGTTCTTCTCGGCCTCGCTCGCCGAGGCCGATCCCGAGATCGCCCGCGCCATCGAGCTCGAACTCGGCCGCCAGCGTGACGAGATCGAGCTGATCGCCTCCGAGAACATCGTCTCGCGCGCCGTGCTCGAGGCGCAGGGCTCGGTGATGACCAACAAGTACGCCGAGGGCTATCCCGGCAAGCGCTATTACGGCGGCTGCCAGTTCGTCGACATCGCCGAAACGGTGGCGATCGAGCGGGCGAAAAAGCTGTTCGGCTGCGGCTTCGCCAACGTTCAGCCCAATTCCGGCAGCCAGGCCAATCAGGGCGTCTTCCTCGCCCTGATGAAGCCGGGCGAGACTTTCATGGGTCTCGACCTCGCCGCCGGCGGGCACCTGACCCACGGCTCGCCCGTCAACATGTCGGGCAAATGGTTCCACTGCGTCAGCTACGGCGTCTGCGTCGCCGACCAGATGGTCGACATGGACGCCGTCGAGCGCCTCGCCGAACAGAACCGGCCGAAGATCATCGTCGCCGGCGGCTCGGCCTACGCCCGCCACTGGGATTTCGCCCGCTTCCGCCAGATCGCCGACAAGGTCGGCGCCTACCTGATGGTGGACATGGCGCATTTCGCCGGCCTCGTCGCCGGCGGCGCGCATCCCTCGCCCTTCCCGCATGCGCATGTGGTGACGACGACGACGCACAAGACGCTGCGCGGCCCGCGCGGCGGCATGATCCTCACCGACGACGCCGAGATCGCGAAAAAGATCAACTCCGCGATCTTCCCCGGCCTGCAGGGCGGCCCGCTGATGCATGTCATCGCCGCCAAGGCGGTGTGCTTCGGCGAGGCGCTGACGCCGGAATTCCGCGCCTATGCGCGCGCCGTCGTCGACAATGCGCGGGCGATGGCCGAGACGGTGGCGGCCGGCGGCTACGCGCTCGTCACCGGCGGCACCGACAACCACATGGCCCTCGTCGATCTGCGTCCCAAGAAGCTGACCGGCAAGGCCGCCGAGGCCGCGCTCGGGCGCGCCCACATCACCTGCAACAAGAACGGCGTGCCCTTCGACACCGAAAAGCCGATGATCACCTCCGGGATCCGCATCGGCTCGCCCGCCGCCACCTCGCGCGGCTTCGGCGTCGCCGAGTTCAGACGCGTCGGCGAACTGATCGTCGAGACGCTCGACGGCCTCGCAAAGAACGGCGAAGAGGGCAACGCCGCCGTCGAGGCCGCGGTGAAGGCCAAGGTGAAGGACCTGACCCGGCGCTTCCCGATCTACATGTGAGGGCAGGGGGCGTGGCGGCGCGCCTTGTCGCCCCGGCGTACCTACGCTATTACATACCGGGCGAGGTCCGCCATGCCCAGACCGTCGAAATCCGCCGGCAAATCCACGCCGAAGCCCGCCCGCAAACCGCTGCGGACGGGCGTCGTGACCATGCGCGAGCTGCAGAAGATGTCGGCCGGCGCGATCGAGGCGCTGCCCCATCCCGTGCCGATCAAGTCGGGCGACCGGACGGTCGGCATCCTGTCGCCCGGTCCGCGGCGCATCTCGCCCGAGGAGATGGCGGAGATCGCAGCCTCGATCCGGGCCGCCGCGGCAGCCCGCTCGAAAGAGGCCGACGCCCGGCTCGCCGCCTATATCGGCGAGCCCGTGGACGAATGAGCAGGCGACGTCCGTCCGGAAAAATCGTCGTTGACGCCAACATCGTTCTGAGCGCGCTGCGCGGCCGCAGGACGCTGCATTATCTGGAATCGTCGGCGGTCCGGCGGGTCGTCTGCACCACGGAGCATGTGCGCCTCGAAGTGTTCGCCGTGCTGGACCAGATCGATCCCGGCCCACGCGCGCGACGGGCGGCCGACGATCTGTTCGGGAAACTGTTCGCCGCATCGCCCGAGCAGTATTTGGAGCTCATGCCCGCCGCCGCCTCCCGCCTCGCCCGCGCCCCCGCCTCCGGCAACGGCTCACCCCGCGACGCCCACATTCTGGCGTTGGCATGGACGCTGGAGGCGGATATCTGGAGCCATGACCGGGACTATGCCGGGACGGGCTGGCCCTCCTGGTCCAGCGCCAATCTGATCGCGGCGCTCGCAGACGAGACCGCAGCGGAGAGCTGAATGCGCTGCCCCTATTGTTCGAGCCTCGACACGCAGGTGAAGGACTCGCGCCCGACCGAGGACGCCTCCTCGATCCGCCGCCGCCGCGTCTGCTCCGATTGCGGCGGGCGCTTCACGACTTTCGAGCGCGTACAGCTGCGCGAACTCACCGTGGTCAAGAAATCCGGCCGGCGCGTGCCCTTCGACCGTGACAAGCTGATGCGCTCGCTGGAGATCGCGCTGCGCAAGCGCCCGGTCGATCCCGAGCGCGTCGAGCGCATGGTCAACGGCATCGTCCGCCAGCTCGAGAGCCAGGGCGAGGCCGAAATCCCCTCGCAGAAGATCGGCGAGATGGTGATGGACGGATTGAAGCGTCTCGACGACGTCGCCTTCGTGCGTTTCGCCTCGGTCTATCGCGATTTCCGCGACTCCGGCGACTTCGAGGCGCTGGTCGCCGAACTGAAGGAGCGCGACCCGCCGGACGAGGAGCCGCCGGCGCCGCGCGGCAAGCCGCGCCTCGCCGTCGCGCCCGACGTCTGACGACGCCGTGACCGGCGCATCGACATCCGGGCGCGGCGCTCTCGACCGCGACGCCGAGGATCGCCGCTTCATGCAGGCCGCGCTCGCCTATGGGCGCCGCAATCTCGGGCTGACGGCGCCCAACCCGGCGGTCGGCGCGCTGGTCGTGCGCGACGGCGTGATCGTCGGCCGCGGCGCCACCGCGCCCGGTGGCCGCCCGCACGCCGAGGCGCTGGCCATCGCCGACGCCGGCGCTGCGGCGCGCGGGGCGACGCTCTACGTCACGCTCGAGCCGTGCAGCCATCACGGCCTGACGCCGCCCTGCGCCGACGCCATCCTCGCCGCCGGCGTCGCCCGCGTCGTCTCGGCGTTGCGCGATCCCGATCCGCGCGTCGCCGGCGCCGGCCATGCGCGCCTGCGCGAAGCCGGCGTCGAGGTCGTCGAGGGCGTCTGCGCCGACGAGGCGCGCCGCGCCCATCTCGGCCACATCCTGGCGCGCACCGCGCATCGGCCTGCGGTGACGCTGAAGCTCGCCGAGACGGCCGACGGCTACGCCGCCGGCGGCGAGCACGACCCGCGCCTGATGATCACCGGCCTCGCCGCCAACAATCGCGTGCAGATGATGCGCGCGACGCATGACGCGATCATGGTCGGAATCGGCACCGCCCTCGCCGACGATCCGCTGATGACCGTGCGCCTGCCCGGCCTCGAGCGCTATCGCCCGCTGCGCGTCGTGCTCGATGCGGCGCTGCGCCTGCCTCTGCGCTCGCGCCTCGTCGTCACCGCGCGCGAGCGGCCCGTGCTGGCGATCGCCGGCGACGACGCGCCGCAGCCGCGCGCCGCCGCGCTGCGCGAGGCCGGCGTCGAGATCGTCCGCGTCGCCGCCCCGGAAGGCCGCCTGTCGCTGCCCGAGGCGCTCGCCGCCCTCGCCTCGTGCGGCCTGACGCGCGTCTTCAGCGAGGGCGGGCCGCAGATCGCCGCCGCGCTGATCGGCGCCGGCCTCGTCGACGAGATGGCGCTGTTCACCAGCCCGAAGCCGCTCGCCCGCGCCGGCGCGCCGGCGCTCGAGTCCGCCGCGCGCGCCGCGCTCGCCGATCCCTCGCGCTATCGTCTGGTCGAGGAGTCGCGGCTCGGCGTCGATCGCCTGCGCCGCTGGGAGAAAGTCTGATGTTCACCGGACTGGTCAGCGATGTCGGCGAGGTCGTCTCGGTCGAGACGCGCGGCGCCTTGCGCCGCATCCGCATCGCCTGCGGCTACGACGTCGCGAGCATCGCGACCGGCGCCTCGATCGCCTGCTCCGGCCCTTGCCTCACAGCGGTCGAGATCGGCTCGGCGGGCAGGCGCACATGGTTCGACGTCGACGTCGGCGCCGAGACTCTGGCGCGCACCACCGCCGGCGACTGGCATGCCGGAACGCGCCTCAATCTCGAACGCTCGCTGAAGATCGGCGACGAACTCGGCGGCCATCTCGTCACCGGCCATGTCGACGGCGTCGCTGAAATCGTCACGCGTCACGATTTCGACGGCATGGCCCGCTTCACCGTGCGCGCTCCGCGCGCGCTGTCGCGGTTCATCGCCGAGAAGGGCTCGGTCTGCCTCGAGGGAACGTCGTTGACGGTGAACGCGGTCGAGGGCGACGTTTTCTCCGTGCTGCTGATCCCGCACACGCTCGCCGTGACGACCTGGGGGACGACGCCGAGCGGCGCGCGCGTCAACATCGAGGTCGATCTGATGGCCCGCTATGCGGCGCGACTGGCGCAGACGCGGGACGGCTAGGGCGCGCCCGGCGAGACCGTCATCGCGAGCGTAGCGAAGCGATCCATCGTCCGTCTGCGCCACGGCCAGGGTGGATCGCTTCGCTGCGCTCGCGAGGACGACCCCGGCGAAGGCCGCCTCGCGCTTTCCCTCGGGCCGCGCATGCGCTAGGGAGTGCGCCGCCCGGCGCTTTCGCCGAACCATTGGACGCCATGGCCGAACCGAGCCGAAATCCGGACGCCGCCGCGACCCGTCTCGACGGCGCGCGCTTCCTCATCGTCGAGGCGCGCTTTTATGACGCGATCGGCGAGATGCTGCTCGACGGCGCGCGCCGCGCGCTCGCAGCCGCCGGCTCGACGGACGATGTCGTCACCGTGCCCGGCGCGCTGGAGATTCCGGTCGCCATGGCGATCGCGCTCGAGGCGGCGGAACGTCAGGGGCGCGCCTATCACGGGGCGATCGCGCTCGGCTGCGTCATCCGCGGCGCGACCTATCATTTCGAGATCGTCTGCAACGAAAGCGCCCGCGCCCTCACTGCGCTCGGCGTCGAGCGTCGCCTCGCTCTCGGCAATGGAATTCTCACCGTGGAGACCGAAGAACAGGCGCTGGAGCGCGCCGACCCGGCCCGTCTCGACAAGGGCGGCGACGCCGCCCGCGCCGCCCTCGCGCTCGCCGCGCTGAAGCGCCGCCTCGGAGCCGCGTGATGGGCGAGGCTGCGACGAGGCCCGATCGCGCCGCCGCCCGGCTCGGCGCCGTGCAGGCGCTGTATCAGATGGACGTCGCCGGCAAGGGCGTCAACGACGTGCTGGCCGAGTTCGAATCCTTCTGGCTCGGCCGGGTGATCGAGGGCGACGAATACAAACCCGCCGAAACCGGCTTCTTCCGCGACGTGCTGACCGGCGTGCTCGAGCATCAGCGCGTCATCGATCCGCTGGTCGACGACGCGCTGGCGAAAGGCTGGCCGCTGAAGCGCATCGACTCGGTGATGCGCGCCATCCTGCGCGCCGGCGTCTATGAACTCTCGCGCCGCAAGGACGTGCCGGCCCGCGTCGTCATCAAGGAATACGTCGACGTCGCCGGCGGCTTCTTCGGCCGTGAGGAGTCCGGCATGATCAACGCCGTGCTCGACGCGCTGGCGCGCCGGCTGCGCGCCGACGAATTCGCGTGAGGCGGGCAGGGCCGCCCATGCGCCCCGCACGGCTGACGCCGTCATCGCGAGCGCAGCGAAGCGATCCCTGGTCCCGCAGCGCTCCTCGCCCGACGTGGATTGCTTCGTCGGCTTCGCCTGCTCGCAATGACGCAGAGGGGCGGCGATGACCGCGCCGCTCTCCGAAGACGATCTCATCGCCCGCTACTTCGCGCCGATCGCCGGGGAGGGCGCCTTCGCGCTGAAGGACGATGCGGCGCGCTATGCGCCGCCGCCGGGCTGCGATCTCGTCCTCACATGCGACGCGCTGGTCGCCGGCGTGCATTTCTTCGCCGACGATCCGCCCGACGCGATCGCCCGCAAGGCGCTGCGCGTCAACCTGTCCGATCTCGCCGCCAAGGGCGCCGATCCTGCCGGCTTCCTGCTGTCGCTCGCTTTGCCGGCGGACTGGCGCGAGGACGATCTCGCCGCCTTCGCGCGCGGCCTCGGCGAGGACGCCCGCGCCTATGGCTGCCCGCTGCTCGGCGGCGACACGGTGAAGACGCCCGGCCCGCTGACGCTGTCGGTCACCGCCTTCGGAACGACGCCGGCGGGGCGCATGGTGAAGCGCTTCGCCGTTCAGGCGGGCGACGCGCTCTATGTCACTGGGACGATCGGCGACGCCGCGCTCGGCCTCGCCCTGCGCCGCGAGGCGGGCCTTGCGCCGCGTTTGACGCCGCAGCATCGCGACGCGCTGCGCGAGCGCTACCTGCTGCCGCGCCCGCGCCTGTCCTCCGCGCGCGCCATGCGCGCCCACGCCCGCGCCGGCATGGACGTATCGGACGGTCTTGTCGGCGATCTGACCAAGATGCTGCGGGCGAGCGGCGTCGGCGCGCGCGTCGAGCTGCCTCGCGGCCCGCTTTCGGACGCGGCGCGAGCGGCGAGCTGCGTCGACGCCGCGATGGTGGGAGTGCGCGGACC
>JAEULW010000264.1 GCA_016793505.1 Methylobacteriaceae bacterium | reverse complement strand
AGGTGATCCGCACCGGCGCGCCGGGGCAGGAGATCGTCGCCCTGATCGAGGAGGACGAGGATATTTCCTATCTCGTGCTGGCCGCCGGCGTCGGCTCGGACGGGCCGGGCCCTCTGGTCAGCACGATCGCCGGCGCGGCGGCCGCCTCCTTCCCGATTCCGGTGGTCATCGTCCCCGGCGGGCTCGAGGAGGCCGATATCGACGCCATGTCCTGAGCGCAGCGCGCCGCCGCGCAGGATTGTCTCGCCCCCGCCGCCGCCCCATGTTACAGGGACGCGCGCCCCGCGGGGCGCCCCGTCATACGCCCGACCTTGACCCGGCGCGTGAGGCCCCGATGTTCATTCAGACCGAAGCCACCCCCAATCCCGCCACCCTCAAATTCCTGCCCGGCCGGGCGGTGATGGCCGAGGGCACGCTCGACATTCGCGATCCCGCCGGCGCGGCGGCCTCGCCGCTCGCCCGCGCGCTGTTCGCCATCGACGGCGTCGACGGCGTCTTTTTCGGCGCCGATTTCGTCACCGTCAGCAAGGCGTCGGGCGAGTGGCAGCACCTCAAGCCCGCCATTCTCGGCGCCATCATGGAGCATTTCGTCTCCGGCCAGCCGCTGGTCGAGGGCGGGGCGCAGGATGACGACGCCGAGGACGAGTTCTTCGAGCCCGGCGACGCCGACACCGTCGCCGCGATCAAGGAGCTGCTCGACACGCGCGTCCGCCCGGCCGTGGCGGGCGATGGCGGCGACATCACCTTCCGCGGTTTCAAGGACGGCGTCGTCTACCTCGCCATGAAGGGCGCCTGCTCGGGCTGCCCGTCCTCGACGGCGACGCTGAAGAACGGCATCCAGAACCTGCTCCGCCACTTCCTGCCCGACGTGCGCGAGGTCGAGCAGGTCTGACGTCTCACAGGTCGAGATCGACCCAGACGGCGGCGTGATCCGACGCCGCCTCCTGCTCGCGCGTCAGCGTGTCGTACATCGGCCAGCGCTTCGCCTTGACGCCCGCCCACATGCCGCGCCGCTCGACGCCGCCGGCGGTCACGCGGTCGAAGAGGTCCGGCGACAGCAGGATGTAGTCGATCTTGTCGCCCGCCTTGCAGGCGCCATGCGTGCCCGCATGCCCACCATCGGCGAAGGCGGCATGCATGAAGCAGTCGCGCAGGTCGGTCGCCTGCAGCAACGGCTGCAGCGGCGCGCTGTCGGGCGTGTCGTTGAGGTCGCCGAGGATGGCGATGCGCTCCTCCCCGTCGGCGCGCAGCGCACGGTAGATCTCGGCGACCCGCGCTGCCTGGGCGCGCCGCCGCGCATCGGACTCCGCCGGTTTGCCGTAACCCTTGCTCTTGAGATGGTTGACGAGGACGACGAGCCGGCCGCCGCCCGGCGTCGTGATCTCGAATTCCGGACAATCGCGGGAGAAGACAGGGCCGCCGCCCTCCAGACGGTCGTCGACATGGCTGCGCAGCCGGCCGATCGAAAAGCCTTCGCGGCTCATCAGGCCGACATCGATGCCGCGATCGTCATTGCCGTCGATCACCATGACGTGCCGATAGGCGTCGCCGCCGAGGGCGGGCAGGACGCCGCGGTTGAAGCCGTTCAGAACCGGGCGGCTCTCGGCTTCCACCACGCCGAGAACGTCCGCCGCCACATCGACGATCACCCGCGCCGTGTGCCGCATCGCCAGTTCGTCGATCGGCTCGTCGATCAGTTCGAGCGACCCCGTCCAGTCGGCGCGGCCCTCGGCGAACACCTCGACGCCGCCCGCTTTCGGCCGCTTCAACAGGCCGCCGCGGTTGCGCCGCAGCAGCACGAACGGGCCGCTGTCGGATTTCTCCATGCCGAGATCGACGATCAGCGCAGCGATCGCGGCGCGGTCGGCCGGCGCATAGCGCGGCTTGCCGAGCAGTGCGTTCAGCTTCGCGAAGCGCTGCAGAACCGGGCGACCTTCCGCCCAGCTGTGCAAATTCATCGCTTTGGCGCGGTCGAACAGGTTCTCGACATTGTAGGTCGCAAGTCGCATGGGAGGCCGCCTCCGTCACGTTGCGAAGGCGAATAGTACAGAAATACCTGTGGCTCGCAGTTCAATTCCTGTTGCGCTCGAAAATAATCTGCGCCGCCGGCGACAGCGGACCGACGACGCGCGGCGTCGCGCCGCAGGCGAAATCGCCGGCGATATCGTCGGCGAGGCGGCGCGCCGCGGCGTTGGCGTCGGCCCGCGCCCCGTCGACGAAACCGGCGGCGCAGACCTCCGTCCCCTCGACCTTCAGGATCGCCAGCGCCGAACCGGGCTTGCCCGTTTCGTCGCGCTCGACGAGGCGCAGGATCGCCGCCTTCGGCTGGAACGCCGCGCCGGCGCCGAGGCCGCGCCACTCGATGCGCGGGCCGACGTCGTAGCCGGTCGCCAGTTGCATCGGCGTCGTGCGCTTCGCCGGCGCGCCGAAGGCGAGGCCGACCGCCGCGCCCATGAAGCGCAGCTCGACGCTGCGGCCGGGCAGGGTGGGGCAGCGATAGACCACCGGATCGTGATCGCCCGCTGCGCGCGCACGCGCCGCCCGGCCGTCATGCGTGGCGCAGCGGCCGCGCGAAATGTCGGAATAGACGCTGACCAGCGCCTCCTGCGCCGCTGCGCCGCCGCACAGCGCCACAACCAGAGCCAGCGCCCCGGCCTCAGCTCTCGCCCGCGCGCGCGACATCGCCTCCCGCCTCGCTCTTCAATCGTGATTCGGTGAGTTCTCCCGCCGTCTCGAGGATCTGGTAGGCGACGCTGGTCAGATGGCCGTTGATGCGTTTGAGGTCGCGGATCACGTCGAGATGGATCGAACTCGTCTCGATCGATTCGGCCCGCCCGGCGCGCAGGCGCATGAAATGGCTTTCCGCCGCGCGCCGCTCGACCTCGCGCAGCGACGTCTTTTCCGAAAGCAGCCGGCGCGCCAGATTGACGTCGCCGGTGGCGAAGACGTTCATCGCGAGGCGCAGATTGGAGATGACGCGGCCGTGGAAGTCGCGGATCTCGTCGAGGCCCTCGCTGGAGAAGGCGTAGCGGTGCTTGATCTTCTTGGCCGCCAGCTCCATCAGGTTCTTGTCGATGATGTCGCCGACATGTTCGAGATTGGTGGTGAAGGTGAGAATCTCGACATAGCGCTGCGCCTCGCTCGCCGGCAGCTCGTTGCGCGAGATTTTCATCAGATAGTGCTTGATCGCCTCATAGAGCTTGTCGACCTCGTTGTCGGCGTCGCCCACCTGCTTCATCAGCTTCTGGTCGTCGCGTTCGAGCACCGTGAAGGCGTTGCGCAGCATCGCTTCGACCTTGTCGCCGACGCGCAGCGTCTCGCGCATCGCCGAGGCCAGCGCCTCGTCCGGCTGCTCGATCAGCGCGTCGTCGAGATAGCGCGGGCCGGTCGGCTCGGCGGTCTCGCGCGGGTCGGGCAGCAGTTTTTCGCACAGCCGCGCCAGCGGTCCGGTGAGCGGCAGCGCGACCAGCGCCGCCGCCAGATTGAACACGGTGTGGAAATTGATGGCGGCGCGCGCCGCCCCGCCGCCGAAGACGCTCATCCATGGCGCGATCGCGGCCAGGAAGGGCAGGGCGATCGCCGCCGCCGCGGCGCGCACGATCAGGTTGCCGAGCGGCACGCGCCGCGCCGCCGGCGCCTGGCCCGACTGGGCGATCAGCGGCGCCAGCGCGCCGCCGACATTGGCGCCGGCGATCAGCGCCAGCGCCTCGACCGTCGTCACCGCGCCGGCCCCGGCCAGCGACATCACGAACAGCACGATCGTCAGGCTGGAATGCACGAACCAGGTGATCGCCGCCGCCACCAGCACCGCGATGATCGGCTCGCCGGCGATGGCGCTCATCACGGTGCGGAAGGCGGCGGACTGCGCCAGCGGCCGCGCCACGTCGCCGAGATGGGTGAGCGCCAGCAGCACGAAGCCGACTCCGAGCGCCATGCGCGCCATGCCGCGCGCCCGGTCCGTCGTCGAGCCGTTGAACAGCGCGACGCCGGCGAGCACGGCGAGGCTCCACAGCCACTTGACGTCGAAGGCGAACGCCTGCGCCACGAGGGTCGAGCCGACATCGGCGCCGAACATCATGGCGAGCGCCGCCGGCAGACCGATCAGCCCGCGCGCGGTGAAGGACGAGACGACCAGCGCCGTCGCCATCGAGGATTGCACGAGGCCGGTGACGGCGAGGCCGCTGAGGAAGGAGGCGGTCCGGCTGCGCGCGCAGGAGGCCATGACGCGCCTGAGTTCCGAGCCGAAGGCGCGCGTCGCCCCGGTGCGCACCATGCGCACCCCCCACAGCAGCAGCGCCACCGCGCCGACGAGTTGCGCCAGCAGCTGCGTGGCGTGCAGATCGACCGTGTTCAACTTGGCTGCAACTCCGGTAGGCGGGCGGGGGAGCGCGAGCCTAGACGCTCGGCGGGGCGGGCGAAAGACGAACATGACAGATATGTGACGATTGCCGCGGGACGGCGTTTCGTGTCATGCCGCGTCCGGCGTCGCGCGCGGAGGGGGCCTATGAAACGGACGGCGAACTGGAGCTATCCCACCACGGTCTGGTTCGGCGCCGGCCGGATCGCCGAATTGCCGAAGGCGCTGGCGCAGGCCGGAATCGCCCGGCCGCTGCTGGTCACCGATCCGCGCCTGGCGAGCGCGCCGATGACCGTCGCCGCCCTCGCCGGGCTGGAGGCCGCCGGCCGCAAGGCGGGCCTGTTCAGCGCCATCCAGCCCAACCCGGTCGCCGCCAACATCGCCGCCGGCGTCGCCGCGCTGCGCGCCGGGGGGCATGACGGCGTCGTCGCCTTCGGCGGCGGCTCGGCGCTCGACGCCGGCAAGGTCATCGCCTTCATGGCCGGCCAGACCCGGCCGATGTGGGATTTCGAGGATGTCGGCGACTGGTGGACCCGCGCCGACCCGGCCGGCATCCTGCCGGTCGTCGCCGTGCCGACCACCGCCGGCACCGGCTCGGAGGTCGGCCGCGCCGGCGTCGTCACCGACGAGACGACGCACACCAAGAAGGTCATCTTCCACCCGAAGATGATGCCCGTCGTCGCCCTGTGCGATCCCGAGCTGACGGTCGGCATGCCGCCCTACATCACCGCCGGCACGGGCATGGACGCGCTCGCCCATTGTCTCGAGGCCTATTGCGGCCCGTTCTGGCATCCGCTGGCGGACGGGATCGCGCTCGAGGGCATGCGCCTCGTCAAGGAAGCGCTTCCCGCCGTCATGAAGAACGCCGCCGACATCGAGGCCCGCGCGCAGATGATGGCCGCCGCCGCCATGGGCGCGACGGCTTTCCAGAAGGCGCTCGGCGCGATCCACGCCCTGTCGCATCCCGTCGGCTCCCTCTACGACACCCATCACGGCATGACCAACGCCGTGTTCGTGCCCTATGTGCTGACGTTCAACAGGCCCGCCATCGAGGAGAAGCTCGCCCGAGCCGCCGCCTATCTCGGCCTGCCCGCCTCCTTCGACGGTTTCTTCGGCTGGATCATGCAGTTGCGCGAGGCGGTCGGAACCCCGCCGACGCTGAAGGCCTTCGGCGTCGACGATTCGCGCTTCGACCTGATGGCGCGCATGGCCCCGCTCGATCCGACCGCCGGCGGCAACCCGGTCAAGCTCGACGAGGCGGCGGCGCTGCGTCTTTACCATCAGGCCTACGAGGGCCGCCTCGGCGCCTGAGCGCCGGACCGCATCGATCGCGCGCCCGTCATTTGCCTGTCGCGGGGGGCTATGGCACGCTCGGCGCAGCATTATTCGGCTGCGTCGCGACGCCGCCGCACAGATGGAGGGGATCTCATGCGCGCTTCAGGCCTGGTGAGGATGGCGGCGACGCTCGGCATGTTGCTGGCGACGACCGCGCTGGCGACGGCGCAGATGGTCTATCACCGCGGCGCCGCCGGCGACCCCGAGACGCTCGATCCGCAGAAGACCTCGACCGTGGTCGAGTCCGATCTTCTGCTCGAGATGTACGAAGGCCTCGTCACCTATGACGCCAAGGCCAATGTCGTGCCCGGCGTCGCCGAGCGCTGGAGCGTCAGCGACGACGGTCTCGTCTACACCTTCCGCCTGCGCGACGCGAAATGGTCGAACGGCGATGCGGTCAAGGCCGGCGACTTCGTCTTCAGCTTCCGCCGCCTGATGAATCCCGAGACCGGCGCCAAATACGCCAACATTCTTTACACGCTGAAGAATGGCGAGGCGGTCAACAAGGGCAAGGCGAAGGTCGAGGATCTCGGCGTCAAGGCGATCGACGACAAGACGCTGGAGATCACGCTCGAGACGCCGGCGCCCTATTTCATCGCCCAGCTCGCCCACCAGACCGGCCTGCCGGTGCATCCCGGCTCGGTCGAGAAGCACGGCAAGGACTTCGTCAAGGCCGGCAATTCGGTGTCGAACGGCCCCTACATGCTCGAGCAGTTCACCCCGAACGACAAGATCACGCTGGTCAAGAACCCGAACTATCGCGACGCCGCGAACGTGAAGATCGACAAGCAGATCTTCTATTCGATGGAGGATCGCGCCGCCGCGCTGCGCCGCTTCCAGGCCGGCGAGATTCACAGCTATGGCGACGTGCCGACCGACCAGATCAAGTTCATCCGCGAGACGCTGAAGGACCAGTTCCGCACCGCGCCCTATCTCGGCACCTACTATTTCGTCTTCAACACGACGAAGAAGCCGTTCGACGATGTGCGCGTGCGTCAGGCGCTGTCGATGGTGATCGACCGCGAATTCCTTGCCGAGCAGATCTGGGGCGGCACCATGGTGCCGGCCTACAGTTTCGTGCCGCCGGGCATCGGCAGCTACGCCAATCCGGCGACCGTGTCGTGGAAGGACGCCTCGCCGATCGACCGTGAGGACAAGGCCAAGGCCCTGCTCAAGGAGGCCGGCTACGGCCCGGGCGGCAAGAAGCTGACCATCGAGATCCGCTACAACACCTCCGAGAACCACAAGAACACCTCCGTGGCTCTCGCTGATATGTGGAAAGGCCTCGGCGTCGAGACCAAATTCGTCAACACCGATCTCAAGACGCATTACGCGCTGCTGCGCGACAAGGGCGATTTCGACGTCGCCCGCGCCGGCTGGATCGCCGACTATCCCGACGCCCAGAACTTCCTGTTCCTCGGCATGTCGGACAACAAGGGCCTCAACTACGCCAGCTACGCCAATCCGGACTTCGACAGGCTGATGGCGCAGGCTTCCAAGGACGCGCCCGACAAGCGCGCCGCGACGATGCGCCAGGCCGAAGAGCTGTTCGTGCGTGATCAGGCCTTCCTGCAGCTGATGTTCTACGGCTCGAAGAACCTGATCTCGCCCAAGCTGCAGGGCTGGGAAGCCAACACGCTCGACCGTCACCTCGCCCGCTACATGTCGATCAAGTGAGACGACGCGCCGGCGCCTGAAACGGCGCCGGCGCCCGTCGGGGGCGAGGCCGTCATGGCCCTCTACATCGTCAAGCGTCTGCTCTCCGCGCTGCCGACGCTGTTCATCATCATCACGCTCTCGTTCTTCCTGATGCGCGTCGCCCCCGGCGGACCGTTCGATCTCGAACGTCCGCTCGAGGCGAAGGTCATGGAGAACCTCAAGCGCGTCTACCAGCTCGACCGGCCGCTCTGGGAGCAGTATCTCATCTATCTCAAGAGCCTCCTGCACGGCGATCTCGGGCCGAGCTTCTACTGGCGCGACTTCTCGGTGAACGAGCTGTTCGCCCGCGCCCTGCCGATCTCGATGCGCATCGGCGCCACCGCCCTCGGCGTCGCCCTCGTCGTCGGCTCGCTGCTCGGCGCGCTCGCCGCGCTGCGCCAGAACAGCGCCGCCGACTACGCGGTGATGACCGGCGCGACCCTCGGCATCACCATTCCCACTTTCGTCGTCGCGCCGGTGTTGCAGCTCGTCTTCGGCCTTGCCCTCGCCTGGCTGCCGCTCGGCGGCTGGAACGACGGCGCCTGGCGCAATTCGATTCTGCCCATCGCCACGCTGGCGCTGCCGCAGATCGCCATCATCGCCCGCCTGACGCGCGCCTCGATGATCGAGGTCTTGCGCTCGCACCATATCCGCACGCTGCGCTCGCAGGGCCTGCCATTGCGCTATGTGCTCAAGCATTCGCTGCGCGCCGCGGCGCTGCCCGTCGTCTCCTATCTCGGCCCGGCGGCGGCCGCGTTGATGACCGGCTCGATCGTCGTCGAGACGATCTTCGCCATTCCCGGCATCGGCCGCTATTTCGTCGACGCGGCGCTCAACCGCGACTACACGCTGGTGATGGGCACCGTGATCCTCGTCGCCGTGCTCGTCGTCCTGTTCAACCTCGTGGTCGACCTCGTTTACGCCTGGCTCGATCCGCGCGTGCGCTACGAGTGAGCCGATGACCGCGATCGACGGCGCGCAGAGCCCCCCTTCATCGCCCGCCCCGCAGGGCCGCTCGCTCTGGTCCGATGCGCGCGCCCGGCTGATGCAGAACCGCGCCGCGGTGGCGAGCCTGATCTTCCTCGCCTTCCTCGCGCTCGCCTTCACGCTCGGCCGCGCGATCACGCCGCACGCCTATGATCAGGTGTTTCCCGACTATGTGAAGGTGCAGCCCTCGCTGAAGCCCTATCCGCTCGCCGACCAGATCGGCCCGGCGCTCGATCGCATCGTCGCGCGCATGCGCGTCCAGGCGGTCGACAGGAAGATCGAGGGCGACGTCGTCCGAATGACCTTCGAATCGCCGCGCCCGATCGACGAGCGGCTGCTCGCCTATTTCGAGCGGTCCGACCTGTTCCATCCCGCCCGCGTCGTCGAGCGGCAGGAGGAGGGCAGGCGCCTCGTCGTCGAAGCGCCGATCGAGCGGCGCCTGTTCCTCTTCGGCACGGATTCGAACGGTCGCGATCTGCTCTCGCGCATTCTGCTCGCCGGCGGCATCTCGCTGCTGATCGGCATTCTCGCCTCGCTCGTCGCGCTGATCATCGGCGTCGCCTGGGGCGCGATCGCCGGCTATTTCGGCGGCCGCGTCGACATGGTGATGATGCGCATCGTCGACATTCTCTATTCGCTGCCCTTCATCTTCTTCGTCATCCTGCTGGTGGTGTTCTTCGGCCGCAACTTCGTGCTGATGTTCATCGCCGTGGGCGCCATCGAGTGGCTCGACATGGCGCGCATCGTGCGCGGCCAGACGCTGTCGATCAAACGTCAGGAATATGTCCAGGCGGCCGAGGCGCTGGGCGTCGATTCGAGCGGCATCCTGCGCCGCCACATCATCCCCAACACGCTCGGGCCGGTGGTGGTTTTTCTCACGCTGCTGGTGCCGAAGGTCATCCTGCTCGAGAGCTTCCTGTCCTTCCTCGGCCTCGGCGTGCAGGAGCCGATGTCCAGCCTCGGCGTGCTGATTTCCGACGGCGCCAAGAACATCCAGGGCGCGAGCTACATGCTGATCGCGCCGGCGACGATCTTCATCGCCATGCTGTTCGCGCTGAACTTCGTCGGCGACGGCCTGCGCGACGCGCTCGATCCGAAGGACCGCTGAGGTGACCGGCGAACCCGTTCTTGAAATCAGCGGCCTGAAGGTCGTCTTCTCGACGCCGGACGGACCGGTCGACGCGGTGCGCGGCGTCGATGTGTCTGTGAGGCGCGGCGAGACGGTGGCGATCGTCGGCGAATCCGGCTCCGGCAAGAGCCAGATGATGATGGCCTCGATCGGCCTTCTCGCCTCCAACGGGCGCTCCAGCGGCTCGGTGCGCCTCGAGGGGCGCGAGATTCTCGGCCTGTCCTCGCGCGAGCTCGACCGCGTGCGCGGCCGCAGGGTCACGATGATCTTTCAGGAGCCGATGACCTCGCTCGATCCGCTGTTCCGCATCGGCGATCAGCTGGCCGAGCCGCTGATGGTGCATGGCGGCCTGTCGCGCGGCGCAGCGAAGGCGCGGGCGCTGGAGCTGCTGCGCCTCGTCGGCATTCCCGAGCCCGAGCGCCGCATCCAGTCCTATCCGCACGAGCTCTCCGGCGGCCAGCGCCAGCGCGTGATGATCGCCATGGCGATTTCCAACAATCCGGCCGTGCTCGTCGCCGACGAGCCGACGACGGCGCTCGACGTCACCGTGCAGGCGCAGATTCTCGCGCTCCTCGCCGATCTGCAGAAGCGGCTCGGCATGGCGATCGTCTTCATCACCCATGATCTCGGCATCGTCCGACGCTTCGCCGATCGCGTCTATGTCATGCGCCGCGGCGAGGTGGTCGAGCAGGGCGAGACAGCGCGCATCCTCGCCGCCCCGCAGCACGATTACACGAAGATGCTGCTCGAGGCCGAGCCGACGGGCACGAAGGCGCCGCCGCCGGCCGACGCGCCGGTCGTCGTCAGCGCCCGCGATGTGCATGTGACGTTCAAGATGCCGGCCGGCATGTTCAAGCCGCCGCATCTGGTGCGCGCCGTCGATGGCGTCAGCGTCGAATTGAAGCGCGGCCAGACGCTCGGCGTCGTCGGCGAGTCGGGTTCAGGCAAGTCGACGCTCGGCCGCGCCATCCTGAAGCTGACGCCCGCCGCCGGCGCCATCCGCTTCGAGGATCGCAATCTCGCCCCGCTCGATCGCGCCGCCATGCGGCCCTTGCGCAAGTCGATGCAGCTCGTCTTTCAGGATCCCTTCGGCTCGCTGTCGCCGCGCATGACCGTCGGCGACATCATCACCGAAGGCCTGCTGGTGCACGAGCCGCAGATCGACCGCGCCGCGCGCGAGGCCCGCGCGGCGCAGGCGCTGACCGAGGTCGGACTCGATCCGGCCTCGCGCAACCGCTATCCGCACGAATTCTCCGGCGGCCAGCGCCAGCGCATCGCCATCGCCCGCGCCATGATTCTCGAGCCGGCCTTCGTCGTGCTCGACGAGCCGACCTCGGCGCTCGACCGTTCGGTGCAGCGCGAGATCGTCAATCTGCTGCGCGGCATGCAGGAGCGGCGCGGCCTCACCTATCTGTTCATCAGCCACGATCTCGCCGTGGTGCGCGCCATGGCCGACGAGATCATCGTGATGAAGGACGGCCTCGCCGTCGAGAGCGGCCCGACGCGGCAGATCTACGAGGAGCCGCGTCAGGACTACACGCGCAACCTGATCGCCGCCGCCTTCCTGTCGCGACGCGCCGAGGCGGCCTGAGGCGCGTCGGGCGATCAGGCTTGCAGCCGCCATCCTCGTCATTCGACGAGCTCAGGACGAGGACGGCGGCGAGCCGCAACGTTGCAGCAGCGCCGCACCCTGAGCGAAGTCGAAGGGCGAGGCGCGTCGAGTTCGCCCTACAGCGCCTTCACCTTCGGCGCCTTGCCCTTGGCGATCTTCATCGCATTGCGCAGCGGCAGTCCGAAAGGCGCCGCCTCGATCTCGAAGACGTCGCCGGCCTCGGTCTTCACCCCGTCCGAGAAGGACAGCGTCGCCGTGCCGAAGAAATGCGCATGCGCGTCGCCCGGCCGGCGGAACAGCGCATATTTGAAATGATGCGCCTCGAGATTGGCGATCGAATGCGACATGTTCTGCTCGCCCGAGATGAACGGCTTCTCCCAGAACACGCTCTTGCCGCGCCGGA
Source organism: Methylobacteriaceae bacterium (assembly GCA_016793505.1). Taxonomy (GTDB): domain Bacteria; phylum Pseudomonadota; class Alphaproteobacteria; order Rhizobiales; family Beijerinckiaceae. Next base: position 19,821 of record JAEULW010000264.1, on the reverse strand, counting down.
TGCGCGAGACGCCCTGCACGTCGGCCGGCAGATCGCCGACCAGAATTTCCGGCCCGAAGGACGAGGCGCGCAGTTTTGAATGCGCCAGATAGAGATAGTTCTGCCGCTCGGTGACGTGATCGGAGAATTCGTTGCCGAGCGCGAAGCCGATGCGATGCGGCGTTCCGTCCGGGCCGATCACGTAGAGCCCGACGATCTCCGGCTCCTCGCCGCCGTCCAGCGCGAAGGGCGGCGAGACGAGCGGCGCGCCGGGCGCGGCGACGGTCGAGCCGTCGCCCTTGTAGAACCATTCGGGCTGCGCGCCGGTCGCGCCCTTGCCCGGCTTGCCGCCCTCGAGCCCGATCTTGAACATCTTCATCGAGTCGGTGAGCGTCGCCGCGTCGTTGAGATCGCGATGCATCTTGTCGCGGCCCTCGGCCGAGCCGAGATGCGTGAGGCCCGTGCCCGTCACCAGCATATGCGCCGGATCGGCGTGATCGAGCGGCGTCAGCACGCGGCCTTGCCTGTAGGCGGCGGCCAGATCGACCGGCTTGCCGACGCCGCGCGCCGCGATATGGGCGCGCAGGCTCTCGCCCGCGGCGATCGCCGCCAGCGCCAGCGCATGCACGCTTTTTGCGCCTTTCACCAGCCGCGATTCCTCCCGCGCGGTCACCACCACGGCGCGCTTGCCGGCTTCGTCGACGATCTGGGCGAGTCTCATGATGCGGTGTCCTCCATCGTTACGGCGGTCTTGCGCACCAGCCGCCACAAGTCCGGGTCGGTGAAATCGCGCGCGACCAGCGCCGCGCCGCAGGCCAGCATGTCGGCCGCGGGCGTCGAGGCGCCGACGCCGATCGTCGTCACCCCGGCGGCGACCGCCGCGCGGATGCCCGAGCGCGAATCCTCGAAGGCGAGCGCGCCGCGCGCGTCTGCGCCCAGCGTGGCGAGCGCCGTCAGATAGGGCAGTGGATCGGGCTTGCCGCGCGGCAACTCGTCGCCGAGCACGATCGGATCGAAGCGGCTCGCCAGTCCCAACGCCTCCAGCATCAGCATCGCGTTGGCGCGCGGCGCGTTGCTGACCACGGCGCAGGGCAGGCGCGCATCGGCGGCGAAGGCGAGCAGCTCGGTCAGCCCCGCCGCCCGCGTCAGGCTGGAGACTCGGGCGCGAAAGCGCGCCTCCTTGTCGTGCATCACCGCCAGCCCCTCGGCCGGCGCCAGATGCGGCAGGAACTGCGCCGCAAGGTCGGCGTTGGCGCCGCCGAGCATCTGCGATTCGTAGAGCGGCCAGTCGACGGCGACGCCGTGCTCGCCCAGCGTCTCGCGCATCGCCTCGAAATGCAGATGGTCGGTCTCGGTCAGCGTGCCGTCGAGATCGAAGAGGAGCGCCGCGCGCATCGGATGGCCCTGTCGCGCGCTCACATCACCGCGCCGATGTGCCAGGGCACGAATTCGGCGTCGCCATAGCCGAGCTGCTCGGACTTCGAACGCTCGCCCGAGGCGACGCGCAGGATGACCTCGAAAATCTCGCGCCCCTTCTCCTCCAGCGACACGCCGTCGAGCACGTCGCCGCAATTGATGTCCATGTCGTCGATCATCTTCTCGTAGATCGGCGTGTTGGTGGCGAGCTTGATCGAGGGCGTCGGCTTGCAGCCATAGGCCGAGCCGCGCCCCGTCGTGAAGGCGAGAATGTTGGCGCCGCCGGCGACCTGCCCGGTGGCCGCGACAGGATCGAAGCCCGGCGTGTCCATGTAGACGAAGCCCTTCGCCGTCACCGGCTCGGCGTAGTGATAGACGCCGGTCAGCGTCGTGCCGCCGCCCTTGGCCGCCGCGCCGAGCGATTTCTCCAGGATGGTGGTGAGCCCGCCGAGCTTGTTGCCATGCGAGGGGTTGTTGTTCATCTCCATCCGGTTGCGCGTCGTGTAGTCCTCCCACCAGCGGATCATGCCGACGAGCTTTTCGCCGATCTCGCGGCTGGCGGCGCGGCGCGTCAGCAGATGTTCGGCGCCGTAGATCTCGGGCGTCTCCGACAGGATCGCCGTGCCGCCGTGCCGCACCAGCAGATCGACCGCCTTGCCGAGCGCCGGATTGGCGGTGATGCCGGAATAGCCGTCCGATCCCCCGCATTGCAGCGCCAGCATCAGTTCGGATGCAGGCACGGTTTCGCGCCGCGCGCGGTTCGCGATCGGCAGCATCGCCCTGATCGCCTCGACGCCGGCCATCACCGTCTTCTTCGTGCCGCCCGTCTCCTGGATCGTCATCGTCCGGAACGTGTCGGAGTCGACGATTCCATAGGCCTCCTTCCACTTCGGAATGTGGAAGCTCTCGCAGCCGAGGCCGACCATCACCACGCCGGCGACGTTGGGATTGGTGGCGTAGCCCCATTGCGTGCGCTTGAGGACTTCGTAGCCCTCGCCCTTGGCGTCGAGCGCGCAGCCGTCGCCATGCACCAGCGGGATGACGCCGTCGATGTTGGGATAGTCGGCGAGCAGGCCGGAGCGGTTGATCTCCTCCGCCATGAAGCGCGCCGCGGTGGCCGAGCAGTTCACGCTGGTCAGGATGGCGATGTAGTTGCGCGTGCCCACCTTGCCGTTGGCGCGGCGGAAGCCCTGGAACGTCGCCTGCCGCTCGACCGGCAGCACGTCCTCGGCGCGCGCCGCTTCCGAGAATCGATAGTCGCGCGCGAAGTCGCGCATCTCGACATTGTGCTCGTGCACCCATTCGCCGGGCGCGATGGCGCGCGCGGCGAAGCCGATGATCTGTCCGAATTTCGTCACCGGCGCGCCGGCGGCGATCGGCGCAGCGGCCATCTTGTGGCCGCGCGGCACGCGATCGCGCGCGCTCACGCCCTCGATGACGGCGCCTTGCGCGATCGCGTCCACCGCGACGATGACGTTGTCGGCCGGGTCGAGTCGGAGCGTGCGGGTCATGGCGGCGGGCTCGTCGTGGCGAAAGGATCGGGCGCGCCGCGCGATGCGGTTCGCGCATGCCGGACGCGCGGCCGGTCGCTGATGGGGCTGCGACGCTAGACAGCGCCGGAACGAGCGTCAATACTGCCGGCGCTCCCGAAAACGCCGCCAGGACCGCCCGACATGATCGATCTGCGCAGCCGGCTCGACGCCGCGGCGACGCTTCCCGAGGATGGCGCGACGGGCGCGCTCGCCGGCCGCGTCTTTCTGCCTGAGGTCGAGGGGCCGGCCGTGGTCGCGGTGCGGCCGGAGGGCGTGTTCGACATCTCGCGCCGCTTCGCCACGATGCGCGATCTGTGCGAGAGCGACGACCCGGCCGCCGCGTTGCGCGCCGCCGACGGGCCGCGCCTCGGCGCCTTCGCCGACATTCTCGCCAACGCCGCGCCCGAGGGGCGCGACCCCGCCCGGCCCTGGCTGCTCGCCCCGGTCGATCTGCAGGCGGTCAAGGCCGCCGGCGTCACCTTCGCCGTGTCGATGCTCGAGCGCGTCATCGAGGAGCGGGCGCGCGGCGATCTCACCCGCGCCGCCGCGATCCGCGCCGAGATGACCGGCCTCATCGGCGACGATCTGTCGAGGCTCAAGCCCGGTTCGCCCGAGGCGCAGAAGCTCAAGGATCATCTCATCGCCATCGGCGCCTGGTCGCAATATCTCGAGGTCGGCATCGGCCCGGACGCCGAGATTTTCACCAAGGCGCAGCCGCTCTCGGCCGTCGGCCCGGGCATGGACGCCGGCCTGCATCCGGTCTCGACCTGGAACAATCCCGAGCCCGAGATCGTCATCGTCGTCGCCTCGGACGGGCGCATCGTCGGCGCCACTCTCGGCAACGACGTCAATCTGCGCGATGTGGAAGGCCGCTCGGCGCTGCTGTTGTCGAAAGCCAAGGACAACAACGCCTCGACCGCCATCGGCCCGCTGCTGCGTTTCTTCGACTCGAGCTTCTCGCTCGACGACGTGCGCCGCGCCGAGGTGCGGCTGCTGGTCGAGGGCGAGGACGGCTTCCGCATGGAAGGATCGAGCTCGATCTCGAAGATCAGCCGCGATCCGGCCGATCTCGCCCGCCAGCTTCTCGGCGCGCATCATCAGTATCCGGATGGCGCCGTGCTGTTTCTCGGCACGATGTTCGCGCCGATCGAGGATCGCGACGCGCCCGGCAAGGGCTTCACCCACAAGCTCGGCGACGTCGTCGCCATCGCGACGCCGAAGCTCGGCCGTCTCGTCAACCGCATGCGCCTGTCGACCGAATGTCCGCCCTGGACCTTCGGCGCCGCCGCGCTGATGCGCAACCTGTCGCGCCGCGGCCTTCTCTGAAGCCGGACGCCTTCATCGGAGCAGATCATGACCGTTCATCACAATCTCATCGCCGGCGAATGGGTCGGCGGCGACGAGGTGTCGCGCAACGTCAACCCGTCCAACACCGACGATGTGATCGGCGAATATGCGCGCGCCACGGCGAAGCAGACCGCCGAGGCGATCGAGGCCGCGCACGCCGCCGCGCATGCCTGGGCGCGCACCACGCCGCAGGAGCGCTACGACCTGTTGATGAAGGTCTCGAACGAGATCATCGCCCGCAAGGACGAGCTCGGCCGCCTGCTGTCGCGCGAGGAGGGCAAGACGCTGGCCGAGGGCGTCGGCGAGACGGTTCGCGCCGGCCAGATCTTCTCCTTCTTCGCCGCCGAGGCGCTGCGCATTCCTGGCGAGAAGCTTGCCTCGACCCGGCCCGGCGTCGACGTCGAGATCACCCGCGAGCCGGTCGGCGTCGTCGGCATCATCGCGCCGTGGAACTTCCCGATCGCGATTCCGGCCTGGAAGATCGCCCCGGCCCTCGCCTACGGCAACACGGTGGTGTTCAAGCCGGCCGATCTCGTGCCCGGCTGCGGCCACGCCATCGCCGAGATCATTCATCGCGCCGGCTTTCCCAGGGGCGTGTTCAATCTGGCGATGGGCCGGGGCTCGGTGGTCGGCGAGACGATGCTGAACCACAGGCGCGTCGACGCGATCAGCTTCACCGGCTCGGTCGCCACCGGCCGCAAGGTCGCCGCCGCCTGCGTCGCGTCGATGAAGAAGTTCCAGCTCGAGATGGGCGGCAAGAATCCGCTCGTCGTGCTCGACGACGCCGATCTGAAGACCGCGGTTGAATGCGCCGTCAACGGCGCCTTCTTCTCCACCGGCCAGCGCTGCACCGCCTCCTCGCGCCTCATCGTCACCAAGGGCGTTCACGATCGCTTCGTCGAGGCGATGGCCGAGCGCATGAAGGGCCTCGTCATCGACGACGCGCTGAAGGCCGGCACGCATATCGGACCCGTCGTCGATCCGGCGCAGCTCGATCAGGACATGGATTACATCGGCGTCGGCCGCAAGGAAGGCGCGACGCTGAAGGAGGGCGGCGAGAAGCTCAATCGTTCGACGCCCGGCTACTATCTCTCGCCGGCGCTGTTCACCGGCGTCAGCAACGACATGCGCATCGCCCGCGAGGAGATCTTCGGCCCCGTCGCCGCCGTCATCGCCGCGAAGGACTATGACGAGGCGTTGCACCTCGCCAACGACACCGAGTTCGGCCTGTCCTCGGGCATTTGCACGACGAGCCTGAAATACGCCTCGCATTTCAGGCGCAATGCGCAGGCCGGCATGGTGATGGTCAACCTGCCGACGGCGGGCGTCGACTATCACGTGCCGTTCGGCGGCCGCAAGGGATCGAGCTACGGCCCGCGCGAGCAGGGCCGCTACGCCGCCGAATTCTACACGACGGTCAAGACCGCCTACACGCTGCCGTGAGTCGCCGCCTCGCCTGGGCGCGCCGCGCGCTCAGGCGATCGCGTCTTTCTGCATGTCGATCAGGCGCGCGACGCCGAGCCGCGACAGCCGCAGCATGGCGAGCAGTTCTTCTTCCGAGAAGGGCGCCCCCTCGGCCGTGCCCTGCACCTCGACGAGCCCGCCCTTGCCGGTGATGACGAAATTGGCGTCCGTCTCGGCCGCCGAATCCTCGTCATAGTCGAGATCGAGCACCGGCGTGCCCTTGAACACGCCGCACGACACCGCCGCGACATGATCCTTCATGGGATCGTCCTTGACGATGCTCTTGCTGCGCATCCATTTCAGGCAGTCGTGCAGCGCGATCCACGCGCCGGTGATCGAGGCGGTGCGCGTGCCCCCGTCCGCCTGGATCACGTCGCAATCGATCGAGATCTGCCGCTCGCCGAGCTTCGGCAGATCGACCACCGAGCGCAGCGCCCGGCCGATCAGCCGCTGGATTTCCTGCGTCCGTCCCGAGGGCTTGCCGCTCGTCGATTCGCGCCGCGTGCGCGTATGCGTGGCGCGCGGTAGCATGCCGTATTCGGCGGTGATCCAGCCCCGTCCCTGGCCGCGCAGCCAGATCGGCGGCTTGTCCTCGAGCGAGGCGGTGCACAGCACATGCGTATTGCCGAACTTGACGAGGCAGGAGCCTTCCGCATAGCGCGCCACGCCGCGCTCCAGCGATACGGGGCGCAATTCGTCCGGGGCGCGTTTCGAGGGACGCATGTTCTTCTCCGTCGGGGTCGGGCGCTTCTAATGCCTCGCGCCCGGCGCCGCAATGGCCTCGTCCGCCTTGCGGCCGCGCCCGGCCCGGCTACCATCCGCCGGTCAGACGAGGACGCTGCGACCATGGCCGAGAGATACGACGTCGTCATCGCCGGCGGCGCCGCGATGGGCAGTTCGCTGGCCTATCATCTGGCCGCCGACAGCGGCTTTTCCGGCCGCGTTCTGGTCATCGAGAAGGACCTCACCTATGCGAAGGCGGCGAGCGCGCTGTCGGCCTCCTCGATCCGCCAGCAGTTCTCGACCGCCATCAACATCCGCGTTTCGCTGCACGGGATCGACTTCCTGCGCCGCGGCCGCGAACTGCTCGCCGTCGACGGCGACGTTCCCGACATCGCCGTGCGCGAGAAAGGCTATCTCTATCTGGCGACCGCCGCCGGCGCCGGCATTCTGGCTCAGAACCATGCCCTGCAGATCGCCGAGGGCGCCGACGTCGTGCTGATGACGCCGGCCGAACTGTCGGCGCGCTTTCCCTATGTCGCGACCGACGATCTCGCCGCCGCGAGCTGGGGGGCGAGCGGCGAGGGCTGGTTCGACGGCTATGGCCTGACCCAGGCCTTCCGGCGCAAGGCGCGCAGCCTCGGCGTCGCCTATCGCGAGGCGGCCGTCGCCGGCCTCGCCCGCGAGGGCCGGCGCGTCGTCTCGGTGACGCTCGACGACGGCGCCGTCGTCGCCTGCGGCGCCTTCGTCAACTGCGCCGGCGCCTCGGGCGCGCGAACGATCGCCCGGCTGTGCGGCTTCGACATTCCGGTGGAGTCGCGCAAGCGCAGCGTCTTCCAGTTTTCCTGCCCGACGCCGCTGCCCGATCTGCCGCTGATGATCGACGTCAGCGGCGTCTGGGTGCGGCCGGAAGGCGAGGGCTATATCGGCGCCGGCGTGCCGGAGCACGATCCCCATTGCGAGGATTTCGACGTCGACTGGGCGCAGTTCGAGGAGCAGGTCTGGCCCGCCCTCGCCCGGCGCATTCCGGCCTTCGAACAGATCCGGCCGGGCCGCGCCTGGGCCGGTCATTACGATCTCAACCTGTTCGATCACAACGCCATCGTCGGCCCCATGCCCGGCCTCGACAATGCTTATCTCGCCGCCGGTTTTTCCGGCCACGGCATCCAGCAGGCGCCGGCGATCGGTCGCGGCCTCGCCGAGCTGATCGTCCACGGCGGCTACCGCGCGCTCGATCTGTCGGACTTCGCCTTCGACCGCATCGCCGCCGGGCGCCCGATCCTCGAGCGTAACGTCATATAAACCTTAACCCGAAGGTCCAGTCTCGCGCCACTGGCGGCGGGCCGGCGCGCAAGCGACCATGCGCGCCGTTGCGTCACGCCTCGCGGATGGTCGCCATGGTCGATCGCGCCTTCGAACGGCAGGTGCCTGTCGCGGATTTGCCGCCGCTGGTTCAGCCGCAGCGCATTTTCCCCAAGGAGCTGTGGCGTGATCCCGCCGCCGCCGCCGTGCTCGCCAAACTTGGGATCAGGCCCGATGCGGTCGCCAACATCGAGAACATCCGCGAGGTGATGGAGAGCCGCCTCGCCCGCGAGAAGGCCGAGACGGCGCGCCTTCTCGCCCCGCTCAATCGTCTGATGGCGGCCAATGGCCGCAACGTCTGGGTGCGTTTCGTCACGCTGATCGCCGAGCCGGTCTGGGCTGGCGCGCATCGCGAATTCGTCGTCCACGAGCTGCACGTCAATCCGTATGAGGACTGGAACCTCGTCGCCGTCTCCAACGGCGCGGCGCTGGCGATGGAGGGCGACGCGCTGATGCATGACGCCTCGATCGAGGCCGAGGCTGCGCGCATGAGCGCCGAGGGTCTCGCCCGCATCGAGGCGGCCTGCCGCGCCGCCGGCGCGGACAACGCCGCCCGCGACGCCGCGCGCCGCGCCCTGAAGGCGCTCGCCGGCGACATCCGCGCGCTGTGGGAGCGCCAGTCGCGCAAGCTGTTGGCGTCGGCGCGTTAGGTCTTCCGCCGCGCGCGATCTGCGGCCTCGAAATGCGCGATCTGGTCGGCATGCGCCTTCCTGAACGCCGGCCGGTCGCAGACCCGCTCCACATAGGCCTCGAGCGTCGGCGAGGCGGCGAAGCTGCGCAGTTTCGGGACGCGCAGCACGTCAGCCATCAACAGATCGGCGACGGTGAAGCGCGAGGCGGCGAGCCAGTCGCGCTCTTGCAGCACCGCCTCGACATGCGCCAGTCGCTGGCGCGCCCAGCCCGCGAGGCCGTTTTCCGTGTCGCCCGAAAGCGACAGGAACCACCACGGCACGGTGACCATCTCGATCGAGTTGAGCGCCGCGATCACCCATTGCAACGTCTCCGCCGCGCCGGCGGGATCGCTCGGCATCAGCCGCTCGCTCCTCGCCGCGATATGCAGCAGGCACGCGCCGCTCTCGAACATCGTGATGTCGCCGTCACTCAGGAATGGCGCCTGCCCGAAAGGCTGACGCCTCAGATGGTCGGGTCCGCGGTTCTCGAACGGCGTGCTGCGCACCTCGTAGGCGAGTTCGGCCTCCTCCAGCGCCCAGCGCAGCCTGAGATCGCGCACGTAGCCGCGCGGGCCTTCGGGAACCCAGTCGTAGGTCCAGACGGTCAGCGTCATGATCGTCGATCCTTGTCGTCGCCGCGCCGCCGTCTGCGGCGCGCGCTCACGCCGCTTCCGGCGCGGCGCCAACCAGCTTGCGCGCGTCGAGCGCCGTCATCGGCGGACCGAAGGCGTAGCCTTGCGCGAATTCGCAGCCGAGCTGCGACAGTTCGACGGCGTCCGACTCCGTCTCCGCGCCCTCCGCCACCACTTCCATGCCGAGATCGTGCGCCAGCGTCACGATCGAGCGCAGGATGATCGGCCGCGCGCCCTTGCCGTTCTGGCGCACGAACGACTGGTCGATCTTGATCGTGTCGAACGGGAAGCGCTGCAGATAGGCGAGCGAGGAATAGCCGGTGCCGAAATCGTCGAGCGCCAGACCTGCGCCGAGTTCGCGGATCCGGTGCAGCATCTGCGCCGAGAATTCCGGATTCTGCATGACGAGGCTTTCGGTCAGCTCCAGCTTCAGCGTGCCGCGCAGCACGCCGGATCGCGTGATCACCGCCTTCACGTCGTGCAGAAGATCGTGCCGCATCAGCTGGCGCGAGGAGACGTTGACGCTGGCGAAGATCGGCGGCTGGATGTCGAGCGCCTGCTGCCAGGCGGCGAGTTCGCGCGCCGTGCGCTCGAGCACGAACACGCCGAGCTGCACGATCGCCCCCGTCTCCTCGGCGATCGGGATGAACTCCGCCGGCCCGAGCCGGCCGAGCTTGGGATGATCCCAGCGCACCAGCGCCTCGAAGCCGGCGACGGTGCGATCCTCGAGCCGCACGATCGGCTGGAAGAAGACGCGGAACTCGCCCTGCTCGATGCCGCGCTTCATGTCGGCGGCGAGCGACATGCGGTCCGAGCGCTGGCCGCGCATGGCGGGGCGGAACACCTCGACGCGATTGCCGCCGGAGCGCTTGGCGTGCGCCATGGCGATCTCCGCGTCCTTCAGCATGTCCTCGCGCCGCTCGTGCAGCTGCGCGTCGTGGAACACGACGCCGAGCGAGGCGGTGATGGCGATCTCCCGATCGGCGAAGGTGACCGGCGTCGCGATCGAGCGGCGCACCGCGTCGGCGAGCGCCATCACCGCGTCGGGATCGGCGCCGGCGACGATCAGCGCGAACTGGTCGCCCGAGACGCGCGACAGCGTGTCCTGCGGCTTGATCAGCCGGTTGAGCCGGCGCGCCAGCGTCAGCAGGATCGAGTCGCCGACCGACAGGCCGACGGCGGCGTTGATCTGCTTGAAACGGTCGAGATCGACGGCGATGACGCTCGGCCGCGCCGTCTGGCCCTCGCGCGCCAGCGTCAGGCTGGTCTCGAGCCGGTCGGCGAGCAGTTCGCGGTTCGGCAGACCGGTCAGATTGTCGTGCACCGCGTCCTGCAGCAGCCTCTCTTCGGCGGTGCGCGTTTCGGTGACGTCGGCGAGCGTGCCGATCACCCGCGTCACCTCGCCGTCGGCGCCGACGACGGGCCGCGCCTTCAGGAGGAACCAGAAATAGTGCCCGTCCGCGGCGCGCAGCCGGAAATCGTGCTGGATGCGGCCGCGCCGCTGTTCGAGCACTGCGTCGAGCGCGGCGCGGTAGCGGTCGCGGTCGAAGGGATGCAGCACGTCGAGCCAGCCCGAGGCCGGCCCCTCCAGCGCGCCGCGTTCGAGGCCGAGCTGGACCTCCACCTCCGGGCTGACATGGATCCGGTCGGCCGGCACGTCCCAGTCGAACACGATGTCGCTCGAGCCGGTCAGCGCCAGCGCCTTGCGCTCGGCGTCGGTGACGAATCCGTGCCCGAGCGAGGCGCCGGCGAAGGCGTGCTGCATCACCGTGAAGCCGATCAGCATGATGATCAGCACGAGCCCGCCGATCAGCGCGGGCTGCACCAGATCGCTGGTCAGCTGGCCGGTCACCGCGAAGGCGGCGGCCGCCACCCACATCAGCAGGAGGAGCCAGGTCGGGATCAGCATCACCGCCCGGTCGTAGCCATGCGTCGACAGCCACAGCACCAGGATGAAGCCGAAGCCGGCGATCGCCGCGAGCGAGATGCGCGCGACGCCCGCCGCCACCGGCGGATCGTAGACCGACAGCGCGATCACCGAGATCAGCGCCAGCAGCCACACCCCGGCGATGTGCGAATAGCGCACGTGCCAGCGGCTGAGATTGAGATAAGCGAACAGGAACACGACCAGCGTCGCCGCCAGCGTCGCTTCGGCGGCGGCGCGCCACACGCGGTCGGCCTCGCCGTCGATGCCGAAGATCTTCTGCCAGAAGCCGAAGTCGATGCACACATAGGCGAGCACCGCCCAGGCGAGCGCCGCCGCCGCCGGGAAGATCACCGCGCCCTTGACCACGAAGACGATCGTCAGGAACAGCGCCAGCAGCCCGGCGATGCCGATGATGATGCCCTTGTAGAGCGTGATGTTGGTGATCTTGTCCTTGTAGGCGTCGGGCTCCCACAGGATGATCTGCGGCAGGTTCTGGGTGCGCAGTTCGGCGACATAGGTGACGGTCGCGCCCGGATCGAGCGTCAGGCGGAAGACGTCGGCGTCCGCCGACTCCTCGCGCTCGGGCGCAAAGCCCTGGCTGGCGGTGATCGCCGAGACGCGCGAGGCGCCGAGATCGGGCCACACCACGCCCGAGCCGACCAGCCGGAAATGCGGCGCGACGATCAGCCGGTCGATCTGCTCCTCGGTGTCGTTCGTCAGCGCGAAGACGATCCAGGCCGGCTGCGAACCTTCGACGCGGGCGCGCACCTCGATGCGCCGCATGATCCCGTCCGAGCCCGCCGCGGTCGACACCTGGATGCGGTCGCCCTCGACATTGTTGTAGAGCGTCACCGCCTTCGTCAGGTCGATCGCTTCGGCGTCGAGCGGCACGCGCACCGCGTCGACGGCGAAGGCGGCGCCGGCGCTCGCCGAGAGCGCGGCGAGCAGCGTCAGGACCGCGATCAGGAAGTCTCGGAAGGGGCGCACGACGCTCGCGGAAAAAATCGTTTCGGGTCGAAGGTCTGGCGGTGAAGCTCGGCCGGCGGGCGACGCGTGCGCCGCCTTCGTGTCGGAAGTGTGTTTGGCAAATACACGGTCCGGGCGGTGGTAAAGCCTCGCGCCGGTTGACGCAAGCCGCCGCGCCGGGCGCCTCAGCGCGCCCTGTCGCTTTCCAGCCGCGCGAACAGCAGGTGATCCTCCCACGCCCCGTTGATCTTCAGATAGGCCCGCGCCAGTCCCTCGGGCTGGAAGCCGGCGCGTTCGAGCAGCGCGCGCGAGGCGGCGTTGGCGGGAATGCAGGCCGCCTCGATGCGGTGCAGCCGCAGCGTGTCGAAGCCGAAGTCGCAGGCCGCCGCGACGGCGCGGCGCATGTGCCCATGGCCGGCGTAGGGCTGGCCCATCCAGTAGCCGAGCGTCGCCGCCTGGGCGACGCCGCGGCGCACATTGCCGAGGGTCAGACCGCCCATCAGCCGGTGGTCGCCGGCCCGGAACAGCAGAAACGGATAGGCCTCGTCCTCGGCCATCTCGTCGGCGTAGCGCCTGAGCCGCCGGCGGAAGGCCGAGCGCGTCAGGTCGTCCGGCGGCCAGGTCGGCTCCCACGGCGTCAGGAAGGCGCGGCTCTGTTCGCGCAGCGCCGCCCATGCCGGAAAGTCGCGCGGCTCCGGCGCGCGCAGATAGACGCCCTCGCCGCGCACGGTCGTCGGCGTTTCGGGCGTCCCGAGGCGGAACAGCGCCATCGGCTCACACGCCGGCGATGCGCGCCGCGATCCGGTCGGGATCGGGCGCCCTGGCGACTGGTCCGATCGCCGCGATGGTCGGCCGGCCGGCGAGCATGGCGCGCCCGGCCCGCCGCGCCGCGGCGACGTCGACCGCGTCGATCTTCGCCACCGCCTCCTCGCGCGGCACCAGCCGGCCATGCGCCAGCAGCTGGCGCGCCATCTGCTCGGCCCGCGCGCCGCTCGATTCGAGCGCGGCGAGCAACGACACCTTCATCTGCGCCCGAGCGCGCGCCACTTCCGTCTCGGTGAGATCGACGGTCGCCTGCGCCAGACAGTCGAGCGCCACGTTGCACAGCTCCGGCACGTCGCGCCCGCCGGCGCCGGCATAGACCGAAAACAGCCCGGTGTCGGACAGGGACCAGTGCGAGGCGTGAATGGCGTAGGCGAGGCCGCGCTCCTCGCGGATTTCCTGGAACAGGCGCGACGACATGCCCCCGCCGGCGGCGTTGGCGAAGACCAGCGCGGCGTAGACGTCCGGATCGCGGAACGACTTGCCCTCGAAGCCGAAGACGATGTGCGCCTGTTCGAGCCGCCGCTTGTGGCGGGCGTCGCCGCCGGCGTAGCGCGCCGCCGCCGCCGCCGGCGCCGGCCGCGCCGCGAACGGCGTGAACAGCCGGCTCGCGATCTCCACCACCGCGTCGTGGTCGACCGCCCCGGCGGCGGCGATCACCGTCGCGCCGGTGACGTAATGGGCGTCGAGATAGGCGCCGATGGCGCCGCGGTCGAAGGCCGAGACGCGCTCGCGCGTGCCCAGGATCGGCCGGCCGATCGGCTGGTCGGGAAAGGCGGCGAGGCCGAACATGTCGAAGACGAGATCGTCCGGCGTGTCCTCGACCGCGCCGATCTCCTGCACGATCACCGCCTTCTCGCGCTCCAGCTCCTCGGCGTCGAACACGCTCTCGGTCAGGATGTCGGCGATGATGTCGAGCGCCAGCCCGACGTCGGCGGCGAGCACGCGCGCGTAATAGGCGGTCTGCTCGACGCTCGTCGCCGCGTTGAGATCGCCGCCGACCTGCTCGATCTCCTCCGAGATCGCCTTGGCCGAGCGTCGCCGCGTGCCCTTGAACGCCATGTGTTCGAGCAGATGCGACAGGCCGTGCTCGTGCTCGCGCTCGTCGCGCGAGCCGGCCCCGACCCAGACGCCGATCGAGGCCGTCTCCAGATGCGCCATCGCGTCGGTGACGACGGTGAGCCCGGAGTCGAGCCGGGTGATCCGTGTCTTGCTCATGCCGCCGCGCCGCGCGCGATGCGCGCCCGCGCCCGCACATGCGCCTCGACCGCCGCCTGATCGGCCGGCAGCCGCGTGAAGCTCTCGCGCCGCTCCATGAGATCGGCCAGATGCGCCGGCAGCGGCGCGGTCCGCCCCGTCGCCTTGCGCACCGCGTCGGGAAACTTGGCGGGATGGGCGGTGGAAAGCGCGATCGCCGGCGTCGCCGGATCGCGCTTCAGCAGATCGCGCGCCGCGCGCACGCCGACCGCCGTGTGCGGGTCGATCAACCCGCCCGTCTCGGCGAAGACGCGGGCGATCTCGTCCGTCGTCGCCGCCTCGTCGACGGCGCTCGCGTCGAATTCGGCGCGGATCGCCGCCAGCGCCGCCGCCGGAATGTCGAACCGGCCGGCCTGGCCGAGCGAGGCCATCATCCCCCGCACGCCCGCCGCGTCGCGGCCCGTCGCGTCGAACAGCAGCCGCTCGAAATTCGACGACACCTGAATGTCCATCGACGGCGATTGCGTCGGCGCGACGCCGCGCGTCTCGTAACAGCCGCCCGCCAGCGCGCGGGCGAGAATGTCGTTGGCGTTGGTGCCAATGCTGAGCCGCGCCACCGGCAGCCCCATGCGCTGCGCGTAGTGACCGGCGAGAATGTCGCCGAAATTGCCGGTCGGCACGGCGAAGGAGACCGGCCGATGCGGCGCGCCGAGCGCCACCGCGCTCGTGAAGTAGTAGACGATCTGCGCGACGATGCGCGCCCAGTTGATCGAGTTGACGCCGGAGAGCTGCATCGCGTCGCGGAAGGCGTGATGATTGAACATCGCCTTGAGCAGGCTCTGGCAATCGTCGAACGTGCCGTCGATGGCGAGCGCATGGACATTGGGATCGTCGAGCGTCGTCATCTGCCGGCGCTGCACGTCCGACACCCGGCCATGCGGATAGAGGATGAAGACGTCGACATGCGCGAGGCCGCGGAACGCCTCCATCGCCGCCGCGCCCGTGTCGCCCGAGGTCGCCCCGACGATCGTCGCGCGCCGGCCGAGCCGCGCGAGTTCGGCGTCCATCAGCCGGCCGATGAGCTGCATGGCGACGTCCTTGAAGGCGAGCGTCGGCCCGTGGAACAGCTCCAGCACGAACAGATTGTCGTCGATCTGCGTCAGCGGCGTCACCGCCTTGTGCCGGAACGTCGCATAGGCCGCCGCGATCGCCGCCGGCAGCCCCGGCAGATCGGGCGCGAAGGGCGCGATCACGGTCTCGGCCGCTTGCGCATAGCTCCGGCCGGCAAGCCCGGCGATCGTCGCCCCGGTCAGGCGCGGCGTGCGCTCGGGAACATAGAGCCCGCCGTCGCGGGCGAGCCCGGCCAGCATCGCCTCGGAAAAGCCGAGCGGCGCCGCCTCGCCGCGGGTCGAGATGTAACGCATGTAAAATCCGCTTCCCGGCGGCCGCGCGGCCGGCCGTCCCTCGGCCGTGCTCTAGCATGAAATCGCGCCGGCACGAATCGGCGCCGCTCAGCGCCGCCGCGCCCACACGACGAAGAAGACGGCGAGCGCTGCGGCGAGGCCGAACCAGGTCAGCGCATAGGACAGGTGATTGTTCGGCGGGCGCTGCGCGCCGACGCCGCCGCGCGGCCAGCCCGGCCCGGAGTCGTCGAGATCGACGGCGAAGGGCGCAGCGTCGGCGAGGCCCCGCGCCGCCGCGATCGCCGCCGCGTCCTGCGTGAAGAAGCGGCCACGCCCCGGCTCGTCGGCCGGCGTGAACGGCCCGCGCCGCTCCGGCGGCCGCATCAGGCCGACGATCCCGGTCTCGCCGGCGGGCGGGGGCGCGTAGCCGCCCTTTTCGGCGAGCTCCATCGGCGCGAAGCCGCGATTGACCAGCACGACCCCGCCGTCGGCCAGCCGGAACGGCGTCAGCACGAAATAGCCGGGCTGCGCCGGCCCGCGGTCGATCGATGCCGGTCCGGCGAAGACCAGCGCGTCGGCCCCCTCATAGACCCCGCGCGCCCTCACCCGGCGGAAGGCGTAATCGTCGGCCATGAGCCCGGCCCACTCCGCCGCCGGCGGCAGGGCGACGGGCGCCGCCCCGGCGCGGGCGTCGAGCCGGGCGAGCAGCCCCTCCTTCCAGGTCAGGCGCTGCATCTGCCAGACGCCGAGCGCCAGGAACAGCGCGATGCAAAGCCCCGTCGCGATCGCCGGGCCGACGAGGCCGCGCCGCGCCGTCACTTCGCCAGCCGCCCCTGCTCGGCCTTGTTGCGGTATTGCAGGGCGACCATCAGCCCCTTCAGCGGCCTCAGGAGGCCGAGGCAGACGATCAGCGCCAGCGGCGCGGTGACGGCCAGATGCACCCAGATCGGCGGCTCCCACAGCGCCTCGAGCGTCAGCGCCCCGCCGAGCACGATCGCCCCGGCGATCAGCATCACGAAGATCGCCGGCCCGTCGCCGGAATCGGCGAAGGCGAAGTCGAGCCCGCACGCCTCGCAGCGCGGCGCGATCGTCAGAAAGCCGGAGAACAGCGACCCGTCGCCGCAGCGCGGGCATCGCCCGACCAGCCCCGTGGAGGCGGGCGAAAGCGGCGGATAGTGTGGCTGCAGCGGCTGATCGGTGTCCATACGCGCGGGTCCTTCGAGCGGGCGTTCGCCTTAACATGAGCCGGCCGGGCGCCGAAGCCTGACGCGCCGCCGCCCCGAAAGGCCCCGGCAAGCGCCGTAGAATCAGAAGACTCCGGCCGCTAGTGTGGCCGCGTCGGGTGATTCGCGTCTCTTGCGTTCGGTTCCAGCGGCTGGGGGCAGCCTGTCAGATGACGCAACGCGACGCGCCGGCGCCCGCCTCGGGCGCGTTCTCCCGCGATTCCGCCGGGTCGAAACCCGCCGGCGCCCCGGCCGGTGTGTCAAAATCGGCCACTCTTAACTCTTTGTTCACCAGCTCGGCCGAAACATCGGACCCGGGACGCCCGTCGGGGCCGGGCGTCGGTTCGTGTGCTCGGTCCCGAAGCGTTCCCGCGTCGCATCTTTTCTCCTACCGGAGCCGCAAGGGCTCCCGCCGGGCGCAGGCATGAGCAGAGCGGTTCCCTGGAGCATTCGAGGCGTCGATTTCGACGCGCGCATGGCGGCGCAGGAGGCGGCGCGGCGCGCCGGCCTCTCCCTCGGCGAATGGCTCAACGACGTGATCGCCGATCAGGCCGCCGATCTCGGCGTCGAGGTCGACGATCTCGGCTCGCAGGACCGGCTCGAGGCTGTCGCCGCCCGCCTGTCGCGCCTTTCCGGCGAGGGCGAGAGCCGCCGCGGCCGCCGCCGCTTCGAGGAGCGCGACGAACCCCGCCGCCCGCGCCGCGAGGCCGGCCGTCGCCGCGCCTTCGCCTCCGAGCGCGACGCCGAGGCCCTGCTCGAGGACGCCGTCGCCGCCTTCGAACAGACCGGCGACCGCACCGCCGCCGCCCTTGCGAGCGTCGCCGATCGTCTCGGCGATCTCGAATCCCGCATCTCCCGCCGCCCTGCCGGCGACGAGGGCGTGCGCCCGATCCGCGCCTCGCTCGAGCGGCTGGAAGAGCGCATGGAGGCGCTCGCCCAGCGCGCCGCCCCGCGCCCCGAGCGCGCCGTCGAGACGACGCTGCGCGATTTCGGCGCCCGCCTCGAAGACCTGTCGACCCGCCTCGCCCAGCCCGCCGCGCCCGCCGCCGATCCGCGCATCGACACGATCGAGCAGAAGCTCGGCGCCATCATGGAGGCGATCAGCCGCCCGGCCGCATCCGGCGCGGCGATCGCCGCCGCCCAGCAGCCGCGCCAGGTCGAGCCGGCGCGCCAGGTCGAGCCGTCGCGCCAGGTCGAGACGGCGCGCCAGGCCGAGCCGTCGCGCCCGCGCGGCTTCTCGCAGCGCCCGATCGCCGACCAGCTCGCCGACATCGCCCGCCGCCAGCGCGATCTCGACGAGGCCCGCGCCGCCGCCCCCGCGCCTGCGCCGGCCGAACCGGCCGTCACGCTCGACGTGCTCGACCGCCGGCTCGAACAGCTCGCCGCCCGTCTCGAACGCGCCGCCGAGCGCCGGCCCGCGCCGCGCGCCGAGGCCGCGCCCGTCGAGCCGATGTTCAAGGGTCTGCAGGGCGAGATTTCCCGCCTCGCCGACCGCATCGAGGACATGCGCGCCGAGGCCCGCCGCGCCGTCGAGGCGCCGGCCGCGCCTGTCGCGCCGCATCCCGACATGCAGGCGATGCGCCGCGAGATCGCGGCGATGTCGCGCGCCATGGAGCAGCTCGCCCCGGCGGGCTCCGTCGCCGCGCTCGAATCCGCGGTGCGCGATCTCGCCGCTCGCGTCGAGGCCTCGCGCGCCGGCGGC
This sequence comes from Methylobacteriaceae bacterium, assembly GCA_016793505.1. Lineage (GTDB taxonomy): Bacteria > Pseudomonadota > Alphaproteobacteria > Rhizobiales > Beijerinckiaceae. Next base: position 1,458 of record JAEULW010000264.1, on the reverse strand, counting down.
GCGGCCGAGAGCGTCGTCGCCCCGGTCGCCCGCCTCGCCGAGGAGCTGCGCAGCAATCTGCGCGTTCTCGATCCGCGCGCCGCGCTCGGCGACATCGAGAGCGGCATCCAGCAGCTCGGCGCGCGCCTCGAGCGCGTCGCCGCCCGCCCCGCCGACGAGGATCAGTTCGACGAGCTGCGCGCCCAGACGCGCGAGATCCGCGATCTGCTCGCCGCCGCCGTGGCGCGCCCCGAGCCGGTCGAGAAGATCGAGCGCCAGATCGCCGCCCTCGCCGATCGCGTCGATCGCCTCGCGGTGCTCGGCCCGGTCGCCAATCCGCCCGAGATCGCCGCGGCGATCGGCGAGATTCGCGCCATGATGGCCGCCGCCGTGCCGAGCGGTTCGCTCGACGGGCTCGAGCGCCAGATCGCGGCGCTGACCGAGCGGCTCGACGCGCTGTCGCGCGCCGATCGCGCCGCCCCCTCCGCCGACATCGCGCACGCCATCGGCGAGATGCGCTCGCTCATCGGCGCGGCCGCGCCGGCCGGCGCCGTGCAGGCGCTGGAGCGCCAGATTCACGGCCTCGCCGAGCGGCTCGACGGCCTGTTGCGCGCCGATCGCGGCGGCGAGGCGACCGACGTCGCCGCCGCGCTCGAAGACATCCGCGCCACGCTCGCCGCTGGCGGCGCCGCGTCTGCGGCCGCCATCGAGCGCCAGATCGCCGGCCTCGCCGCCCGTCTCGACCGCCTCGCCGAGGCCGATCGCGGCGCCCCGGCCGACGTCGCCGACGCCGTCTCCGAACTGCGCGCCATGATGACGCGCGGCGGCGCGCCGGCCATCGCCGCGCTCGAGGCGCGCATCGAGGCGCTGGCCGGCAAGGTCGACGAGGCGACCGCCCGTCCCCTCGCCGCGCCCGAGATCGACGGCCTGCTCGATTCGCTGACGACCCGCATCCGCGCCGAGCTCGCCGAGCACGAGCAGCGCCGCGCGGTCGATCCCGCCGCCTCCGAGTCGAACCTCAGGCGGATGATGGAGGAGCTCGCCCGCCGCGTCGCCGAGGATCGCGCCGTCGACGACCGCGCGCTCGCCCCGCTGCGCGGCGAGATCGCCCGCCTCGCCGATCGCCTCGAGCGCGCCGAGGACGCCGCCGCCCCGGTCGGCGAGATGCGCGCCACGATGACCGAGCTGCTCGACCGGCTCGACGACATGCGCCGCACGATGGAGCGCCCGCCGCAGCTGCGCGAGATCGAGGATCTGCGCCAGCTCCAGAACGAGGCCGACCGCCGCACCCACGCGACGCTCGGCGCCGTTCACGACACGCTGGAGAAGATCGTCGATCGCCTCGCCTCGCTCGAGACCGAGGTCGAGACCCGCGCCGCCCCCGTCGCGGCGTTGGCCGCCCCGTCGGGCGAGGCGCCCGCCGCGCGGCTCGAGCCCGCGCCGCAGCCCCGCCCGCCCTCGGCCGAGGCCGAACTCGGC
>JAEULW010000070.1 GCA_016793505.1 Methylobacteriaceae bacterium | reverse complement strand
GCCTCCCGCAACATCGATCCGAAAACCGTTCCGGCCGTGCGTCGCGAACAGTGGTGAGGCGCGGCGGCGGGCCGCGACGGATCGCACCTGTCGGCATGAACCGGGCGACGCCGTGACCTATCAATGGGACTTCTCCGTCCTCGCGGCCAACTGGGAGACCCTCGCCTGGGGCCTCGCCAACACGTTCCGGGTGTTCGTCGTCGCGCTGGCGCTCGGCCTGCCGATCGGGCTTGCGCTGGCGCTGATGCGCCTGTCGAGCCTGCGGCCGCTCGCCCTGGCGGCGGGCCTGTTCATCGAGCTGCTGCGCGGCACGCCCGGCATAGTCCTGCTGTTCTGGTTCTTCTTCGCCGCGCCGCTGCTGATCGGCGTGCAGGCCGGCCCCTATGGCGCCTCGATCGCCGCCCTGTCGATCCTGTCCGCGGCGTTCTACGCCGAGGCGTTCCGCGCCGGAATCGTCTCGGTCGAGCGCGGTCAGATCGAGGCGGCCCGCGCCATCGCCATGAGCGAGGCGCAGGTCATGCGCCGCGTCGTGTTGCCGATCGCGGTCAAGCGCATGCTGCCCGCCCTGTTCGAGCGTTCGGTGGAGCTGCTCAAGGGCACGACGCTCGTCTCCACCGTCTCCTTCGCCGATCTGATGTTCCGCGCCAATGACGTGGTGCAGCTCACCTTCCGCCCGCTCGAGGTCTACACCGCCGTCGCGCTCGCCTATTTCGTGATCATTTTCGGCTTCAGTCAGCTCGCGGGCCTGCTCGAGACACGCCTCGCCCGCTCCGGCGAGAGCGGCGGACACTGACGCGCCATGCAGTGGGATTTCCAGAGTCTCCTCAACAACTGGCGAGCGCTGTTGACGGGCCTGACCGGCACCTTGTCGCTGGCCGTGGTGTGCATCCTCGCAGCGGCGCTGATCGGCCTCGTCGTCGGCGCCGGGCGCTATTCGCGCCGCGGCTTCGCCCGCTGGCCGGCGACGGCCTTCGTCGAGTTCTTCCGCAACACGCCGGTGCTGGTGCTGATCATCTGGTTCTATTTCGCCTTCCCGATCCTCACGGGTCAGAAACTGTCGGCCTTCACCGCCGCGGCGATCGCCATCTCGCTCAATGGCGGCGCCTTCGCGGCGGAAATCTTCCGCGGCGGCATGCAGTCGCTGGCGCGCGGCCAGTGGGACGCGGCGCGCGCCATCGGCATGAACTATCCGCAGCTGATGCGCCGCGTGATCCTGCCGCAAGCGATCAAGCGCATGCTGCCGGCCTTCACCAATCGCGCCATCGAGATTCTCAAGACGACCGCCATCGCCTCGATCGTCGCCTATTACGAACTGCTGCATTCCGCCCGCGTCATCGCGGCGGCCGATTTCAACCCGATCGAGGCCTACACGGCGGTGGCGATCATCTTCTTCGCGCTGGTCTATCCGCTGACGATCGTCGCCCGCAGCGTCGAGCGCCGCCTCAGGGTCTCGGAGTAGAGCGATGCAGCCGATCCTCTCGATCCGCGACCTGCACAAGAGCTTCGGCGCGCTGGAGGTGATCAAGGGCGTCGACCTCGACGTGATGAAGGGCGAGGCGATCGCCATTCTCGGCGCCTCGGGCTCGGGCAAGAGCACGTTGCTGCGCTGCGTGAACCTGCTGGAGCAGCCCTCGCGCGGGACGATCGCGCTCGGCGGGCAGACTATCGGCGCGGATCGCGGCAATGGCTTGCGTCACTATTCCGGCGCCGACCTCGTGGCGGTGCGCAAGCGCGTCGGCATGGTGTTCCAGCAGTTCAATCTGTTTCCGCACATGACCGCCTTGCAGAACGTCATCGAAGGCCCGGTGACGGTGAAGGGCAGGCCGCGGGCTGAGGCCGAGGCGCTCGGCCGAAAGCTGCTCGACAAGGTCGGCCTTTCGGAGAAAGCCGACGTCTATCCCGCGCGCCTGTCGGGCGGCCAGCAGCAGCGCGTCGCCATCGCCCGCGCGCTGGCGATGGAGCCCGACGTCATGCTGTTCGACGAGGCGACCTCGGCGCTCGATCCCGAACTCGTCGGCGAAGTGCTGCGCGCCATCCGCCAGCTCGCCGAGGAAGGCATGACGATGTTGATCGTGACGCACGAGCTCGGCTTCGCCTATCACGTCGCCGACCGCGTGATCTTCCTGCATCAGGGGCTGATCCACGAGCAGGGCAGCCCGCAGGAGGTGCTGGTCGCCCCGCGCGAGGCGCGCACGCGCGAGTTCCTCGAAGGGCACGGGCAGTTCCGCCTGCCCGACCGCGCGCCATGACCAAGACCGACATCCTGTTCACGCCGTTCCGGCTGAAACATCTGACGTTGAAGAACCGTTTCGTGCAGAGCGCGCACGAGCCTTCCTACGGCGAGGGCGGCCTGCCGAAGGCGCGCTATGCGGCCTATCTCGAGGAGAAGGCGAAGGGCGGCGTCGCGCTGGTGATGTTCGGCGGCTCGGCGATGGTCTCGGCCGCCTGGGCGCCGTCCTTCGGACAGCTCAATCTTGCCGACGATGCGATCGTTCCCGCCTTTCAGGCGCTCGCCGAGCGCATCCACCGTCATGGCGCTGCGACCATCACGCAGATTTCCCACCCCGGCCGGCGCTCGCGTTTCGACTCGCGCAACTGGATCGCGCCGGTGGCGCCCGGCCCGATCCGCGAGCCCGAGCATCGCGCGCCGCCGAAGCTGATCGAACGCCACGAGATGGCGATGATCCGCGCCGATTTCGGCGCCGCCGCGAAGCGCTGTCTCGACGGCGGTCTCGACGGCGTCGAGGTCGCCTTTCAGGCCGGGCAGCTGATCAACAATTTCCTGTCGAAGGACACCAACACCCGCACCGACGAATATGGCGGCCCGCTGGAAAACCGCCTGCGGTTCGGCCTCGAGGCGCTCGCCGAGATCCGCGAGAAGGTCGGCGAGCGCTTCGTCGTCGGCATCCGCATGGTCGGCGACGAATTGACCGACAACGGCATGGACCAGCAGGAATGCCTCGAGGCGGCGATCGCCATCGCCGAGAGCGGCTTGTGCGACTACATCAGCGTCGTGGCGGGCCGGGCCGGCGATCTCGGACTCGGACCGGCGATCATTCCGAACATGGCCTTCGGCTCGGCGCCCTGGCTCTATCTGCCCAGCGCCATCCGCGCCCGCGTGGCGATCCCGGTGATCCAGGCGCAGAAGATAGCCGATCCAGTCACAGCGGCGCGCGCGGTCGCCGACGGGCATGTCGATCTCGTCGGCATGAACCGGGCCTTCCTCGCCGATCCGCATTTCGTCGCCAAGCTGCGCGACGGCCGCGCCGACGACATCCGCCTGTGCGTCGGCGCCAATTACTGCATCGACCGCATCTATGTCGGCGGCGATGCGCTGTGCATCCAGAACCCCGCCACCGGCCGGGAACTGACGCTGCCGCATGTCATCGCGCGCGCCGAAAGCCGTCGCCGCGCTGTCGTCGTCGGCGGCGGCCCGGCGGGGATGGAGGCGGCGCGCGTGCTCTCGACGCGCGGTCATGCCGTCACGCTGTTCGAGAAAACGGGCCGACTCGGCGGCCAGATCAATCTGGCGGCGAAGGCGACATGGCGTTCGCCGCTCGCGCAGATCGCAGCCTGGCTCGAAAGCCAGATCAGGCGCAACAAGGTCGACATCAGGCTGGAGCGGTCGCCCGCCGCCGACGAGATACTGGCCGATGCGCCGGATTGCGTCGTTCTGGCCACCGGCGGCGAACCCTTCCGACTGGCGGTCCCGGGGGCCGAGCATCTCCTGACCACCTGGGATGTGCTCGCCGGCCGGGCCGAGCCGTCGGGGGCCGTGCTGGTCTATGACGAGCATGGCGGACACCAGGCTCTCTCGACCGCAGAAGTCATCGCAAGGCGCGGCGCCGATGTGGAGTTCGCGACGCCCTATCGCGTCGCGGGAATCGAACTCGGCGGCACCAACTTCCCGACGCATCTGCGCGAACTCTCGAAGGCCGGAGCGGTGATATCGACGGATCTCAGACTCGTGCGAGTCTATCGCGAGGGCAATCGTCTCGTCGCGGCGCTCAGGCACGAATTCTCGCTGATCGAGGAGGAGCGCGTCGTCGACGCCATCGTCGTGGAGAACGGCGTCTTGCCGGACGCAAGCCTCTATGACGGACTCAAGCCCCTTTCCGTCAATCTCGGCGCCATCGACTACGAGGCGATCCGCAGCAATGCGCGTCAGGAGATCGTGCTCAATCAGCATGGGCGCTTCCGGCTGGTGCGGGTCGGCGACGCCGTAGCCTCCCGCAACATTCACGCCGCGCTCTACGACTCCCTGCGCCTGCTCAAGGACGTCTGACGATGCGGCCGACCCCGCAAGGCTTTTCGAGTCATGCCTGACGCGGGCGCGCTCCTGACCCTGCTGCGCTATGGCTGCCTAGCGCTCGGCGTTCTTGCCCTTGCCGGCATGGCGCGGCGCATCCTCCTGTGGCGACGCGGCCGACCCGCCGACGTCGCCATCGCGTCAGGCCTCGCCGCGCTGCCCATGCGCTATTTTCGCGATGTCCATGAGGTCGTCGCGCGCGATCGGCTTTCGGCGCTGATGCACATGTGCGCGGCAGGCGGCTTCGTCGCGGCGGGGCTGTTGTTCGTCGTCGATCTCATGCTCGATCGGCCGCCAGGGCTGCGCTGGCCGGGATTGCTCGCCTCTTCGGCGATGGCGGCCGGCGCGACCTTGGCCGTGTTCCGCCGGGTCGTGGCCGCCGATCATGCGACGGCGCGCCGATCCGTCGGCGAGTGGAGTCGATTCGTCGCGATGATCGCCATTCTGGCGCTGGGGCTCGCGGCATGGTTCGCAGCATCACGCGAAGACTCCCTGGCGACGCCGCTGCTCCTCGTCGCCGTTGCGGCGATCCTTGCAGGCGGGCTGGAGATCGGATTCGGCATGCTCGCGGGCGGGCCGATCCGCCATGTCTTCGCCGGCGCTGCGAACCTTGCCTTTCATCCGAGGCCGGCGCGCTTTTCCTCAACGAAGCCGGACGCCGCTTTGCGCACAGCCGATCTTGCCGATGCGCGCCTCGGCTTGGCCGCGGCGGAAGACCTTGGCTGGAACCGCGTGCTCAATCTCGACGCCTGTGTCCAGTGCGGGCGCTGCGAGGCGGCGTGTCCGGCTTTCGACGCCGGCCAGCCGCTCAACCCGAAGGCGCTTGTCCATGACCTCGCGCGGGCGAGCGGCCTCGGCGCAGCGATGGGCGCCTATGCGGGCTCCTCCCATCCCGGACTCGCGTCGCGGGAGGGAGCGGCGCGCGCGGCGGTCGTGCCGGATCACGTCGCCGCCGAGACGCTCTGGAGTTGCACCACCTGCCGCGCCTGCGTCTCGGCCTGTCCGATGATGATCGAGCATGTCGATTTCATCATCGACCTTCGCCGGCATGAGGCGCTCGAGAAGGGCGCGCTGCCCGGAAAATCGGCGACCGTCCTGACGCAT
>JAEULW010000262.1 GCA_016793505.1 Methylobacteriaceae bacterium | reverse complement strand
GCGATCGACCGGCAGCTCCTGTCCGGGCGCGTTCTCGGCGACGAGGCGGCGATGCGGCGGCTCGAGAGCATCGTCCACCCGCTCGTCGCCGCCGCGCGCGACGCCTTTCTCGACACCGCGCGGCGCGCCGGCGCCCGGGTCGCCGTGCTCGACATTCCGCTGCTGTTCGAAACCGGCGGCGAGCGCCTCGTCGGCGCTGTCGTCGTCGTCACCGCCGACGCGGCTGTGCAGAAGGCGCGCGTGCTGGCGCGGCCGGGGATGACGCCGGAGCGCTTCGAGGCGATTCTGGCCCGCCAGACGCCCGATTCGGAAAAGCGCCGCCGCGCCCATTTCCTGATCGACACCGGACGCGGCTTCGAGGCGGCGCGGCGGCAGGTCGCCGATCTCCTGCGCGCCGCCGCCTATATGGCCGGATAGGAACATCTGCGAACCCATGCGCGAAATCGTCCTCGACACCGAAACCACCGGCTTCGATCCGGCGACCGGCGACCGTCTGGTCGAGATCGGTTGCCTCGAGCTGATCAATCACATCCCCACCGGCGCGACCTATCACGTCTATCTCAACCCTGAACGTGAGATGTCGGAAGGCGCTTTCAAGGTGCATGGCCTGTCGACCGAGTTCCTGTCCGACAAGCCGCTCTTCGCCGATGTCGTCGACCAGTTCCTCGCCTTCGTCGGCGACGCCCGCCTCGTCATCCACAACGCCGAGTTCGACATCCGCTTTCTCGATTTCGAACTGACCCGCGCCGGCCGCCCCGCCTTCGGCATGGGCCGCGCCCTCGACACGCTGGCGCTGGCCCGGCGCAAGCATCCCGGCGCGCCCAATTCGCTCGATGCGCTCTGCGCCCGCTATGGCGTCGACAACGCCCGCCGCACGAAGCACGGCGCGCTGCTCGACGCCGAGATTCTCGCCGAGGTCTATGCCGAGCTGACCGGCGGCCGCCAGAGCGCGCTGTCGCTCGCCCCGAAGAGCGCCGCCCGCGCCGCTGGCGCGGCGCAGCGCGTCGGCGCCCGTCCGGCGCCGCTCGCGCCGCTGCTCACCGAAGCCGAAGCGAAGGCGCACGCCGCTTTCGTCGCCAGACTCGGCGACAAGGCGATCTGGAACGACTACGCGACGCGGCGCGATGAGTGACGACGACGCCACCAATCTCGCACCGCTCAGCGTCAGCGAACTGTCGGGCGCGCTGAAGCGCACGATCGAGGATCGCTTCGGCTATGTGCGCGTGCGCGGCGAGGTCTCGGGCTGGCGCGGCCCGCATTCCTCCGGCCATTGCTATTTCAGCCTCAAGGACGCCAACGCGCGCATCGACGCGGTGATCTGGAAAGGCGTCTTCGGCCGCATGAAGGTGCGCCCCGAAGAAGGGCTCGAGGTGATCGCCACGGGCAAGATCACCACCTTCCCCGGCAAGTCGGCCTATCAGATCATCGTCGAGCAGATCGAGCTCGCCGGCCTCGGCGCGCTGATGGCGCTGCTCGAGCAGCGCCGCCGCAAGCTCGCCGCCGAAGGCCTGTTCGTCGAGGCGCGCAAGCAGCCGCTGCCGTTCCTGCCCGCCGTCGTCGGCGTCGTCACCTCGCCGACGGGCGCGGTGATCCGCGACATCCTGCACCGCCTCGCCGATCGTTTCCCGCGCCGCGTCATCGTCTGGCCGGTGCGCGTGCAGGGCGAGGGCAGCGCCGAGGAGGTCGCCGCCGCGATCCGCGGCTTCGACGCGCTGGCGCCGGACGGGCCGATCCCGCGCCCCGACGTGCTGATCGTCGCGCGCGGCGGCGGCTCGCTCGAGGATCTCTGGGGCTTCAACGAGGAGATCGTCGTCCGCGCCGTCGCCGACTGCACGATCCCGCTGATCGCCGCCGTCGGCCACGAAACCGACTGGACGTTGATCGACCACGCCGCCGATGTCCGCGCGCCGACGCCGACCGCCGCCGCCGAACGCGCCGTGCCGGTGCGGCTCGATCTTTCCGCCCGCGTCGGCGAGCTGGGGCAGCGCATGCTCCAGGCGCTGGCGCGCCTCGCCCAGAACAGGCGCCGCGAGTTTGCTGCGCTGACGCGCGCGCTCGGCAGCCCCGACGCGCTGCTCGAGGCGCCGCGCCAGGCTCTCGATCGCGGCGTCGAGCGCATCGACGCCGCCCTCGTCGCCGCGCTGGAGCGACGCGGCGCGCGCCTCGCCCGCGCCGAGGCGCTGTTGCAGCGCCACACGCCGCAGCGCGAACTCGCCGGGCGGAGCAAGGCCGTCGCAGAACTGGCGCGGCGTCTCGCCGAACAGGCGCCGGCCGCCGGTCTGCGCCTGCGTCGCCGCGAATATGTCGAACTGGCCCGACGGCTTCATGAAAGCGCAGGCGCGCGCCTCGCGAGACGGCGCGATGACAGCCAGGCCTTCGCCGCCCGTCTCGACGCCGCCTTCTCCGCCGCGGCGCGTCTGGCGCTGCGCACCCGCTGCGACCGACTGACGCAGCGCGGGGGCGATCTCGACCGCGCGCAGACCGCCGGCCTCGCCGTCCGCGCCCGGCGTCTGACGGCGAGCGGCCAGCTGCTCGCCTCGCTCGACTATCGCCGCGTGCTGGCGCGCGGCTATGTGATCGTCCGCGACGCGACGCAGCGGCCGTTGCGCGCCGCCGCGCAAATCGCGCCCGGCGATGCGCTCGCGCTCGAATTCGCCGACGGCGTCGTGACGGCGCGGGCCGGCGCTCCGCCGTCGCCCGAGCGCCCGGCTGAGGCCGCCGGCCCGCGCCCCCGCCCGCGCCGGACCGGGGGCCCGAAGGAACAGGGCGACCTGTTCTGAGCGCTGCGCCGCACGTCCGGCCGTAGTCCGAAAGGCGATCCCGAGCCGGGTTGCGCGCGGGCGCATGCGCGCTACGGTTCGCTCAGGGAGGCACGGCGCTCGATGCGGATCGGACTGCTCGCCGACGTTCACG
>JAEULW010000206.1 GCA_016793505.1 Methylobacteriaceae bacterium | reverse complement strand
GCCGCGCCGGCGCCGGAGACTCCGGGCCCGCTCATCGGCCGCGGCCGCGAGCTCGATCGGCTGCTCGCCGCCTGGCGGCGGGCAGCGGCCGGGCGGGGCGGGGCGCTGCTGATCGAGGGCGAGGCCGGCATCGGCAAGACGGCGCTTGTCGACGCCTTCCGCCGCCGCCTCGGGACGGCGGCCCGCTGGCTCGCCTTCGACGCCGGCCGCGGGCGCCTGACGCGCGATCCGCAGCCCGAGCCCGAGGGGCTGATCGTTCTGGCCGAGAATGTCGATCGCGCCGACGCCCCGACCCGCGCCGCGCTGCTGCGGCTGGCGCACCTCGCGCCGGACGCGCCGCTCCTCGTGATCATGACGGCCCGCAGCGGCGAAAGCGGCGCCTTGCGCAAGGTCGCCGAACGGCTCGCCGTGCCGCGCCTCGACAAGGCTGCGCGCACGAGCCTCGTCGCCGCGCTCGATCGGCGCGGCCGCCTGTCGGCGCGCGCCCGACAGCGCATCGCGGACTTGTCCGGCGGCCTCCCGTCGCTGGCGCGCGACCTGATCGACTGCGGCGGCGCGCTCGACTCGCCAGCCCTCGATCCGGCGAATCTGTTCGAGCGGCCGAGCCGGCTCGCCGCCTGGCTCGCCGCGCGTCTCGACGACTTCGGGCCGCTGCGCCGCGTCGCCTGCATCGCCGCGACGCTCGGCCCGTCGGCCGATGTCGGGACGACGGCCCGCCTCGCCGGCATGGAGGCGCGCGTCCTCGAGGCGCGGTTGCGCGCTGTGGCGCGCTGCGGCGCGCCGCTCCGGCTCTCGCCGGGCGGGCGCGTCGTGTTCGAAGATCGTTTGCTGGCCGCCGCTGCGGCGGCGACGACGCTGCGCGCGCAGCGGCGGCTCTGGCTGGCGCAGGCGCGCGCGACTCAGCCGATCGACCGCGACTTCGCCGTCGCAGGATGAAACCGGCCGCGCGGCGCGCTCAGCGCCGCGTCGCCGCGCAGATCGCCGACAGGGCCGCGGGATCGCGCACGACGACGCCGCCCTTCTCGATCTCGATCCAGCTCTTGCGCGCCCACACCTGCAATTGCTTGTTGGTGCTCTCGCGCGACAGGCCGATCAGCTCGCCGAGCTGCTTCTGCGTCGCGCGCAGGCGCAATTCGACGCCGCCATTGGGTTGCGCATGGCGCAGAATCGCGTTGGCGAGGCGCGCCGGCGTGTCGAGGAACAGCGCATCCTCCACCTGCGGGCAGAGCCGGCGCATCCGGTCGCACAGCACCGACAGCGTGGCGAGCGCCGCCTCCGGCCTTGCGGTCAGCAGCGGCAGAACGTCGCGTCGGGCGATCGTGGCGACGAGGCTCTCGGCGACGGCGGCGGCGTCCGCCGATCGCGGCCGGCCGTCGAGCAGGCCGATCTCGCCGAAACACTCTCCGGCCTGCACGACGCTGTAGACGATTTCGGCGCCGCTGCGCGCCGCCGCCGTCACGCGCACCGCGCCCGCCAGCACCAGCAGCATCGCGCCGCCCGGCTCGCCCCGGGCGAAAACCTGGTCGCCACGCTCGAATCGCTGGATGCGCGCCGTCCCCGCCAGCCGGTCGAGTTCGGCGCCCGCCAGCCCGCCGGTCAGCGGATGCTCGGCCAGCATGTCCCTGATCCGGGCATGCGAGTCGGTCGCTTTCGGCCGGAATTCGGCGTCGCTCTCAGCGGCGTCCAGTGTCTCGCTCATCCGATTCCCCGCCATCGCGCTGCAGCAACATCGCGGGCGGGTCCAGAACCTGTCGGTGCGCCAGCGCACATCGCGCGGCGCCCGGCGCGCCTTGTTTCCGGCCGCATGAGCCGCCATAACCCCCGCCGATGAACACCCGACCGCCCCGCGCCGGCCGGCTGGCCCCGGTCTGAGCCAGCCCGCGACGATGCACGACCGAATTCGACCGGCGCATCGCGATCCGGCCGTCGCGGACGCCGCGGCGGACGTCGACCCGTCGGTCGAGAATGCGGCCGCCGCCGGGCGCCTGGCGCGCCGGCGTCGGATGATCCGCATCGCCGGGATCGTCGCCAGCATCCTGCTGTTCGCCGCCTCGCTGCTCGTCCTCGGCCGCACGCTGGCGACGATCAGCTTCGCCGATCTCAGGGCGGCGGTGCGCGCCACCAGCGCCGAGCAGGTGGCGCTGGCGACGGCGTTCACCATCGGCTCCTATCTGGCCCTGACCGGTTACGACACGCTGGCGCTGCGGCATCTGGGTCAGCGCATTCACTATCGCATCGCCGCGCTCGGCTCGTTCACCAGCTTCGCCATCTCCTTCATGCTCGGCTTCCCGCTCGTCACGGGCGGCACGGTGCGCTACTGGATCTATTCGCGCTATGGCTTGGGCCCGGGCAATGTGGCGCGGCTCACCGTCATCGCCGGCGTCTGCTTCTGGCTCGGCATGGGTCTGGTGCTGGGGGTGGGGCTGCTGTTCCAGGCCGGCGACATCGCCGAGCTGAACAATTTCAAGGTCTGGCTCAACATGCTGCTCGGCGCCGGCGTGCTCGGCGCGGTGCTCGCCTACATGGCGTGGGTCGCGCCCGGCCGCCGCCGGCTGACGCTGCAGGGCTTCCGGCTGGAGATGCCGGGCCTCGCCGTCACCACCGGACAGACCGTGCTCGGCGTCATCGACGTCTGCATGGGCGCGGCCGTTCTCTACGTGCTGCTGCCCGAGGGACACGGCGTCGACTTCCTGAGCTTCGCCGCGGTTTATGCCTTCGCCTGCATCCTCGGCATCGCCAGCCACGCCCCGGGCGGCATCGGCGTCTTCGAGGCGACGATGCTGAAGGCGATTCCGGCGCCCTCACAGGAGGCGATGCTGGCCTCGCTGCTGCTCTATCGCATCCTCTACTACGTCGCGCCGTTCATCCTGGCGCTGGCGCTGCTCGGCGCCAACGAGGCCTTGCGGCGCTGGCGATACCTGCGCGAGATCGTCGAGCGCGGCGAGGAAGGCTGAGCCGGCCTCATTCCTCCCCGCCTTTGGCGACGTATTCGGCGGCCGAAATCGTCACCAGCGGATCGGCCTTGCCGATCTTCTTCTCCTCGTGCGGCGCATAGGGCAGCACGGTCAGGATGTGGCGGATCACCTCGAGCCGCGTGCGCTTCTTGTCGTTGGCGCGCAGCACCGTCCACGGCGCGGCGGACGAGTCGGTCGTCGCCAGCATGCGGTCGAAGGCCTGCGAATAGGCGTCCCACTTGTCCACCGCCTGCGAGTCGATCGGCGAGATTTTCCAGCGCGCCAGCGGGTCGCCCCAGCGCTCCGACAGCCGCTTCATCTGCATCTCGCGACCGACGGTCAGGAAGAATTTGATGATGCGCACGCCGTCGCGCGTCAGCATCCGTTCGAACTCCGGCGCCTCGCGCAGGAACTGCTCGGTCTGTTCCGGCGTGCAGAAACCGAACACCGGCTCGACGCCGGCGCGGTTGTACCAGGAGCGATCGAAGATCGCCATTTCCCCGCGCGTCGGCATGTGCGCGACATAGCGCTGGAAATACCACTGCCCGGCTTCCGTCTCGGTCGGCTTGGTCAGCGCCACGATCCGCGCATAGCGCGGGTTGAGATGTTCGGTCAGACGCTTGATGGCGCCGCCCTTGCCGGCCGCGTCCCGCCCCTCGAACACGACGGCGACGCGCGCGCCGGTCTCGCGCACCCAACTCATCGCCTTCTGCAGCTCGATCTGCAGGCGCCTGAGCTCCTCCTCGTAGCGCGCGCCGTCCATTTTCTCCTTGTGCAGGAAGCCGCCCGAGGCGAAGGCCGCCTGTTCGATCCGCTTGGGCAGCGGCGCCTTCATGTCGAACGCGCTCGCCGCGGGCGCAGCCGCCTTCGCCTTGCCTGCGCCCTTGCCGCCCTTGCGTGGGCCGCGCCCCGAGGTCTTCATGCCGCACTCCCTGCCTGCGCGCCGCTTGCGCCCGCGCCGGCGACAAGCCTATCAGGTCGGCGCGCGGGCGGGGAGCGCCGCCGCGGAGGGCCCATGCAGGAGCGCGATTTCGCCGTCGCCGCCGCCGTGATCGCGGCGCTCGACCAGCCGGCGATCCTGGTCGGCGCGGACGATCGCGTGCTGGCCCTGAACCCGCCGGCGGCCGCGACTCTGCCGGCGCTGCGCGTCGGCGTCCAGATCGCTCTCGCCCTGCGCGCCCCCGACGTGCTCGACGCGCTCGCCGACTCGCGCCGCGCCGGCGAGCCGCGCCAGATCCATTGGCGCGAACGTGTGCCGGTCGAACGCGTCTTCGCGGTGCGCGTCGCCCCGCTCGACGTCGCGCCGCCCGGCGTCGTCGCGCTCACCTTCGCCGATCTGACCGCCGAGCGGCGGCTCGAACAGATGCGCAGCGACTTCATCGCCAACGCCAGCCACGAGCTGCGCACCCCGCTCGCCTCGCTGCTCGGCTTCATCGAGACGCTGCAGGGCCCGGCGCGCGACGATGCGGCGGCCCGCGCGCGCTTCCTGACGATCATGCACGAACAGGCGCGCCGCATGGCCCGGCTCGTCGACGACCTGCTGTCGCTGTCGCGCATCGAGCAGCGTCTGCATCTGCGGCCCGAGGCGCCGGTCGATCTGGCGATGGTTCTGCGCGAAATCGCCGCCGCGCTGGCGCCGCTGGCGCAGGCGCGCGGCGTCGTCGTGGACATCCGCGCCGATCCGGCGATCGTCGCCGGCGATCGCGACGAGCTGATGCGCGTCGCCGAGAATCTCGTCGAGAACGCGCTCAAATATGGCGTGCGCGAGGACGATCCCGCGCCGCGGATCGAATTGTCGGCCGGCCGCGCCGACGGCGAGGCCTTTCTGATCGTCCGCGATTTCGGCCCCGGCGTCGCCGCCGAGCATCTGCCGCGCCTGACCGAGCGCTTCTACCGCGTCGACGCCGGCAAGAGCCGCGCCCAGGGCGGCACCGGCCTCGGCCTCGCCCTGGTCAAGCACATCATCGCTCGGCACGGCGGTCGACTCGCCATCGACAGCCATCCGGGACAAGGCGCGACGTTCCGTGTCACGATCCCCGCAAGGCCATGACATAAAATAAGAAAATCAAAGTTTTCCACCGTCGCAAAACTGTCGTCGGCAGAGCCTAGAAGGTCGCGCAGGCGGCCCGCAGGCCGTCGATGCGCAGCCATTCGGGAGAGACGCGTCATGTCGTTCGTCCGCATCATCCGCGCCGGCGTCTTCGCCGCCGCCGCCCTCGCCGCCGCAGGGGCTCAGGCCGCCGACATCACCGGCGCGGGCGCGACCTTCCCCTATCCGATCTATTCGAAGTGGGCCGACGCCTACAAGAAAGAGACCGGCGCGGGCCTCAACTACCAGTCGATCGGCTCGGGCGCCGGCATCAAGCAGATCCAGGCCAAGACGGTGGTCTTCGGCGCCACCGACGCGCCGCTGAAGGGCGATCAGCTCGCAAAGGACGGTCTCGTCCAATGGCCGCAGGTGATGGGTTCGCTCGTCGCCGTCGTCAATCTCGAGGGCGTCAAGCCCGGCGAACTGGTGCTTGACGGTCAGACGCTCGGCGACATCTATCTCGGCAAGATCAAGACGTGGGACGACGCCGCGATCAAGAAGCTGAACCCCTCGGTCAAGCTGCCGTCCGCCGCGATCGCCGTGGTGCGTCGTTCGGACGGCTCTGGCACGACCTTCCTGTGGACCAACTACCTCTCCAAGGTGAACGCCGAGTGGAAGGCGAAGGCCGGCGAGGGCACGGCGGTCGAGTGGCCCGTCGGCGTCGGCGCCAAGGGCAACGAGGGCGTCGCCGGCAACGTCGCGCAGACCAAGAACGCCATCGGCTATGTCGAGTACGCCTACGCCAAGCAGAACAAGCTGACCTACACGGGGCTGGTCAACGCCGCCGGCAAAGTGGTGCAGCCGACGGTTGCGGCCTTCCAGGCCGCGGCGGCGAACGCCGACTGGTCGAAGGAGCCGGGCTACCGCGTCATCCTGACCAATCAGCCGGGCGAGGCCTCCTGGCCGATCACCGGCGCGACCTTCATCCTCATGCACAAGCAGCCGGCCGACAAGGCGGCCGCCGCCGAGGCGCTGAAGTTCTTCGCCTGGGCCTTCGAGAAGGGCGACAAGATGGCCGAGGAGCTCGACTACATTCCGATGCCCGACGCTGTCGTGAAGCAGATCAAGGCGACCTGGGAAAAGGACATCGCCACGAAGTGAGCGCGTCGCCAGCGATGTGCGACATGCCCGCCGGACGTTTGCGACGCCCGGCGGGTCGCGTGTGACGAGGGGGCGAACATGACGATGGCCGCGACGCTGGCGCCGCAGCGCGAGGAAGCGATGGACCGGGCCGGGGCGCTTGGCGCCTTCAGGCGATCCGATGCGATCTTCTACTGGCTGACGCGGATCGCCGCGCTGACCGTGCTCGGCATTCTCGGCGGCATCATCCTGTCGCTCGTCATCGGCGCGTGGCCGGCGATCAACGAGTTCGGTCTCGGCTTCCTGACGACGCAGCGCTGGGCGCCGCAGCTCGAGCCGACGCCGGTGATGGGCGCGCTCGGCCCGATCTACGGCACGCTGCTGACCTCGTTCATCGCCATGCTGATCGCCGTGCCGATCGGCCTCGGGGTCGCGATCTTCCTCACCGAGTTCTGCCCGATGTCGCTGCGCCGTCCTGTGGCGCTGGCCATCGAGCTGCTCGCCGGCATTCCCTCGATCATCTACGGCATGTGGGGTTTTTTCGTCCTCGGGCCGTTCCTGGCGGACACGTTCCAGCCTTTCATGATCGCGACCTTCGGGCAGATCCCGCTGATCGGCGCCATCTTCGCCGGACCGCCCTCGCAGCTGTCGCTGTTCAACGCGTCGCTGGTGCTGGCGATCATGATCCTGCCCTTCATCACCGCGATCTCGCGCGACGTCTTCGCGACGGTGCCGCCAGTGCTGAAGGAAGCCGCCTACGGCGTCGGCTGCACGACGTGGGAAGTGGTGCGCTCCGTCGTCATTCCCTACACCAGCGTCGGCGTCGTCGGCGGCGTGATGCTGGCTCTCGGCCGCGCCCTCGGCGAGACGATGGCTGTGACCTTCATCATCGGCAATTCCTTCAAGATCACCGGCTCGATCTTTGCGCCCGGCACGACGATCTCGGCGGCGATCGCCAGCGAATTCGCCGAGAGCGCCGGCCTTCACCAGTCCGGCCTCATCCTGCTCGGCCTGCTGCTCTTCGTGCTCACCTTCGCCGTTCTCGCCGCGGCGCGGCTGATGCTGATGCGTCTCGAACTCAAGCAGGGGAAGTGACGTGAACCCGATCTACGTTTCGCGTCGCCGCACCGATGCGATCATCCGCCTGCTCTGCCTGGCGGCCGCCGGGATCGGCCTGCTCTGGCTCGCGTTGATCCTGTTCAGCCTGCTGTGGAACGGCCTCGGCGGCCTCAACCTTGCGGTGTTCACCGAGATGACGCCGCCGCCGGGTTCGACCACCGGCGGTCTCGCCAACGCCATCGCCGGCTCGCTGATCCTGACCACGATCGGCGTCGCCATCGGCGCGCCGCTCGGCCTGCTCGCTGGAACCTGGCTCGCCGAATACGGCCGGCACGACCGGCTCGCCACGGTGATCCGCTTCATCAACGACATCCTGCTCAGCGCTCCCTCGATCATCATCGGCCTGTTCATCTACGGGCTGATCGTCGTGCCGATGGGCGGTTTTTCGGGCCTGGCGGGCGCGCTGGCGCTGGCGGTGATCGTCATTCCGGTCGTCGTGCGCACCACAGAAAACATGTTGACGCTGGTGCCGAACACGCTGCGCGAGGCTTCCTCGGCGCTCGGCATGCCGCGTTCGCTGGTGATCCGCCGCATCGCCTATCGCGCCGCGCGCGCCGGCATCATCACCGGCGTGCTGCTCGCCACGGCCCGCGTCGCCGGCGAGACCGCGCCGCTGCTGTTCACCGCGCTGTCGAACCAGTTCTGGTCGCTCGACATCACCACGACGATGGCCAACCTGCCGGTCACCATCAACAATTTCGTGCAGAGCCCTTACGCCTACTGGAAGCAGCTCGCCTGGGCCGGCGCGCTCATCATCACATTCGCCGTGCTCGCGCTCAACATCGCCGCGCGCGTCATCGGCGGCGAAAGGACGACCCGATGAACATGGAGATGCAGACCGCCGCAGCGCCCGGCGCGCCGAACACCGCTATCCAGGGGCGGGCGAAAGTCGTCGTGCGCAAGCTCGATTTCTTCTACGGCGAGTCGAAAGCGTTGAAGAACATCAACATCGACCTCGCCGAGCGCTCGGTCACCGCTTTCATCGGTCCGTCCGGCTGCGGCAAGTCGACCCTGCTGCGGGTTCTCAACCGCATGTACGATCTCTATCCGGGCCAGCGCGCCGTCGGAGAAGTGCTGCTCGACGGCGAAAACATCCTTTCGCCGAAAGTCGACGTCAATCTCCTGCGCGCCCGCGTCGGCATGGTGTTCCAGAAGCCGACGCCCTTCCCGATGTCGATCTACGACAACATCGCCTTCGGCATCCGCCTCTACGAGAATCTGCCGAAGTCGGAGATGGACGGCCGCGTCGAGACGGCGCTCAAGGGCGCGGCGCTGTGGGGCGAGGTGAAGGACAAGCTCGATGCGAGCGGCCTCAGCCTGTCCGGCGGCCAGCAGCAGCGCCTGTGCATCGCCCGCAGCGTCGCGATCAAGCCGGAAGTCATCCTGTTCGACGAACCGTGCTCGGCGCTGGATCCGATCTCCACGGCCAAGATCGAGGAGCTGATCGACGAGCTCAAGGAAAAGTACACGATCGCCATCGTCACCCACAACATGCAACAGGCCGGCCGCGTCTCCGACTACACCGCCTTCATGTATCTCGGCGAGCTGATCGAGTTTGGCGAGACGACGCGCATGTTCACCTCGCCGGTCGAGCAGCGCACGCAGGACTACATCACCGGCCGCTTCGGCTGAGCCGCGAAAGGACACGCTCGTGATGGAACACACCGTCAAGTCCTTCGACAAGGACCTCGAGGCGCTCGGCCGTCGCATCGCCGAGATGGGCGGCATCGCCGAGAAGATGATCAGCGACGCGACCGACGCGCTCGCCGGTCTCGACATCGACCTGGCGCGCGCCACGATCGCGCTTGATCCACGGCTCGACGCGCTGCAGCGGGAGGTCGAGGAGAACGCCATCCTCACCATCGCCCGCCGCCAGCCGCTCGCCGTCGATCTGCGCGAGATCGTCGGCGCGATCCGCGTCGCCGGCGATCTCGAACGCGTCGGCGATCTCGCCAAGAACATCGCCAAGCGGGCGATCAAGATCGGCGCCGAGCATCATCTGGAGCGCGCCACGATCGGCCTTCGGCACATGCAGGAGATCGCCTCGCTGCAGATGAAGGACGTGCTCGACGCCTATGCGGCGCGCGATGTCGAGCGCGCCCAGGCGGTGTGGAAGCGCGACGTCGATCTCGATCTGCTCGACGATTCGGTGTTTCGCGACCTGCTCACCTTCATGATGGAGGATCCGCGCAACATCTCCTTCTGCACGCACCTCCTGTTCTGCTCGAAGAATTTCGAGCGCATCGGCGATCACGCGACCAACATCGCCGAGACGGTGTTCTACATCGTCACCGGCGCGACCATGCCGACCGAGCGGCCGCGGCCGTCATCGACGCCGCCGGCGGCCTGATCGGGAGGGGGCGAGGTTGAACGAGGCGCGCAGACAGAACGGCCAGGCGGCGGCGCCGCGCGTCCTGATCGTCGAGGACGAGGAGGCGCTGTCGCTGCTCCTGTCCTACAATCTCGAGGCCGAAGGCTATGTCGCCGAGCGCGTCGCCCGCGGCGACGAGGCCGAGCTGCGCCTGCTCGAGGGGCCGCCCGATCTCGTCATCCTCGACTGGATGCTGCCGGGCCTGTCAGGGCTCGAGGTGTGCCGGCGCCTGCGCGCGCGCGATGCGACGAAGACGCTGCCGGTGATCATGCTCACGGCGCGCGGCGAGGAGGGCGAGCGGGTGCGCGGCCTGTCGATCGGCGCCGACGACTATGTGGTCAAGCCCTTCTCGCTGCCCGAGCTGATGGCGCGCGTGCGCGCGCTGCTGCGCCGCTCCAGGCCCGAGCGCGTCGCCGAGACGCTGGCGGCCGGCGATCTTCTGCTCGACCGCGCGACGCACCGCGTGCGGCGCGCCCAGCGCGACATCCATCTCGGCCCGACCGAGTTCCGCCTGCTCGAATTCCTGATGGAGAAGCCCGGCCGCGTGCTTTCCCGCGCGCAATTGCTGGACGGCGTCTGGGGCACGGCCGCCGAGATCGACGAGCGTACGGTCGACGTCCACGTCGGCCGCCTGCGCAAGGCGCTGTCGCGCGGCCGCGAGGCCGATCCGATCCGCACCGTGCGCGGCGCGGGCTATTCGTTCGACGAGCGTTTCGGCAAGTAGGGAAGGGGCGCCTGGCGAGGAGAGGCGAGATCGGTCAGGCCGTTCTCGCTGCGCTCGTCGCGCTCAGCGTCGCCGCCTGTCCTGCGCCGGCTGATAGGCGATGCGGGCATGCGCGCCGCAATAGGCGCCGCCGGCTTCCGCGGTGCGCGCGCCGCAGAAGCGGAAGTCGGGGCTGGTCGGATCGCCCATCGGCCAGCGGCACATCGCCTCGCGCAGCTCCATGATCGTCACGCGCTCGCTGAGCGGGATGATCTCGGCCTCCTGCACGGGCGCCGGGGCCGGTGCGGCGCGCGGCTTCAGCGCCAGCGCGGTGGCGCCCATGACGATCGGCGCGATCGGCCGCGGCGGGCTCGGCCGGGCGGCGGGCTTGGGGCGCGGCGCCATCGAGGCCGAGGCGGGCGAGGGCGCTTTGACGCGTCCGGACAGGCCGAGCCGATGCACCTTGCCGATCACGGCGTTGCGCGTGATGCCGTGCGACAGCTCGGCGGCGATCTGGCTGGCGCTCAATCCGTCGAGCCAGAGCTTGCGCAGCAACTCCACGCGTTCTTCGGTCCAGGACATCGATTTTCCTCGCCTCTCCGGTCCGTCTGGACGGAATCCGAGTCAGCGTGCCCCGACGCGTCAGCGCCGGCGCCGAAAACGCTGAAAACTCTGAAATGGGTCCGCCGCAACGAAATGTCGTAGTCGACGGGCCGGACGCTACACTAGCCGTTGATTTGCTCGCAAGCTTTCGGCCCGTCTCGGCGGGGTTTTCCCCAACCAGATGGGCGAAAGTGAGTCGGCGCCCTGCGCAACGCGATGAACGGGGAAAGATCACCTGACCCCTTGTCATTCCCGACGCCGGCGCAGCCGGCGAGCGGGAACCCAGCGCCGGGCATCGCGCTACGCCGCCGGACCGGGTCCCGGCTCTCCGCTCCGCTCCGGCCGGGATGACAGGGGCGTGTCATTCCCGTCGCCCGCGCAGCGGGCGCGCGGGAACCCAGAGCAACGCCCTTCATGGCGCCGGACGTCGCCGGACTGGATCCCGGCTCTCCGCTTCGCTCCGGCCGGGATGACAGGGGCGTGTCATTCCCGACGCCCGCGCAGCGGGCGCGCGGGAACCCAGAGCAACGCCCGTCATGGCGCCCGACGTCGCCGGACCGGGTCCCGGCTCTTCGCTTCGCTCCGGCCGGGATGACAAGGCCGCCAGGCGCGATGTCTGAGTTCCGATAGAAGTGAGACGATTACCATGAAGGCGGGGGTCGCCGAAGTTCGGGTTGCTAAGGCGCGAACGAACGGAGACCCCCATGCAGGTAGTTGGCCTGCCTCGGCAGATTAGCAGAGGCGCGGCGCTGGCGACACGGCTTGGCGCTGGGATGTCGGATGACGCGGCGTCGAGCCGGGCGCGGTTGGTCGAGCGCTGGCGACGCGCGATGGAGGACGGCCTGTCCGCGTCTCAGGCGGCGCGTGCGGTGGGGGTGTCGCGCGCCACGCTCTACCGCTGGAAGGAGCGGCCGAGCTTGCGCTCGCGCCGTCCGCATCATGTCCGTCAGCGGCAATGGTCCGCCGCGCTGATCCGGGCGGTGGAGCGGCTGCGTCGCGATTATCCGATGTGGGGACGGGCCAAGCTGGGGCCACTCGTGCGGGCGGAGGGCTTCACGGCCTCGGACATGACGGTGGGCCGCATCATCGCGCATCTGGTGCGCCGGGGCGCGGCCGAGCCCGTGCCTGTCGCCAGACGGGCCGCCAAAACCCGGCGCTGGACCGCGCGGCGGCGTCACGCCGTGCGCCTGCCCAAGGGCCTCAAGCCCGACATCCCCGGCGGCATCGTCCAGCTCGACACCGTCTACGTGCAGGTCGGACCGCAGAGCCACATCAAGCACTTCACGGCCTATGATCCCGTCGCCAAGTGGACCGTGGGACAGGCTTTCCGGCGCGCCACCGCCCACGCCGCCAGCCTCTTCCTCGACAAGATGCTGGCCGACATGCCCTTCAGGATCGAAGCCATCCAGGTCGATGGCGGCTCGGAGTTCAAGGCCGAGTTCGAGCAGGCCTGCAAGAACAAGGGGCTCATCCTCTACGAACTGCCCCCCAAAAGCCCCAAGCTCAACGCCGGCGTCGAGCGCTGCAATGCAGCCTGGCGCTACGAGTTCTACGCCACCTTCGATCTGCCAACCCAAGTCGACCAGATCAATCCCCTCATCGACTGCTTCCAGCACCTCTACAACCACCACAGGCCACACGGCGCCCTTGGTGGACAGACGCCAGCAAGCTATCTCAGCGCAAGAACCAAAGGGGCCATCCCGTCTCAAATGTCGTGAACCCGGACACGCGATTGACCGGCGCGTCGGCATTTCCTAGAATCTACTTTCGTTCCGCACGCCGCCCCGCCCGGGGCGGCCGTTTGTTTTTCGGGCAATCCCGCCCGCTTTGAAGGGGGAGAAGATCGTGACCTCCTCGTTGCTGCCCACCTATGCGCGCGCCGACATCGCTTTCGAGCGCGGCGATGGAGCCTGGCTGACGGCGACGAATGGCGAGCGATATCTCGACTTCGGCGGCGGCATCGCGGTGACCTCGGTCGGTCATTCCCATCCCCATCTGGTGCAGGCGCTGATCGATCAGGCCCAAAAAGTCTGGCACGTCTCCAACCTGTTCCAGATCCCCGGCGGCGAACGGCTCGGCAAGCGCCTGACCGAGGCGACCTTCGCCGATCTCGTCTTCTTCTGTAATTCCGGCGCGGAGGCCAACGAGGCCGCCATCAAGATGGCGCGCAAATATCACGCGGCGAAAGGCCATCCCGAGCGCTACCGCATCATCACCTTCGAGGGCGCCTTCCATGGCCGCACGCTGGCGACGATCGCCGCCGGCGGCCAGAAGAAGTATCTCGATGGCTTCGGCCCCAAGGTCGACGGCTTCGATCAGGTTCCCTTCGACGATCTGCCGGCGCTGAAAGCGGCGATCGGCCCGGCCACCGCCGCGCTGATGATCGAGCCGATCCAGGGCGAGGGCGGCCTGCGCGTCGCCCCGCCGGAATTCCTGCGCGCCCTGCGCGCGCTGTGCGCGGAGCACGGCCTGCTGCTGATCTTCGACGAGGTGCAGACCGGAGTCGGCCGCACCGGCCGTCTCTACGCCTATGAGAACAGCGGCGTCGCGCCCGACATCATGTCGAGCGCCAAGGGCATCGCCGGCGGCTTCCCGCTCGGCGTGTGCCTGGCGACGAAGGAGGCGGCCAGCGGCATGACGCTCGGCGTCCACGGCACGACCTATGGCGGCAACCCGCTCGCCATGGCCTGCGGCAACGCCGTGCTCGACATCGTCCTCGCCGACGGCTTTCTCGACAATGTCCGAAAGGTCTCGCTGCTGCTCAAGCAGCGCCTCGCCGAACTCAAGGATCGCCATCCCGCGGTGATCGAGGAGATTCGCGGCGAAGGCCTGATGACCGGCCTCAAGACGCGCGTGCCCAACACCGACTTCGCCGCCGCCGCCCGCGCCGAACATCTCCTGTCGATTCCGGCCGGCGACAATGTCGTGCGTCTCCTGCCCCCGCTGGTGATCGGCGAGGCGGAGGCGCTGGAGGCGGTGCGCCGTCTCGAGGCGGCGTGCCTGCGCTGCGAAGCAGCGATGAAGGCGACGGAAACGGCTGCATGACGCGGCACTTTCTTGATCTGTCGGAGATAGGCGCGTCGGACTTGCGCGGCATCCTCGACACGGCGGCGCGCCTCAAGCGCGACCGCCGCGCCGGCGGCGCCCGTCCGCTCGAAGGCAAGATGCTGGCGATGATCTTCGACCAGCCCTCGACGCGCACGCGCGTCTCTTTCGACGTCGGCATGCGCGAACTCGGCGGCCAGACGATCATGCTCACCGGCGCCGAGATGCAGCTCGGCCGCGGCGAGACGATCGCCGACACCGCGCGCGTCCTGTCGCGCTATGTCGACGCCGTCGTGATGCGCATCCTCAGCCATGACGATCTTGTCGAATTCGCCCGCCACGCCACCGTGCCGGTGATCAACGGACTGACCAAGCGCTCCCATCCCTGCCAGGCGATGGCCGACATCCTCACCTTCGAGGAGCATCGCGGGCCGATCCGCGGTCGCACCGTCGCCTGGAGCGGCGACGCCAACAACGTGCTGACGAGCTGGGTCCACGCCGCCCAGCGCTTCGATTTCGCCATCAATGTCGCGACGCCGCGCGAATTGCCGCCGCCCGACGCGCTGGTCGGCTGGGCGAAATCGAACGGCGCGCGCGTGCGCTTCCTGCATGATCCCGAGGAGGCGGTGCGCGGCGCTTCGGCGGTGATCTCCGACTGCTGGGTGTCGATGGGCGACGAGGAGCAGGCGGCGAGCCGTCACAATCTGCTCGCGCCCTATCAGGTCAACGAGCGCCTGATGGCGAAGGCGGCTGCCGACGCCGTCTTCATGCATTGCCTGCCCGCCCATCGCGGCGAGGAGGTGACGGACGCCGTCATCGACGGCCCGCAATCGGTCGTCTTCGACGAGGCCGAGAACCGCCTGCATGCGCAGAAGGGCATTCTCGCCTGGTGCCTTGGCGCGGCTCCACCATGAGCGAAGAAGGGCCGGCCCGTTTCGTGTCCGACGAAGGGCGTGACGACACCGTCACGCCCTTCGCCGTCGAGCCGCTCGATCTGCGCGGCCGGCTCGTGCGGCTCGGCCCGTCGATTGATGCGATCATCCGCCGGCATGGCTATCCCGATCCGGTCTCGCGCCTGATCGGCGAGGCGGCGGCGCTGACCATGCTGCTGGCGAGCGCGCTGAAATTCGACGGACGCTTCCAGTTGCAGACCCGCACCGACGGCGCCGTCGATCTGCTCGTCGTCGATGTCGACGCGCCCGACCGGCTGCGCGCCTTCGCCCGCTTCGACGCCGCCCGCGTCGCCGCCGGCGAGGCGCTGCTCGGGCAGGGCCAGTTCGGCCTCACCATCGATCCGGGCGGCGACATGGCGCGCTATCAGGGCCTCGTGGCGATGCGCGGCCAGTCGCTCGAAGAGGCGGCGCACGAATATTTCCGCCAGTCCGAGCAGATCCCGACCTTCATCCGCCTCGCCGTCGCCGAAGCGGTGATCGGCGGCCGCGCGCAATGGCGCGCCGGCGGACTGCTGGCGCAATTCCTCCCCGACGCCCCGGCCCGTCGCCAGCGCGATCAGCATCCCGGCGACGCGCCCGCCGGCGCGCAGGTCGTCGTCCAGCCCGAGGACGAGGCCTGGCTCGAGGCCAAGGCGCTGGCCGGCACGATCGAGGCGCATGAACTCGTCGACCCGACGCTGTCGGGCGAACGGCTGCTCTACCGCCTGTTCCACGAGCGCGGCGTGAAAGTCTTCGCGCCCCAGCCGGTGATCGAGAAATGCCGCTGCTCGAACGAGCGGGTGGAGGCGATGCTGCGCGGCTTCACCCCGCAGGATCGCCGCGACATGGTCGGCGACGACGGCAGGATCGCCGTGACCTGCGAATTCTGCTCGACGTTGCGCGTCTACGATCCGGCTGAGTTCGACGCGCCCTGACGCGGCGCCTCAGCCCGCCAGCTCCTGCGCCAGCCGCCGCATGAACTCGATGCCGGCCTCGATCTGGGCAATCTCGAGGAACTCGTCCGGCTGATGCGCCTGCTCGATCGCGCCGGGGCCGCAAACGACGGTCGGCACGCCGCCCTGCTGGAATCTGCCGGCCTCGGTGGCGTAGGCCACCGCGATGGTGCGGTTGGAGCGCGTCAGCTTCAGCGCCAGCGTCTCGGCCGCCGATCCCGGCTCGGCGGCGAGGCCCGGCACCTCGATCTCGGTTTCGGTCTCGATCGCAACGTCGCTCGTGTAGCGCGCCAGGCGCGGCAGCGCCGACGTTGCGACATAGGCCTCGAGCGCGCGCAGCGCCTCGTCCGGCGGCACGCCCGGCAGGCCGCGGAATTCCCAGTGGAAGCGGCAGTCCCGCGCCAGGATGTTGCGCGCCGTCCCGCCCGTGATCGTGCCGACATGCACGGTCGACCAGCCCGGATCGAACCGCCCGCCCGGATCGCCCTTGGCCTCGTAGGCGGCGGCGAGGCGATAGAGTTCGCCCACCATGTCGCAGGCGATCGGGATGGCGTTGGCGCCGAGCGCCGGGTTGGAGGAATGCGCCTCCTTGCCGCGCAGCCGCGTCATGTAGGTCGAGATCGACTTGTGCGCGTCCGCGACCCGCATCGAGGTCGGCTCGCCGACGATGCAGACGCCGGGTCGCGGCAGGTCGCGGCCGAAGCGGGCGATCGTGTCGACCGGCCCGAGGCAGGTCGTCTCCTCGTCGTAGCTCAGCAGGATGTGGATCGGCCGCTTCAGCCCGGCGCGCTGGAAGGTCGGGATCATCGCCAGCGCGATGGCGGCGAAACCCTTCATGTCGCAGGTCCCGCGGCCGTAGAGGCGCCCGTCGTTCTCGCGCAGGATGAAGGGATCGGACGTCCATGTCTGCCCGGCGACCGGCACGACGTCGGTATGGCCGGACAGCACGACGCCGCCGTCGATCATCGGCCCGATCGTGGCGAACAGCGCCGCCTTGTCGCCGGCCGCGTTCGGCGCGCGGTGGAAGACGACGTCGAGCCCGCCAAGGTAGGCCTCCACCGCGGCGACAAGATCGAGATTGGACTTCGAACTCTCGGTGTCGAAGCCGACCAGTCTGGCGAGGAGATCGATGGCGCGCGTGCGAACGGCGTCGGGCGCTTCAGACATGCGAGGAGCGTTCCTGTGGGCGCCGGCAGTCTAGCCGGGCCGCGACGCGGCGGCCAGTTGCCGCCGCGCCCGCCCTTCAGTTGACCACCCGCTTCATGTGCGGGCTGTCGAGCGAGAAGGCCGGGATTTCGGCATCGAACGCGCGCCCGTCCTCGCTCACCATGCGATACGAGCCCATCATGATTCCCGACGGCGTCGGCAGCGGGCAGGCGGATGTGTAGCGGAAGGATTCGCCCGGCGGGATGATCGGCTGCGCGCCGACGACGCCGGGCCCGCGCACCTCCTGCATGACGCCATGCGCGTCGGTGATGCGCCAGTGACGGGCCATCAGTTGCACCGTAATGTCGCCCATATTGGCGATCTCGACCGTATAGGTCCACACATACTGCCCCGCCTCGGGATCGGAACGATCCGCGGCGTAGTCCGGAAACACGGAAATCTGGATGTTGCGCGTCACGGCGACATACATGGCGACACTTTGGCGGATCGGCGCGCGAGCGTCGAGTCCCGGCGCGGCCCGTCGCTGATGTTCGATTCGGCGACCCGCCGCTTCATCGATCCGGCGCTGGCGCGGCTCGCCGCGCCGCTGGCGCGCGCCGGCGTCGGCGCCGATGCGGTGACGGCCGCCGGCCTCGCGGCGAGCCTCGTCTGCGCCGGCCTCGTCGCCGCCGGGGCGACGGGCCTGGCGCTCCTCGCGCTGGCCCTTTCGCGCCTCGCCGACGGGCTCGACGGCGCCATCGCCCGCATCGACGGCAAGACCGATCGCGGCGGTTATCTCGACATCGTCTTCGACTTCGTTTTCTACGGCGCCGCGCCCTTCGGCTTCGCGCTGCTCGATCCGGCGCAGAACGCGCTGCCCGCCGCCGCGCTGCTCTTCGCCTTCTACGTCAACGGCGCGGCCTTCCTCGCCTTCGCCGCCATCGCCGCAAGGCGTGGCCTCGAGACGCGCGCCCAGGGCGAGAAGAGCTTCTACTACGTCGCCGGCCTCGCCGAAGGCGCCGAGACGATCGCCGTCTTCGCCGCGATGATGATCTGGCCCTCCGCCTTTCCGGCGCTCGCCTTCGGCTTTGCGGCGTTGTGCGGGCTGAGCGCCGTCGGGCGCGTGGCGCTCGCCTGGCGGCTGTTTCGTTGACGTTCAGTCGAGCGCACGCATCAGATCGTCGATCAGGTCCGCGACGTCCTCGAGCCCGCAGGACAGGCGCAGCAGGCTCTGGCCGATGCCCATGCGCTGGCGCGCCTCTTCCGTCAGGCGCTGATGCGTCGTCGTCGCCGGATGCGTGATCAGCGACTTCGCGTCGCCGAGATTGTTGGAGATGCGGATGATTTCGAGCCGGTTGGCCATGGCGAAGGCGCCCGCCTTGCCGCCGGCGACGTCGAAGGAGACGAGCGTGCCGCCGCCGCTCATCTGCCGCGCCGCGACGGCGCGCTGCGGATGGTCGGCGCGCCCCGGATAATAGACGCGTGCGATCTTGCGATGGCTCGCCAGCGCGTCGGCGATCGCGGCCGCGCTCTCGCATTGCCGGGCGATGCGCAAGGGCAGCGTCTCCAGCCCCTTCAGCATCACCCAGGCGTTGAACGGCGACAGCGACGGCCCGGTCTGGCGCAGGAAATTGTGGATATGCGCCTGGATGAAGGCTTCCGAGGCGAGGATCACGCCGCCGAGACAGCGCCCCTGTCCATCGATGTGCTTGGTCGCCGAATAGACGACGCAATCCGCCCCCAGAGCCAGCGGCTTCTGCAGCATCGGCGTGGCGAACACGTTGTCGACGACCAACGTGGCGCCGCCCGCATGGGCGATCCCGGCGATGGCGGCGATGTCGTAGACCTCGAGCGTCGGATTGGTCGGGCTTTCGAGAAAGCAGACCTTGGTGTTCGCACGCATCGCCGCGCGCCATTGCGCGAGGTCCGCGCCCTCGACCAGCGTCGAGGCGACGCCGAAGCGCGGCAGCAGGTCCTCGACCACGTAGAGGCAGGAGCCGAACAGCGCCCGCGCCGCCACGACATGATCGCCCGCCTTCAACTGTCCCATCATCGCCGCGGTGACGGCGGCCATGCCGCTCGCCGTGGCGCGCGCCGATTCCGCGCCCTCGAGCAGCGCCATGCGCTTTTCGAACATGGCGACGGTCGGATTGGAGAAGCGCGAATAGAGAAAACCCGGCGCCTCGCCTTTGAAGCGCGCCTCGGCGGTCTCCATGTCCGGGTAGACGTAGCCCTGCGTCAGGAACAGCGCCTCGGACGTTTCGCCGAAGTGCGAACGCATGGTCCCGCCATGCACGAGCTGCGTCGCCGCGCCCAGGGGTCGGCGCGTCGCGCCCGGCTGTTCGTCCGCCATTCCCGTCTCCCGAAGCGCCGGCGATGTCCGGCCGGGACAGGGCCGGCCGCGCTGCAGGGCCGGCTATACGCCCCTCGCGCCCGGCGTCAACGCAGTGTAGGCAGGAGCCGGTGGGACGCGCTGTCGCGGCGCGACCGGCAACGGGTGGCGTCGATGAGTGGAACCAGACGGCAGGGCGAGCCGAGCCTGTTCGGCGAGGATGGGCCCCGCGCCGAGGCCGAATTCGGGCCCCGTTTCGGCCTGCTGCCGCGCGAGAAGATCGAGCTGATGGTCCGCCGCAAGATGCTCGGCGCGGTCCAGGATTTCGACGATCGCCAGTTCCAGCCCGCCAGCCTCGACCTGCGCCTCGGCCCGAAGGCCTATCGCGTCCGGGCGAGCTTCCTGCCCGGCCCGCGCCGCAGCGTCGAGCAGATGCTGGAGGAGGCGAGCTTCGACGAGATCGACCTGTCCGGCGCCGGCGCTGTGCTGGAGCGCGGCTGCGTCTATGTCGCGCCGCTGCTCGAGCATCTGGCGCTGCCGCCCTCGATCGCCGCGATCGCCAACCCCAAGAGCTCGACCGGACGGCTCGACATCTTCACGCGCCTGATCACCGATCGCTCCGAGATGTTCGACGCGGCGGCGAGCGGCTATCACGGCCCGCTCTACGCAGAGGTCTCGCCGCGCAGCTTTTCGGTGCGCGTGCGCGCCGGCTCGAAGCTCAACCAGATCCGCTTCCGGCGGCTGAATTCGCAACAGATCGGCCAGACCCGCTTTGCGCTGCCCGATCGCGAATTGCGCCAGCGCCACGAGCA
>JAEULW010000258.1 GCA_016793505.1 Methylobacteriaceae bacterium | reverse complement strand
CAACGATCTCGAAAAAGAGCGCGGCATCACCATTCTCGCCAAGGCGACCTCGGTCGTCTGGAAGGATTGCCGCATCAACATCGTCGACACGCCGGGCCATGCCGATTTCGGCGGCGAGGTGGAGCGCATCCTCTCCATGGTGGACGGCGCCATCGTGCTGGTCGACGCCGCGGAAGGGCCGATGCCGCAGACCAAATTCGTCGTCGGCAAGGCGCTGAAGATGGGGCTGAAGCCGATCGTCGCGATCAACAAGGTCGACAAGCACGACGCGCGGCCGACCGAAGTCGTCAACGAGGTGTTCGATCTCTTCGCCGCGCTCGACGCGAGCGACGAGCAGCTCGATTTCCCGATCCTCTACGGCTCCTCCAAGCAGGGCTGGATGGCGACGAAGCCGGACGGCGAACAGGCCGGCATGGCGCCGCTGTTCGATCTCGTGCTGTCGCATGTCGCCCCGCCCAGGGTGGAGGACGGCGGCTTCCGCATGCTCGGCACGCTGCTCGAAGCCAATCCGTATCTCGGGCGCATCATCACCGGCCGCATCTTCGCCGGCGCCGTGAAGCCCAACCAGCCGGTTCGCGTGCTCGACCGCAAGGGCAATGTCGTCGAGACGGGTCGCATCTCGAAGATCCTCGCCTTCCGCGGCATCGAGCGTCAGCCGATCGAGGAGGCCGAGGCCGGCGACATCGTCGCCATCGCGGGCCTCGAGAAATTCAACGTCGCCGACACGCTGGCCGCGCCCGACGTCGCCGAGCCGCTGCAGGCGCAGCCCATCGATCCGCCGACGCTGTCGATGACCTTCATGGTCAACGACTCGCCCTATGCCGGAACCGAGGGCGACAAGGTGACGAGCCGCGTCATCCGCGACCGGCTGTTCAAGGAGGCGGAAGGCAATGTCGCGCTGAAGGTCGAGCAGGCCCCGAACTCCGACGCCTATGTCGTCTCCGGCCGCGGCGAATTGCAGCTCGCGATCCTGATCGAGACGATGCGGCGCGAGGGCTTCGAGCTCGGCATCTCGCGCCCGCGCGTCGTCTATCAGAAGGGCGAGGGCGGCGAAATGCTCGAGCCGATCGAGGAAGTCGTCATCGACGTCGACGAGGAATTCTCCGGCGTCGTCGTGCAGAAGATGAGTGAGCGCAAGGCCGAACTGGTCGAGATGCGCCCTTCGGGCGGCGATCGCCAGCGGCTCGTCTTCTACGCCCCGACGCGCGGCCTGATCGGTTATCAGGGCGAGCTGCTGACCGACACGCGCGGCACGGCGATCATGAACCGGCTGTTCCACGAATATCTGCCCTACAAGGGCGACGTGCAGGGCCGGCGCAACGGCGTGCTGATCTCCAACGATCAGGGCGAGGCGGTGGCCTATGCGCTGTGGAACCTCGAAGATCGCGGGCCGATGATGATCGAGCCGGGCTGGAAGGTGTATCAGGGCATGATCGTCGGCGAGCACACGCGCGACAACGATCTCGAAGTCAACGTGCTGAAGGGCAAGAAGCTCACCAACATCCGCGCCGCCGGCAAGGACGAGGCGGTGCGCCTCACCCCGCCGATCCGGATGACGCTGGAAAAGGCGCTCGCCTATATCGGCGACGACGAACTCGTCGAGGTGACGCCGAAATCGATCCGGCTGCGCAAGGCGATCCTCGATCCCAACGACCGCAAGAAGGCCGAGCGCGCCGCCAAGGACAACGCGGCGTAACGCGCCGCGCGACAATGTTGCGCATTTTCTCTCACGCCTGATCAAGACTCGGTTAGCCGATTTGCGATCGAGCTTTTGACACGCGCCGGCGCAAGGCGCTTTCTCGACGTGAATATCACGTTGGGTCAGACACATGCGCGCATCTCTGGTTGCTCTTCTGGCGGCTTTCCGATCCGATCCGCGCGGCGGCACGGCGACCCTGTTCGGATTGGCCGCTGTTCCGGCGATGATGGCGATCGGCGCGTCGGTCGAAATCAGTTCCGCCTACCGCACGAAAGCCGAGTTGCAGAACGCTACCGACGCCGCCGCACTCGCCGCCGCGCGCGTCTATCGCGACAGCCAGAGCGCCGAGGCGGCGCAGGGAGTGGCCGCATCGACATTCGCCGCCGCGAAGCCCCGCGATGTCAGCGCGATCTTGCAGCCTATCGTCATCGACGCCGCAGCGGGCACAATTGATGCGCGCGCCAGCGCGCGCGTGCAGACCCAGTTCGCCGGTCTGATCAGCACCAGCTACGACTCCCTGCCCATCTCCTCCACGGCGCGCAGCATCGCCGGGGCCACGGCGCAGGGCCGGGACCTCGAGGTTTCGCTGATGCTCGACATCACGATCTCGATGAACCAGAACTCGGGTTCGCCGAACCTGACGAAGCTGCAGGCCATGAAGCAAGCAGCGCTCAATTTCGTTTCGACCGTGATCCAGGATCAACAGACGCCACACAGGTCGCGCGCGGCGCTCGTGCCGTTCTCGTCGGCGGTCAACGTCCTGACCAAATTCAATGCGGTCACCAACACCAGTCCGACAGGCGCCTGGACCAGCGTCGTCGAGCGCAGCGGCCCGTCAGCCTTCACCGACGATCCGCCAGGCGCCGGCGCGTATTTTCCGAGCTACCGCAACAAGCACGGTTCGGCGCTCAGCCCGAATTCGATGATCGCCAAGCTGGAGCGCAACCGTAGTTCAAACATTCCCGTCAATGCCGGCGTCCTGCCGCTGACGCCCAACAAGACGACGCTGACCAACGCCATCAACGCCCTGGCCGCGGACGGCACGACGGCCGGGCACATCGGCACGGCGTGGAGCTGGTACACGCTCTCGCCGCGCTGGGCGTCCGTCTGGACCGGCGCGGCGCCCGCCGCCTACGACACCACGCGGACGGAAAAGGTCGCGATCCTGATGTCGGACTTCGACTACAACGTCTACTACCAGTCGGCGAACGGCGACATGAATGCGCAAGCGCGCGCGCTCTGCGCCAACATGAAGGCCGCGGGCGTGACGGTCTATACGATCGGCTTCCAGGTCGATCCGAACCTGCCGGACGCGGTCGAACTGTTCCACAATTGCGCCTCAGACCCGACGAAGGCCATTGCCGCGCAGACCGGCGCCGAGTTGATCGCCGCCTACCAGACGCTCGCCCAGATGGTGCGGGCCACGGTGGCTTCGCCGGTTCGCCTCGCGCGCTGAAGCTCGCGCGGCTGCAGCGCGCTACAGCCCGGCGTTGCGGCCGCGGCTGTCGATCAGCCGCAGATTCTCGGCGACGAAGGGATTTTGCGGATCGCGCGCCCGCGCGGCGAGGAGATCGCGCCGCGCCTCGCGATAGCGGCCGCGCAGGATGTTGGAGTAGCCGCGATTGTTGAGCAGCGCGACGCTCGTCCCGCCGCTGCGCGCGGCCTGGCGATAGGCGCGGTCGGCCAGATCGAAGCGGCGCATCTCGTCATAGACTGCGGCAAGGCCGAGCCAGGCCTCGGCATTGTCGGGCGCGCCCTCGATGACGCTGCGATAGTGCTTTTCGGCAAGCCCGAAGTCGCGCGCCCTGAAGAACTGCTTGGCCTGCGCAAGTTCGTCGATCGCCGGCGGCGTGTTGCCCAGCGGATGCGGCGCGGCGGCGACGGCAAGTATGGGCGCCGGCCCCTCGCCGGGCGCAGCGCAGGCGCCAAGCCCGGCGGCGAGCGCGGCGACGACAAGAACCATCCTCGGCTTCATGGGTGCGTTCCCTGCTAGAAGGAGCTGTTGGCGACGCCGATCGCGCCAGGCAGCGCGATGACGACGAGGAGTGTCGGGAAGATGAAGAGCGTCAGCGGAATGACCAGCTTGCCGGGCAGCGAGTGAGCCTTCTCCTCGGCCTTCATCATGCGCTTGTTGCGCATGTCTTCGCTGTAAGCGCGCAGGGATTGGGACAGCGAGGCGCCGATTTCCTCGGACTGCTGCAACAGGGTGGCGAAAGACAGCGCCTCCTCGATGCCGAGGCGATGCGCCATCGATTCGATCGCCTTCGACAGCGGCTTGCCGCCGCGAATCTCCAGCGTCGCCATGTGCAGGTTTTCAGCGAGGCGCGGATAGCCGAGCCTGATCTCGGCGGCGATGCGCGCCAGCCCCGCCTCCATGCTGAGGCCCGCCTGCACGCAGACGATCATCAGGTCCATGACGTCCGGAAAGCCCTGCCGATATTCGGACTGACGGCGGGCGATCAATCGGTCGAGGCCGATGACCGGCGCAAAGTAGCCGAGGCCGAGCGCGCCGACCACGAGCTCGGTCATGACGAAGGCGCTGATGTTCGGCTGCACCATCTGCGCGACGACGAAGGACAGCGCGCCGGCGAGCAACGCGATGACGAGGCGGACGGCGAAGAACCAGGAGATGGCGCGGCGATCGAAGATGCCGGCGCGCTGCAGCTTGGCGCGCAGCACCTTCACCGCATTCTCGTCACGTTCCCCGAGATTGTCGTCGAGCGAGCTGACGAGCCCGTCGAGCCGGCGCCGGGCGGCGGGCTGGGAGTCCTCGCTGCGCGCGGCGCGCCGCTCCTCGTCGGAGATCGCCCGGCGACGCAACTCCCCGCGATGGCGCCGCTTGTCGGACAGGATCAGCGCGACGAGCGCGAGCGCGACCGGCAAGGCGACCCACAGCCAGGCGGACCAGCCGGCCTGCAGCACGTCGACGACGGATGATCCAATCTGGTCGAGCATCGTCAGTTCTTGAAGTTGATCATCTTGAGCATCACCAGATTGCCGATCACCGCCCAGATGGCGCAGCCGGCCAGACCCCGCATCATCCAGGGATCGTGCCAGTGCTTGCCGAAATAGGACGGCGACAACCAGTTGATGCCGAGAAACACGATCACAGGGATCGCTGTGAGGACGATGGCGGAGAAGCGGCCCTCGGCTGAAAGGGCGCGAATCTTGCGCCGCATCTTGACTCGCTGACGAATGACGCCGCTCAGATTTTCGAGAATTTCCGTCAGATTGCCGCCGGCCTGCGTCTGGATGGCGACCGAGGTGACGAACAGCGGCAGATCGTCCTGGCCGACGCGCGCATAGAGATTGCGCATCGCGGTTTCGAGATCGAGACCGAAGGTGACCTCGTCCTCGAGCAGGCCGAATTCGGAGCCCAGCGGATCGGGCATGGAGCGCGCCACCATGCGGATGGCGGAGGGCACCGGATGGCCGGCGCGCAGGCTGCGCACGATCATGTCGATCGCCTCGGCCAGCTGATCCGTGAACTTCTTGCGCCGGCGGCGGCGCAGGAACATGAGAGCCAGAATCGGCGCGACGACGCCGCCGAACAGGGCGGCGAGAGGCGCCTCGACGAGGCGATGGTAGGGCAGCGCGACAACGGCGCAGCAGGCGGCGCCGAGGGCGGCCGCCATCATGATCTTGCGCACGCCCCAGGTGAGGCCGGATTGCACGACGAGCGTGTTGAGCCAGGCCAGACTCATGACATGGACGCCGGACGCATCGAGGCCGCGCTCGCGCTTGAGCTGGATCGAGGCCTGCTCGCGCCCGGTCACGCCATCGAGCCGGGCGAGACGGCGATTGATGCGGCGGCGATGATCAGTGGAGTGATGGATCGTCAGATAGAAGGCGTCGGCGCCGATCAGCGCGACGCCGATCACCGCGGCGTAGAAGACCCAGGATGTGTCCAGCAGATCCATCGCCGCCGCTCACATCGGGATCGACGGATCGAAATGCGAGGTCGGCAGGACGACGCCCTTGGCGATCAGGTCCTGCAGGAATCGCGGACGTGCGCCGGTGGCGCTGTAGACGCCGTGGATCTTGCCGTCCTCGTCCGTCTTCTGGCGAACGAAACGATAGATCTCCTGCATCTGCACGACGTCGCCCTCCATGCCGGTGATCTCGGCGATCGAGGTGACGCGGCGCGAGCCGTCGGAGAGACGCTGGAGCTGGACGACGACGCGAATCGCCGCGGCGATCTGCGAGCGGATCGACTGCTGCGACATCGGCAGGCCGGCCATGCCGATCATCTGCTCGAGACGCGAGACCGCCTCGCGCGGCGAGTTGGCGTGGATCGTCGCCATCGACCCTTCATGGCCGGTGTTCATCGCCTGCAGCATGTCGAAGGCTTCCTCGCCGCGGCACTCGCCGAGGATGATGCGTTCGGGGCGCATGCGCAGCGCGTTCTTGACGAGTTCGCGCTGGCGGATTTCGCCCTTGCCCTCGATGTTGGGCGGGCGCGTCTCCATGCGCGCGACGTGCCGCTGCTGGAGCTGCAGCTCGGCGGCGTCCTCGATGGTGATCAGGCGCTCCTTGTCGGAGATGAAGGCGGAGAGGGCGTTGAGCATCGTCGTCTTGCCCGAGCCCGTTCCGCCCGAGACGATCAACGTCACGCGACAGGCGACGGCGGCGGCCAGCACGTCGGCCATCGGCCGCGTCAGCGCGCCGACCTCCATGAGACGATCGAGCGACAGGGGCTTTTTCGAGAACTTGCGGATCGAGACGAGCGGACCGTCGATGGCGATCGGGCGGATGGCGACGTTGACGCGAGAACCGTCCGGCAGGCGCGCGTCGCACATGGGCTGCGACTCGTCGACGCGGCGGCCGACGCCCGAAACGATGCGATTGACGATGCGCAACAGATGCGCCTCGTCACGGAAACGCACCGGCGCCGGCTCGAGCACGCCGCGCCGCTCGACGAAGACGCATTCATGGCCGTTGATCAGGATGTCGCTGATCGAGGGGTCTTTCAGCAGCGGCTCGATCGGGCCGAGGCCGGCGATCTCGTCCATGATCTCGGAGACGAAATCGGTCAGTTCCTGCGCGGTGAGGGCGATGCGCTCCTTGGCGATGTATTGCGCCACCATGTCGTGAATCTGGGGGCGCGTCTCCTCCACCTTCATGCGATGCATGGCGGAGAGATTCAGATCCTCGAGCAGCTGATGGTGCAGCCGCACCTTGGCGTCGAGCAGACGCGGATTCTGCGGCGGCGGCGCCGGTTCGGGCGCCGGCGCGGGCTTCGCCGGGACGATCGGCGCAGCCGCGGGCGCGGGTGCGGCCGGCGCCGGCGCTGCGGGCGTCGCGCCGGCGGACAGATGGCGTTGCAGCGTGAAGCGACCCATGCGCGCCTCAGAAGCGGGAGAGGAACTGCACGACGCGGGAGGCGAGAGTCGCATCCGGCGCCTGCGGGAAGAGAATTTGGCCGAGATCGCTCGACACGATATTGCCGGGGCGCAGCTCCTCGAGCGGCATGCCGCGGTCGATCGCCTCGCGCACCAGGCCGTAGTTCGAGGTGACATAGCCGGCGTAGGCGGGCCCCAGCGCCTTCTCGACGTCGCCGACGCGCAGACCGTTGGAGAAGGCCGACAGCTTGGTGAACCGATTGACGATCACCTTCGGCTCGATGCGGCCGGCGAGGCGACCGGCGATGCGATCGAGGATGCGGCGCGCGCAGCGCAGGCCCGGCACCGTCATGTCGGCGACGATGAAGATGCGGTCCGAGCCGGCGAGCACGGCGTCGGTCCATGGCTGCCAGACGCGCGGCAGATCGATCACCACCTGGTCGTAGCGCATGGCGATGACGTCGAGCAGGCGGGCGATCGACTCGGCGTCGACGTCCAGCACTTCCGCCGCGCGCGCCGGACAGGCGACGAGCGCGAGGCCGGACGTGTGGCGCGCGCTGAAGGCTTCCAGCAATTGCAGATCGAGCCGCTCGCCGCGAAGGCCGATGGCGGCCAGATCGAGCCGCGGCTCGAGATCGAGGAACTCGGCGCAGGCGTCGGAGGAGAAGTCGAGATCGACGAGGCAGGTCGGCTCGCTGTCGCCGCCGCGGCGCGTCAGTTGCATCGCCGTCTCGACGGCGATCGTCGTCGCGCCGACGCCGCCGGCGGCGCCGAGAATGGTGGTGATCTGCGCTTCGCCGCGCGCCGTATCCTGACGCGCCGAGAGCAGCGTCACCGCAGCGCGCAGCAATTCGTCGGGCTTGATCGGCTTGCAGAGAAAATCGGCGACCTTGAGCTGCACCAGCCAGCGGCCGACGGCGGCGTCGAAGGCGTCGGTGAGGACGATCACAGGAGCGCGGCCGCCGAGGCGGGCGGTGATCGGCTGCAGGGCGAGAAGATGATCCTGGCGTTTGGGAACGATGTCGACGATCAGCAGCGCGCAGTCAGCCAGCGCCTCGATGTCGCCGCCGTCGGTCACCGGGCGGTTGACGACGACGAGCTGCGCCTGGCGGGCGGCGGCGAAGGTGCCGCGCATCGCGTCGCAGAAGGCGACATCCGTCGATATGAGAACAACCGTTTTCAAAGCGTTGGCCTGCTGATGAGGCGCGGCGCAATCATTGCGCGGCCGGCGCCGGCGTGATGCCGGGGATGATCGGGATGGTCTGCGTCGAGGCCGGAGCGCCGCCTGCCCTGGCGTTGGACGGGGCGGCGCCCGAGCGGTAGCGCGTCATCGTCTCCTCGATGCGACCGCCATGCGAGCGGCTGATCGAGGCGCCATAGGACGGCCAGGGATCGATGATGTGGACGGCCTTGTTGTAGGCGACGGCCTCGCCGGCATGGGCGGCGACGGTGTCGCGGTTGGCCAGATGCTCGGTGCAGCCGGCGGCCAGAAGGCACAGCGACAGCGCGGCGAGGCGCATGGCGATCGTTTCAACGCGCACCGGCGCCTCCTGTCATGTCGAGCATGTGGCCGCGGGCGGCGCGCGTCGTCTCGAGCGCCTGGGCGCGCACTTCCTCCGGCCGCACTTCCTGCTTGCCGAGCAGGAAGAGCTGCGGATCGTTGGCGGGCAGCGCGTTGTCGTGCGGCGTGCGCAGCTTCTGGCCGGGGCCGGCCGGCTTGACGAGGCGCGGCGTGACGATGATGGCGAGCTCGGTCTCCTTCTTCTCGAAGGCGGTGGACCGGAACAGGGCGCCGAGCACCGGCACGTCGCCGATCCAGGGCAGCTGCTTCTGGCTCTCGACATTGACCGACTGCAAGAGGCCGGCGATGGCGAAGCTCTGTCCGTCGCGCAGCTCGATCAGCGTCGAGGCGCGGCGCACGATGAGGCTGGGGATCGCCACGCCGCCGGCGTTGAGCATGTTCGTCGTGTCGATCTGGCTGACTTCCGGCTCGATCTTCAGGCTGATCAGCCGGTCGGCGAGGACGACCGGCGTGAAGTTGAGTCCAACGCCGAACTTCTTGAACTCGACGGTGATGCGGCCCTGCTCGCCCTGCACGGGAAAGGGGAATTCGCCGCCGGCGAGGAAGCTCGCGGTCTGGCCCGACATGGCGATGAGGTTCGGCTCGGCGAGGCGGCGGGCGAGGCCGCGATCCTCGAGCGCCTGGATCATCACGTCGGCGTCGGTGCCGCCCTGCAGCAGCTTGCCGATCAGCACGCCGAAGGGCGTGTTGTTGCCGAGGCCGGCGAGGCCGGTCTGGCTGGTGACGCGCTTGCCGACGACATCCCACTTGACGCCGAGTTCGCGGCCGGCGTTGCGCGAGGTCTCGACGAACCGCACCTCGAGCATCACCTGTTGCGGCGAGGAGACCGACAGGGCGTTGACCGCGTCGGGGCTGAACTGGCGGGCGATCAGCATGGCGCGTTCGAGCGCCACCGCATCCGGCGCCGTGCCGCTCAGCATGACGCGGCCGTTGATCGAGGCGACCTCGATGCGCGCGCCGGGCACGCGGCGGCGCAGCTCGGCGGCGAGGCGGCTGGTGTTGGCGCCGACCTCGACATCCATGACGCTGACGAGATTGCGGTTGGCGTCATAGGCCGAGAGCGTCGTCACGCCGGTCTTCTTGCCCTGCACGGAGAAGGACCGGTTGGTCAGCGGCACGACATCGGCGATGTCGGGATCGCCGACGACGAGATCGACGAAGGACTGGTCGGTGTGCATCGTCTGCGCGTTGCCGACGGCGACGAGCCGGACCTGTTTGGTCGCCTGACTGGCGGCCTGCGCGGCGCGCGGCGCGGCGGCGGCGGCGGCGGGCTGGCTCTGCGCCAGCGCCTGCGGCTCGGCGAGGAAGCCGAGCGCCAGCCGCGCGCCGCACAGGCGCGGCGCAGCGCC
>JAEULW010000069.1 GCA_016793505.1 Methylobacteriaceae bacterium | reverse complement strand
GCGCTCGCGCTCGCCCATGCGCTGACGCAGGGCGGCGAACGCGTCGAGGTCTTCACGCTCGGCACGCGGCTGACGCGCGTCACCGCGGCGCTGCGCCATCGCATGCCGGAGGAGGCGCTGCGCCGCGCCGCCGGCCTCGTCGCGGACTGGGACGGCGGCACGCGGCTCGGCGAGGCGCTCGCCGCCTTTCTGGCGATTCCGCGCTTCGCCAGTTTTGCGCGCGGCGCGCTCGTCGTCATCGTCTCGGACGGGCTCGAGCGCGGCGGGCCGCAGGCGCTGATCGCCAGCATGACGCGGCTCGGCGCGCTCGCCTGGTCGCTGCTCTGGCTGTCGCCGCTCGCCGCCGATCCGGCCTATCGGCCTCAGACCGGCGCGCTGAGCGCCATCCTGCCGCTGCTCGACCGGCTCGCCGACGGCTCCAGCCCGGAGAAGATCGCCGGCGGGATTCTCGCCTTCGGCCGCGGGGGGCGGCGATGATCGACGCGCATTTCCACATCTGGCGACAGGCCGATCTGCCCTGGCTGTCGGGGCCGATGCAGCCGCGCATCTTCGGGCCCTACGAGCCGATCCGGCGCGACTATCCGATCGCCGAATATCGCGCCGACATCGCCGGGCAGGGCGTCGACAAGGCGGTCTATGTGCAGGCGAACTGGCCCGCCTCGGCCGGCTTCGCCGAGGCCGAATGGGTCA
The DNA here is from genome assembly GCA_016793505.1 of Methylobacteriaceae bacterium. GTDB lineage: Bacteria > Pseudomonadota > Alphaproteobacteria > Rhizobiales > Beijerinckiaceae. The sequence goes on along the minus strand of JAEULW010000069.1, from coordinate 8,351 downwards.
GTGCGACGGCGGCCGAAACCGGCTGGCCGCACGCCATCGTCGCGTTCTGCGACATGACGGTCGCGGACGCGCGGCCCGAACTCGACCGGCTGGCGCGGCTGCCGCTGGTGCGCGGGATTCGTCAGCAGTTCCACTGGCACGAGAACCCGCAATATCGCTTCGCGCAGCGCGCCGATCTGTGCCGCGACGACAATGTCCGGCGCAACGTCGCGCGCCTCGCCGATTATGGCTGGGCCTTCGATCTGCAGCTTTTCGCCGCGCAGTTGCCGGCCGCGCTCGATCTGCTTTCCGCCTGTCCGGGCGTGCCCTTCGTGCTGCAGCACGCCGGCATGCTGGAGGATCTCTCGCATGACGGGCGCGCCGCCTGGCGCGCGGCGATGACCGCCTATGCGCGTCTGCCGAACGCCTTCGCCAAGCTGTCGGGCTTCGGCACCTTCATCCATCGCAACGAGCCGGCGCATGTGCGCTGGCTCGTGCGCGAGACCGTCGCGATTTTGGGCGCGGAGCGCTGCCTGTTCGGGTCGAATTTCCCGATCGAGAAATTGTGGACCGACTACGCCGCGCTCGTCGCCGCCCATCGCGCGGCGACGGACGATCTCGGCGCGGCGGCGCGGGCGGCGATCTTTCATGCAACGGCCAGCCGAATCTACCGGATCTGAAGGGAGTGCGTCATGGCGCTTGAAATCAAGCTGCTCGATTACGGCGACATCGAACTGGAATCGAGCTTTCTGGTGCTCGCGCGCGATTGCGGGCGGACGCGGCGCGTGCCGGTCTACGGCTTCCTGATCCTCGGCGGGCGCTATCCGATCGTCGTCGACACCGGCTATCGCGACAACGCGATCATGGAGACGCTCGGCATGCGCGGCCTGCAGTTCCACGAGAACATGATCGAGGCCCAGCTCGCCCGCCACGGCGTCAAGGTCGGCGACGTGCGCTATGTGCTGCACACGCATCTGCACATCGACCATGCGGGCAAGGACGATCATTTCCCGATGAACACCACGGTGGTGATCAACCGGCGCGAGATGGAGTGTTCGGTCTCGGGCCTCATGCATCCGCAATATCCCAAGCCCGACATCCAGCACCTCGTCGAGCGGCTGCATACGCGCCATGCGCTGCGCTTCGAGGATCTCGAACTGTCAGGGCCGGTCGAGATCATGCCTGGCGTGACGCTCGAGGCGGCCAACGCCCACACCGAAGGCTCGATGAACGTGCATGTCGAGACGGCGGAGGGGCGCGCCACGATCTGCGGCGACGTGATCTATGATTTCAACGACCAGATCGTCGAGCCGCTCTATCAGGTCAATTTCCACGAGCCGCAGGTCACCGGCAATCACGCCGGCTCCAAGCGCTCGGAAAAGGCGGCGATCAAGAAGCTGCTCAACTCGTCGAAATATCTGCTGCCGGTGCACGACAAGCCGGCGAAGATCGAACGCGGTCAGGTCGTCGGGCGGCTCGACATGCAGGTGCCGGGGCCGATCTCGCAGACCGTGCAGCGGCGCGACTGGTTCCCGGCCTGAGCCATGGCGCACCAGGCCCTCGACCCCGCCTTCCGGCGGCTCATCGACGAACACGCGCCGGTCCGCCAGGTCGCGAGCGGCTGCACCTTCACCGAGGGGCCGATCTGGCATCCTCACGAGCAGCACCTGACCTTCTCCGACATGCCGGCGGACACGCGCCGCCGGCTCGATCGCGGCGGCAATGTCACGGTGGCGGCGCGGCCCTCGAACAAGGGCAACGGCCTGACCTACGACGCTGCGCTCAATCTGCTGGTCTGCGAGCATGCGACGTCGTCGGTCGCGCGCTTTCGCCCCGACGGGCGGCGCGAGGTGCTGGCCAGCCATTTTCAGGGGCGCGAGCTCAATTCGCCGAACGATCTGTGCGTGCATTCGGGCGGCGCGATCTATTTCAGCGATCCCTGGTACGGGCGCATGCCGCATTACGGCGTCGAGCGGCCGCGCGTGCTCGGCTTTCAGGGCGTCTATCGCATTGCGCCCGGCGGCGGCGAGCCGCAGCTGCTCGTCGACCGCTATCTGTTCTCGCAGCCGAACGGGCTGACCTTCAGCCCCGACGAGGCGCTGCTCTATGTCAACGACACCGAGCAGGCCAATATCCGCGTCTTCGACGTCGCGGCGGACGGCGCCTTGCGCAACGGCCGCATCTTCGCCGCCGGCATTCGCGACAGCCTGATCCCCGGCCTGCCTGACGGCATGAAATGCGATCAGGAGGGCAATGTCTGGTGCACCGGGCCGGGCGGGGTCTGGGTGTTCGACCGCTCCGGGCGGCTGATCGGCAAGGTCGCCATTCCCGAGCCGCCGGCCAATCTGCACTGGGGCGGGGCGGACTGGCGCACGCTCTATGTCTGCGCCACCACCTCGGTCTATGCGGTCACGACGCGCATCGGCCCGCGCAACGAGCCGTTCATGAACGCGCGCGGCGACGCGACGGCGGCCGCGGGCGTCGCGGCCTCCGGCGGCGAGGAGCTGCGGCTCGAGGCGCGGCGCTGCGCGCTGATCATCCAGGACATGCAGAACGACGTGGTGATGGAGGGCGGCGCCTTCGCCGCTTCGGGCTCGCCCGCCCATTGCCGCGCGCAGAACGCCATCGCCAACGCCGCGCGCCTCGCCGAGCGTTGCCGGCAGCTCGGCATTCCGGTGATCCATGTGCATTTCATCGTGCCGCAAGGCGCGCGCGGCCTGACGCTGAACGCGCCGCTGTTCGAGGGCGTGCTCGAAAACAATGCGCTGGTGCGCGGCACATGGGGCGCGGCGCCCGTGCCGGAGCTCGAGCCGAGGCCCGGCGATCATGTCGTCGAGAAGAACCGCATGTCGGCGTGGGAAGGCACGCAGCTCGAGACCATCCTCAAGGCCGAGGGCCGCGACATCCTGATCGAGACCGGGGCGTGGACCAACATGTCGGTCGAGCACACCGCCCGCACCGGCGCCGACAAGGGCTATGTGATGGTGATTCCCGAGGACGGCTGCTCGACGATGAACGCCGACTGGCACCGCGCCTCGATCGACTACGCGCTGCAGAACGTCGCGCTGGTGACGAAGACCGACGCCGTGCTGCGCGCCCTCGGCTAGATGCGCATGGACGCCGCCGTCTCGCGACGGCGGCGTCCCGATCTCAGTTCGCCGCGCGCCGCGCCGCCTCGATCTCGTCGGCCAGCGCCTTGCCGTTCGGCCCGGCGTCCTTGAGAATGACGTCCCAGGACGGGCGCGAGGCGGCGCGGAAGGCCGCGACGTCCGGCTCGGTGACGGCGATGCCCTTGGCGCGCACCGCCTTCAGACCTTCCTCGCCGAGATCATTGTGGAACTTCAGCCCGGCGGCGACCGCCTCCGGCGTCACCGCGCGGACCAGCGCCTGCACGTCGGACGGCAGCGCGTTGAACTTCGCCTGCGAATAGGCGAACAGCGTCGTCGACTGGTGGAAGCGCGTCAGCGCGTAATGCTTGGAGACCTCGAGGAAACGGTCGGCCAGCATCGCGTCGGACGACACTTCGAGCGCGTCGACGACGCCGTTCTGCAGCGCCAGGAAGACTTCGCCATAGGCCATCGGCGTCGGCTGCGCGCCGACGGCGGTGTAGGCCTGCACCCAGCCCGGCGTCTGCAGCACGCGGATCTTCAGACCCTTCAGATCGGCCGGCGTATTGATCGCCTTGTCGCGCGTGGCGATGTGGCGCTCGAAGATGCCGCCGAAGGCGAGCCCGACCATGCCATGCGGCTCGACCAGCTTGAGCAGACGGTCGCCCATGGCGCCGCGCAGGATGCGTTCGGCCTGGGCGCGGTTGTCGAACAGATGCGGCAGCGACAGCACGCGATATTCGGGAATCGTCGACTCCAGCGAGCCGAGGCCGAAGAAGCCCGCGTCGATCACGCCGGTGCGCACCGACTGGATGATGCGGCCCTCGTTGCCGAGCGCGCCGCAGCATTGCACATTGACCTTCACGCGGCCGTTGGAGCGCTGCTCCATCAGCTCTTTGAATTTCGTTCCGGCGGCGTGGTAGAAGCTCTTCTCGCTCAGCACGTGGCCGATGGTGATCTCGACCGGGGCCTGCGCCATCGCGCCGCCGATCATCGCGGCAAGGCCCAGAGCGGCCGCTCCGAGCAGTCCTTTCCAGTTTTTCATCGACGTTCCTCCCTTCCCAATCAGCGGATCAGCGCCAGGCTGAGCCATGGCGCATAGGTGATGATCAGCATGTCGGCCACGAGCACCGCCAGGAACACCAGCAGCGGGCGCATGATCTGCTCCATGCTGATTCTGGCGATGCCGCAGGCGACGAACAGATTGACGCCGACCGGCGGCGTCACCATGCCGATCGCCAGATTGACGATCATGATCAGGCCGAAATGCACCGGATCGACGCCGAGCTGCTGCGCCACCGGCGCGAGCACCGGCGCCAGAATGATGATCGCGGCGAAGGTCTCCATGAACATGCCGACGACGAACAGGAACAGGTTGACGATCAGCAGGAACGCCACGGGATCGGACGAGACGCTGCGGATCGCGCCGGCGATCTGCTGCGGCGCCTGCATCAGGGCGAGCGCATAGGCGAAGACGAAGGCGAAGCCGACGATGATCATCACGACCGAGGAGGTCAGCGCCGACTCGGCGAAGATGCGCGGCAGGTCGCGCAGCGGGATCTCGCGATAGACGAGGCAGCCGAGGACGAGCGCATAGGCGACGGCGACGACCGCCGCTTCGGTCGGCGTGAACACGCCGCCGTAGATGCCGCCGAGGATGATGAAGGGCAGCAGCAGCGACCAGACCGCGCGGCGCGCGGCGAGGGCGACGCCGTTGAGCCACGGGCCGGCCGCGAACGGCGTGCGCTCGCCATAATCGCGCAGCGTCGAGACGACGACGATCGCCCCGATCAGCGACAGGCCGATCAGCAGGCCGGGCAGAACGCCGCCGATGAACAGGTCGGTGATCGAGACGCCGGTGATCACCGCATAGATCACCATCGGCACAGAAGGCGGGATGATGACGCCGAGCTCGCCGGAGGAGGCGACGACCGCGGCGGCGAAGGGGCGGGGATATTTCTTGCGCTCCATCTCGGGAATCAGCGTCGAGCCGATCGCCGCGGCGGTGGCCGCCGACGAGCCGGAGATGGTGGCGAACAGCATCGAGGTCAGCACCGTCGCCGCCGCCAGCCCGCCGCGCAGGAAGCCGACCAGCGCGACGGCGAAGTCGACCAGACGTCGCGCCACGCCGCCATTCATCATCAGCCGCCCGGCCAGCACATAGAGCGGCACCGCCAGCAGCACGAAACTGTCCATCGAATCGAAGATCACCTGCGGGATGGCGATCAGCGGCAGCTTGCGCTCGAGGAAGAACGGCAGCGCCGCAAGGCCGAGGGCGAAGGCGATCGGCACGCTCGCGGCGAACAGGATCAGGAGATAGACGATCAGGCCTGTCATCGCGTCAGGCCTCTTCCGACAGCGCGCCGTGCTCGCGGATGTCGCGACCCTCGACAGCCGCGTCGGCCACGAAGGCGAGCGTGTTGACGATCATCAGCGACGCGCCGACCGGCATCGCCCAATAGACCCAGGTTTTCGGGATCTGCATCACCGGGCTCAGTTCGCTGCGGCCGATGACGTTCACGAACTCGACCCCGTAGCGCAGCATCAGCAGGAACAGCACGAGGCACAGCGCCAGCGCCGCGATCCGCGCCAGCTTGCCGAGCAGCGCCGGCGCGCCCCTGACGACGAATTCCAGCGAGATCAGCTGCATCTTCCGGCAGCCGACGGCGGCGCCGAGGAAGATGAGCCAGACGAGCACATAGCGCGCCATCTCCTCGGTCCATGGCGCGGCGACGTTGACGCCGAGGCTGGTGAGCACGAAGCGCACCAGAACCTGCAGCAGCACGACGATCACGATCACCGCCAGCAGCGCGCCGAGCAGGTAGTAGACGGCCGCATTCAGCCGATCCAGCATGCCGAGCGCTGTGCGAACCGCCGACCGCATGTCGATTGCGCAACTCCCCTCGCCGCGGCCGGCTGGCGCGCTTCAGCCGAGATTACAAGCTGGCCGCCCCAATGCAAGACGTTCGCAATCACGGGAATCGTTCGCGAGGCGCACAATTCGGCATTGGATTTGCGCCTTCGCGTCGCTAGGCTGCGGCCGCAGTCGGGAGGGTCGCATCGTGGGTTCGCTGACTGGCAGGCGCGTGCTCGTCACGGGCGCCTCGAAGGGCATCGGCGCGGCGATCGCGCGCGCCGTGGCGCGCGAGGGCGCGCATGTGATCGCTCACTATGGCGCGGACCGCGCCGGCGCCGAGGCGGCGCTCGCCGATGCGCCGCCCGAACGCAAGACCTTCCTGGCCGCCGACCAGATCGAGCCCGGCGCGATGGACGGACTCTGGCGCGCGGCGGTCGCCGGCGGGCGCATCGACGCCGTCGTGCTCAACGCCGCGATCATGCTCTGGGAGGGCGGCGTCGAGGACGAGGATGCGGCCTGGGACGAGGCGTGGGACCGGCAGTGGCGCGTCAACGTGCTCTCGCCCGCCCGCCTGATGCGCCATGCGGTGCGGCACTACCGCGCGCAGGGCGGCGGCGTGCTCGTCACCATCTCGAGCTGGGCGGCGCAGCGCGGCGTCACCAATCCGGCGATGATCGCCTACGCCGCGACGAAGGCGGCGGTGAAGGCCGCCGCGCAGACCATCGCCCGCGGCTATGCGCGCGACAACATCCTGAGCTATGTCGTCGCCCCCGGCGTCGTGCGCACCCGCATGTCGGAGGATTTCGCCGCGCTGCAGGGCGGCGAGGACAAGGTCACGGCGACGCTCGCCATGGGCGAATGGGTGCCGCCCGCCGACATCGGCGAGCTCGTCGCCTTCCTCGTCACCGGCAGGGCGCGCCATCTCACCGGCGCGACGCTCGACGTCAACGGCGCCAGTTACGTGCGCTGATGGCGCGGGTCTCGCCGCCGGGCTTCGTCGCACGCAGGACCACGCTGCGCTTCAGCTTCGAGGGGCGATCGATCGAGGCGGCTCCCGGCGAAACGATCGCCGCGGCGCTCGTCGCGGCGGGCGAAGTCGCGCTGCGCGGGACGCGCACGGGCGACCTGCGCGGCCCGTTCTGCGGCATGGGCGTCTGTCACGACTGTCTCGTCGCCGTCGACGGCCGCACGGCGCGCGCCTGCATGACGGCGGTCGCCGACGGCATGGGCGTCACCCGCCACAGGCCCGATCTGCCGGCGCCGGCGACGCCCGGCCCGCCGCCGCCGGCGACGCGTCTGGCGGCGGACGTCGTCGTCGTAGGCGCCGGCCCGGCTGGCCTGTCCGCAGCCCTCGCCGCCGCAGAGTGCGGCGCCGATGCGCTGGTCGTCGACGAACGCAAGCAGCCGGGCGGGCAGTATCACAAGCAGCCGGCCGAAGCCTTGCCGATCGTCGAGGCCGAACTCGATCGCCAATTTCGCGAAGGGCGCGCGCTGCGCCGGCGGGCGGAGGCGGCCGGCGTCCGCTTCCTGCGCGAGGCGACCGCATGGGCGGCGCAGGACGGCGATCTGCTCGTCGGGACGCCGTCCGGCGCCTGCCGCATCGCCGCCCGCCGCATCGTCCTCGCGACCGGGGCGGCCGAGACCTGTCCGCCCTTCCCGGGCTGGACTTTGCCCGGCGTGATGACGACGGGCGCGGCGCAGACCTTTCTGCGCGCCTATGGCGTGGTCCCCGGCCGGCGCCTGGTGATCGCCGGCGTCGGGCCGCTCAATCTGCAACTCGCCGCGGAGCTTGCGGCCGCGGGCGCGCAAGTCGTCGCGGTGGTCGAGGGCTCGGCCGCGCCGGGCCTCGCGGCGGCGCCGCTGCTGGCGCGCATGGCGCTCGCCGCGCCGCGCCTCGTCATCGACGGCCTCGATTATCGCCGGCGCCTGCGGCGCGCCGGCGCGCCGCTGCTGCATCGCGCGGTCATCCTGCGGGCCGAGGGCGAGGGCCGGCTCGAGCGCGCCGTCGTCGCGCCGCTCGACGCCGACGGCGCCGCCGACCACGCCGCCGCGCGCGTCTTCGCCTGCGATGCGCTGTGTCTCGGCTACGGCTTCGCGCCGTCGATCGAACTCGCCGCGTCGATGGGTTGCGACCTGCGCTATGACCGGCGATGGCGCCATCTCACGGTGGCGACCGACGCGGAGGGCCGCTCGTCGCTGCCGCATGTCTTCGCCGCCGGCGACGGCGCGCGCTTCGGCGGCGCCCGCGTCGCGCTGGCGGCGGGGCGTCTGGCCGGACTCGCCGCCGCGCGCGATCTCGGCTTCAGCGACAGGGCGGGCGGGCCCGATGCGGCGTCTGCGCCGCGGCGCGATCTCGCCCGCGCCCGCGCCTTCCAGGACGCGCTGTGGCGGCTCTACGACGCGTCCGC
>JAEULW010000132.1 GCA_016793505.1 Methylobacteriaceae bacterium | reverse complement strand
GCAAGGACGTCGGCTACGCGTTCTGCCGCGCCGAATCGGAGAAGAACCCGTTCGTCGCCGGGCCCCTGAAGCGCACCGACTGCTCGCTCGTCTCCGACGGCGCCGCCGCGCTGGTGCTGATGGACGACGAGTCGGCGAAATCGGCGCGCAGAGCCATCCGTTTCCGCGCCGCCCAGCACGCGCAGGATTTCCTGCCGATGTCGAAGCGCGACATTCTCGAGTTCGAGGGGTGTGCGCAGGCCTGGTCGCGTGCTTTGCGTTCCGCTGGCGTGGCTCTCGACGATCTTTCCTTCGTCGAGACGCATGACTGCTTCACCGTCGCCGAGCTGCTCGAATACGAAGCGATGGGCCTTGCCCCGAAGGGCCGCGGCGCCGACGCGGTGAAGAACGGCTGGACGCACAAGGACGGCAGGCTGCCGGTCAACGTCTCCGGCGGGCTCAAGGCCAAGGGCCATCCGATCGGCGCGACCGGCGTGTCGATGCACGCGCTCTGCGCCATGCAGCTCGCCGGCGAGGCCGGCGACATGCAGGTCGCCGGCGCGAAGCTCGCCGGCGTCTTCAACATGGGCGGCGCGGCGGTCGCCAATTATGTGAGCATTCTCGAACGGGCGCGGTGAATCGCCGCAGGGCGGACGAAGGCCGGGCCAACGCCCGGCCTTTTTCGTTTCGCCGGGATGTCCGCGGCATGAACGAAGCTTAACTTGCAACGACCCTCGCTCGGCGCGAAACGGATGTCGCACACAGGAGGCTGTGATGACGCGCATTCGCGCCGCCCTGCTCGGGGTCTTCCTCGTCCCGACGCTTCTCTGGCTAGCCGCCGACGCGACGATCCTGTCAACGACGCAGTTCATGCCGCTGCGCAACGCGCTGGTGCAGTACACCGGCGTTCTCGCCATCAGCGCGATGAGCGTCGCGATGTTGCTCGCCATGCGCCCCGCCTCGCTCGAGACGCCGCTCGGCGGCCTCGACAAGATGTATCGCCTGCACAAATGGCTCGGCGTCGCCGGCCTCGGCGCGGCGATCGCCCACTGGCTTGCCGCGCAGGGGCCGAAATGGGCCGTTTCCTACGGTCTGATGAGGCGCGGCGCGCGCCCGCCGGCGCCGCCGATCGACAACGCGCTCGTCCAGGCGCTCGCCGACATGCGCGGCCTCGCCGAGGGCCTCGGCGAAAAGGCCTTCTACCTCGCCGCGATTCTCATCGCGCTCGCGCTGGTCAGGAGCATCCCGTATCGCTTCGTTTTCAGGACGCATGTGGCGCTCGCCGCCGTCTATCTCGTGCTCGTCTTCCATTCCGTCGTGCTGATGAAGACCGGCTATTGGACGACCCCGCTCGGCGTGACGCTCGCTGCGCTGATGCTCTCCGGTTCGGTCGCCGCGCTGTTGTCGCTGACCCGCCGCATCGGCGCCGACCGCAAGGTCGAAGGCCGCATCACGCGCCTGCGCCATTGGCCGGCGCTGAAGTCTCTGGAGTTCGAGATCGACGTGCCGAAAGGCTGGCCGGGGCATTCGGCAGGCCAGTTCGCCTTCGTCACCGTCGACAGGCGCGAGGGCGCGCATCCCTTCACCATCGCCTCGGACTGGCGCCAGGGCGACACCTCGCTCCTGTTCATAGCCAAAGCGCTCGGCGATCACACCGCGCGCCTCGCCGAGCAGGCGAAGGTCGGCCAGACGGTGACGGTCGAAGGCCCTTACGGGCGCTTCACCTTCGATGATCCGTCGCCGCGGCAGATCTGGGTCGGCGGCGGCATCGGCGTCACGCCGTTCATCGCGCGCATGAAGGTGCTGGCGCGCCGGCGCGCCGCAGGCGAAACGCCGAAGGTCGATTTCTTCCATACCACCGCCGACCTCGACGAGCGCGCCATCGCGCTGTTGCAGCGGGACGCGGACGCAGCCGGCGTGCGCCTGCATGTCCTGCACGACGCGCGCGACGGCCTGCTCGACGGCGAGCGCATTCGCAGGCTCGCGCCCGAATGGGCGCGCGCCAGCCTGTGGTTCTGCGGGCCGACGAAATTCGGCGCGGCGCTGCGCAAGGATTTCGCGCGCCGCGGCCTCGACGTGTCACGCCGCTTCCACCAGGAATTGTTCGCGATGCGCTGAGCGCGCGGCGGATCACGAAAAAAGGCCGGGCGACGCCGCCCGGCCTTTGATCTGTCGGTGACGGAGCCGCCGTCAGGCCGCCTCGTCGACCCCGGTCTCGATCTCGCCGGTTTCGCTCTCCGCCTCGCCCTCGGCCGTCGCTTCGGTCTCGGCCTCGGCCTTGGCGCCGCGCTTCGGGCCCTTCTGCAGCTGGCCCTCGATGACCTTCAGCGCCTCGGTCTCGGTCAGCTTCTGCACCGCCGCGATCTCGCGCGCGATCCGGTCGAGCGCCGCCTCGTAGAGCTGGCGCTCCGAGTAGGACTGCTCGGGCTGCGCTTCGGAGCGATAGAGATCGCGCACCACTTCGGCGATCGACACGAGGTCGCCCGAATTGATCTTCGCCTCGTACTCCTGCGCGCGGCGCGACCACATGGTGCGCTTGATCCGCGCCCGGCCCGTCAGCGTGTCGAGCGCGCGCTTGACGATCGCCGCATCGGCGAGCTTGCGCATGCCGAAGGTCGACGCCTTCGCCGTCGGCACGCGCAGGATCATCTTGTCCTTGACGAAGTTGATGACGAACAGCTCGAGCTTGAAGCCGGCGACTTCCTTCTCCTCGATCTGCACGATCTGGCCGACGCCATGCGCCGGATAGACGATGTGCTCGTTGAGCTTGAAGCCGAGCTTCTGCGCCGGCGGCTTCGGCGCCGGCTTGGGCGCCATCGCAACCGGCCCGGCGGGACGCGGCGCAGGCGCAGGCGCAGCGGCGACGGGCGCGGGCGCTGGCGCCGGAGCGGCGACAGCGGCGGGCGCCGGCGCTGCGGGCGCCGGAGCGGCCGGCTTCTCCGCCGGGCGGTTGGCGCGGCTCAACGCGATCAGCCGCGCCGCCGTGTCGGAGGCGCGCGCCGCCGCCGGGCTCTTCGCCTCGCCGGCCGTCGCGGCGGCCGCCTTCGCCGGCTTGACGGCGTCCGGCTTGACGGAAACGGTCCTGGATTCGACCGTCTTCGCCTCGACCGCCTTGGCCTCG
>JAEULW010000106.1 GCA_016793505.1 Methylobacteriaceae bacterium | reverse complement strand
GGACCCGGCGGCGAACGGCTCCGGTTCCTGTCCGGCTTCGCTGTACGACTCGTAGGCGGCGGGCTCGCGGACTTCATGAGCGCCCTGACGGCCGATGCGTCGCACCGTGTCGATCACGCGCCGATGCGTGATCATGCTCAGCCACACCAGAAACGGGCGCTCGGGATCGTAGGTGTGTCGCGCGCGATGGATGGTGAGCAATACGTCTTGCACGACGTCGTCGAGCATTTCGACCGACGCGCCATGCCGCCGCGCCACGGCGCGGATGATGTGAGGACAGTCCTTGAGCAGCGCCGCATAGGCAGCCTTGTCGCCGCGCTGGGCGTCGGACATCAAGTGGCGCAGCCGCATGTCCACGGCCTTCGCCCGCTCATCCACGCCGCGCCGCGCCACAGCCGCCCGCGAGTCGTTCGAGGCCATGAGATTTCCACAGCGAAGTAGCGCACTGAAACGCAGAAGCGGCGGGGCGGCAAGCTGAAAGCCTATAGCCGTCATGACAAGTCTGTCTCCGCAAGACGACGCAACGCGCCGCTTCTTCCCGCCTCGATGTTCGCGCGTCGCGCGCGCCGGTTACATGAGCTGCGTGCGACAATGCGAAGTTCGTCTTGCCGCGCCTGCGCAGGCAACGATGTTGGTGCAACCTTGATTCAAATCAAGGCAGGCAGAGCGCGATGCGTGATGATGCAGTCGAAATCGTCGATCTCGGCGACCGTCTGAATTTGCAAAGCGCTTCCTGTCGTCGACGGGAGCGCTATTCTTTTGTTTCGTTTAGTATACATCATATTCACTATGCTGCGTACAAAAAATTCTTCGATTGATTGTAACCGCGGACGCGGACCGACGAACATCTGCTGTCATCGATGCGCTGTCCCGGCGTGGCCGCCAGGGAAAGGCGCACAAGCAGATCGCCGTGGAGGCAATCATGGTCAAGTCGCGCAAGCCCTGTCCGCTCCTCTCGCCGCGCGTCGCCGCCGTTTCGTTCGGGCTGCTGGCGGCGCTCGCGATCGGTCAGGCCGCATTCGCCCAGTCCGCATCCATGCCTGCGCCGGCGGCGCCCGCGGCGCTCGACCGGGTCAAGATCCTGGCGGCGCCGAACGTGTTCGGCGACTTCTCGACCTACCGGGTCCGCTCTGATCTCTATCGTCTGCCGACGGCCGAGCGCAAAGGCATGTCCGCCGAAGTGATGGCGGTCGTCGACAGGCACAAGGACAAGGTGATTGTCGACCTCTATCTCGCCCGCGGCCTGTCCTCCAAGGACGACTTCTTCATGCGCGTGCATGGGACGGATCTGGCCGCCGTGCAAAAGTTCATGATCGACTTCCGCGCCACGCGCTTCGGCGTGTTCTGCGAAGCCACCGAGAACCTCGTTGGCGTCACCAAGGCGCTCAACTACATCACGCCGGACAAGTCGAAGGACCTCAACGCCGGCCTGTCGTCGGCGAGCTACACGGGCGACGCCCCGCGCTACGCCATCGTCGTGCCGATCAAGAAGAGCGCCGACTGGTGGAATCTTTCGGCCGAGCAGCGCCTGAAGGAGATCGAGACGCACACCCATCCGACGCTGCAATATCTCGTCAACGTCAAGCGCAAGCTCTACCACTCGACCGGCCTCGCCGACACCGACTTCATCACCTACTTCGAGACCAACGATCTCGGCGCCTTCAACAATCTGATGATCTCGCTCGCCAGCGTGCCGGAGAACAAGTACCACACGCGCTGGGGCGCCCCCACCCTTCTGGGCACGATCCAGACGGTCGACAGCGTCGTCAACGCGCTCACCACCACCAACTGAACCTGCCGCCGCCGTCCGCAGAGAGCCGGGCGGCGGCCGCTCACGCATCGAGGTCGGGAGTTCGGACATGGCCACGAGCCGGCGCAACTTCATCAAAGGCAGTCTGTCGGCGCTTGCCGGAAGCAACCTGCCGTTCACGCTCACCCATCCCGCGCTCGCGGCGCTGTCGGCGCCGCCCGAGCGCCGCTGGGAAGACGCCCTGCGCAACCAGTTCGAGGGCGAGACGATCGTCCGCACGGTCAACATGCCGAACTGCACCGGCTCATGCGGCTGGAACGTCGTCGTCAAGGATGGCGTCGTGACGCGCGTCGAGCCGCCTTACGACTATCCCGACGACGAATACAATCCACGCGGCTGCATGAAGGGGCAGACCTATCACCGGCGCGTCTATTCGCCGAACCGCGTCAAGTTCCCGATGAAACGCATCGGCGCGCGCGGCGCGGGCCTGTGGAAGCGCATCAGTTGGGACGAGGCGCTCGACTTCATCGCCAGCGAGATGAAGCGCATCTCGGCGAAATACGGCAAGGAGACGGTGTGGGTCTATCCGCCGGTTCCGGCCACCGGCATCGTCAAACAGGGCGCCGGCTTCCGCTTCGCCGCGGTCAACGGCTTCGGCATCGGCACGTTTTACAACTGGTACGGCGATCTGCCGCTCGCCCATCCGATCACCTGGAACGTGCAGACCGAGGAACACGAGTTCAGGGATGCGCTGAACACGAAGTACGCCATCATTTGGGGATCCGACGTGCTGCAGACGCGCATGCCGGACGCTCATTTCTTCACCGACATCCGCGCCAAGGGCGTCAAGCTCGTCTACATCGCGCCCTATTTCGATCCCACCGCCAGCGCCGTCGACGAATGGGTGCGAGTGCGCCAGGGAACGGACGGCGCGCTCGCGCTCGGCATGTGCCATGTCGTCGTCAAGCGCGGCATGGTTGACGAGGCGCACTTGCGCAAGACCACTAGCGGGCCGCTGCTCGTGCGTCGCGACAACGGCAAGTATCTCAAGGCGTCCGATCTCGCCGCCGACGGCGACGCCAAGACCTTCTTGGTGTTCGACGTCGCGGCTGGCAGGCCGGCGCCCGACGCGTACTTCAGCGACAAGCCGCCGCTGACAGGGCAATGGGAGGTGACGCTCAAGGACGGCAAGAAGGTCGTCTGCGCGACCTCGCATACGATCTTCCTCGAACAGCTCGAGGAGTATGATCCCAAGACGGTATCGGAGATCACCGGCGTGCCGGCCAAGGACATCGAGCGCCTGGCGATCGAATACGGCTCGACGAAGCCCGCGAGCATCTGGGCCGGAACCGGCATCAATCACTGGTATCATGGCGATCTGATCGGCCGCTCGGTTATCGCGCTCGCCTGTCTGACCGGCAACATCGGCAAGCATGGCGGCGGCGTCAGCCCGTGGGCCGGCCAGTATCTGATGCGCCTCAACCCGACGGACTATTTCTTCCCGCTCAAGGAGGCGGGCAAGCCCGATCGTCATCAGGCCGTGCCGCTCGACACCGCCTATGTCGTCAACGGGCCGACCGAGACCATGTTCAATCGCGACAAGCTCTGGCGCCAGATCCGCTGCATCTGGGCTGCCGGCGGCAATCTGCTCGGCGAGGCGTCGGATCAGAGCAATTTGATGCGCAAGGTGCTGCCGCAGATCGAGCTCATCGTCTCGCCCGAGATCGAGATGAGCACGACGGCGCAGCTCGCCGACATCGTGTTGCCAGTCGTCAGCTGGTACGAGCTGCCCTACGACATCACCACGACGCCGGCCCATCCCTACATCCAGCTGGCGCAGGGCTCGCTGCAGCCGATGTACGAGGCCAAGACCGACATCGAGATCTATTACGAAGTCTGCAAGCGGCTCGGCACCGCCGACATCTACAAGTTCAACCGGCCCGAGCCGGCGATCGAGCTGTTGCTCGAGACCGGCGGGCCGCGCGTCAAGGGCATCACTTTCGAGCGCCTGAAGAAGGAGCGCGTGATCCGCGTCAACCTGCCGTCCTCGCCCTACGCCTCCTTCACCGAGGAGATCGAGGGCAAGCTGAAGTTCAAGACCGCGTCGGGAAGGCAGGAACTCTACAAGGACGAGGATCGCTTCATCGAGTTCGGCGAGCAGCTGCCGGTCCACAAGGAGCCGCATGTGGCGACGCCCTACGGCCCCTCGAAAGTGTGGAAAGAGGCAAAGAAGGAGCGCAATCCGCTGCACGAAAAATATCCGCTCGTCTATCACGCGCGGCACACGCGCTGGAGCGTGCATTCGTCGTGGCGGACGACCGATGACATCGTCAAGCTCGACGACATCGGCCAGCCGCTGCTCGAACTCAATCCGAAGGACGCGAAGAAGCGCGGGATCGAAGCAGGCGACTGGGCGACGGCTTTCAACCAGCACGGATACGTCAAGGCGCGCGTCAAGCTGCGCGAGTCCGTGCCGCCGGGCGCCGTCGTCATCTATTTCGGCTGGCAACGGGACCAGATCCGTGAAGGTCACTGGAACGCGCTGACCCACAACGCGATCAATCCGATCCACGAAATCTACTTCATCCCCAATGTCTGGGGCCCTGTGTCAGGTCACTTCGATCAGCTCTGCGAAGTGAAGAAGGCGTGAGGCGGGAGAACACCCATGTCGGAAGAACTTTGGCAGAAATACTACGGCCAACCGAACCCGATCTACGGAAACCGGGTGCAGTACGGCATGCTGATCGACATCAACAAATGCATCGGCTGCCACTCCTGCACGATGGCCTGCAAGCAGACCTGGACGAGCGGTCCTGGTCAGGAGGACATGTATTTCAACAGCGTCTCAACGGCGCCCTACGGCAAATACCCGCGCCATGACGGCGATCCGAAGGACTCGACGAAATACAACTACAAGCACTCGAATCTGTATCAGGACACGCCGAAAGGCGAGTTCCCCAATCTCTGGCAGTTCTACCTGGCGCGGCCGTGCAACCACTGCGCCAAACCCGCCTGCGTCCCCGCCTGCCCGACGCGTTCGATCTACAAGAACAAGGACGGCATCGTCCTCATCGATCAGGAAAAGTGCGAGGGCTTCCAGTACTGCGTGAAGGCCTGCCCCTACGACAAGATCTACTACAACGTCGTCACCAAGAAATCGCAGAAATGCGTCTTCTGCTTCCCGCTTCTGGAGAAGGGCCAGGAGCCGCAATGCGTGAAGAGCTGTGTCGGCAAGATCCGTGTATTCGGCAATCTCATGGATCCGGAGAGCACGATTTCGAAGCTGATCCGCGATCCCTATCTCGGCGCGACGCCCTACATTCCCGAGACCGGACTGAAGGCGACGCATCGCACCATCAGCTCCGGCGAGCGACGTCAGCTGCGGCCTGACTTCGGCACCATCCCGTCGGTCTGGTATGTGCCGCCGCGCAACATCCCGCCGGAGGAAGTCGAGAAATACTTCGGATTTGCGATGGGCGGCGATCTCGACGAGCCGAACCCGGTGCCGGCCGACATCAAGATGAAGGACATCTGAGAGCGGAGGCGCGTCATGTTGGCGGCAATGGATACTGAAGCGGGCAAGCCTGCGGCGCCAGAACGTGAGACGACGCGCGAGGCGCTGACGCGCGCGCGCATCTACCACTTTCTCGAACTTGCCGCGGCGCATCCGGGCGAGGACGGCGTCGCCTGGTTCGCCGCGCCGGAAACCGAAGCGCAGCTCTTCAACAGCCTCGACCGGCTGCCGCAGGACGCGTCGCTGGCGGCGGCGCGCATGGCTCTCGGCGCATTCGTCGAAAGCCTGCGCGCACGCAGCTTCGAGGCCGTGGAGTCAGCGCATATCGGCCTGTTCGCCACCAACTTCCCGGTAGTTCCATGTCCGCCCTACGGTTCGCTCTTTACCGTCGAGGAACCCAAACGGCTCGAGGAGATGCTGGCGATCAAGCGATTCTATCACGACAGCGGCGTCGACATCTCGGGCGATTATCGCGACCTGCCCGATCACCTGTGCGTCGAGCTCGAGTTCATGCATCTGATGTGCTTTCGCGAGGATGAAGCGCGCGACGAGGCGTTGATCGAGGCGGCGCGTCGCACACAGGCGACGTTCATCGATCGCTTCATGCAGCCCTTCCTGGACCGATTGGCCGCGCTCGCCGCCCGCTTCGATCGCGACAACCCATATGCACATCTGCTCGAGGCGACGCGATTCTTCATCGCTTATCACCGCGCGCAGATCGCTCTCTCCGCACTGAACTTCGCCGCTAACAAGGGGCGTGTGTCATGAACAAGCCAGCCAGCCTCGTCACGTTTTCGGCCCTCGCCGCTCTTCTGGCCTCGCCGATAGTGATCGCGCAGCCCGCCGGTAAGGGCGCCGGTAAACCTGCGAGCATGGCTGCAGCGGCGGACGCCGCCGCTCCACGCTTCGCCCGACAGGTGAAGATCGGGGTCGCCCGGGGCGAGAAGATCTATGTCGAGTATTGCGCCGTCTGCCACGGCCTGCACGGCAAAGGCGACGGACCGCGCGCCGCCTTCTTCGCCGACATCCAGTACATTCCCGATCTCACCGTGGACGGGTTCCTGGACGACCGCGATCCAGAACTCCTCGACAACATTCGCCAGGGACTCGCGCGCTACGACGAGCCGGCGATCGTCATGCCGCAATTCAAATACATCCTCGGCGAGAACGACATCCGCAGCGCGCTCGCCTACGTCAAGACCTTCGCGCCGCCGAAATTGAAGAAGGGTCGTGGCGGCTGACGGGAGAGACGCCGCGTTCTTCGTGACGGCTCAGGGCAGGTGATTCGGGCGCGACCTGATCGACGCAAAGCCTCTTGTCGGCGATCGGGTCCGCGGCTCTGTCGCAATGCCCTATCGTTGGCGGAAGGCCGGCAAGCGATCCGCGCGTTGGCCAAGAACATCGCGTGAGACATCGTGGAGATTGGCCGCCATCTGGCGGAGGCGAAGGCCGCGTGCGTCCACGGTGAGTGGCTGCTGTGGCTGGAGAGCGAATTCGGGTGGAGTGAAGACACCGCCCGCAGCTACATGCGGGTCTACGACGCGTTCGGGAAATCCGGAACAGTTCCGGATTTGGGGCTGCCTATGCGGTCCCTCCACGCGCTCGCGACGCCCTCGACGCCCGCGCCCGCGCGGCAGGAGGTCATCGCCGATGCTGAGGCGGGCGAGACGCTGACCCGCGCGAAGGTCGACGCGCTGTTCGCTAAGGCCTTTCGCATGTGGATGCCCGCTGGACCGAACGGTTGCGCCGGCGCACAGAGGCGATCGGCAAAGTTAGCGCAGCAGGTCGGGGAGTTCGTAGAGCAGCTTCAATGCTTCCGGCCAACCGACGTTGTAGAGTGCCCGCGATCACGCTTCGGAGAATGTGAGGACGTACGCGAAAGCCCTAAAGGGAGGGCTTGCAGTTCTGAAGCGTATGAGACTGAGTAAGGGCCTCCTACAACCAGGTCGACTGCAGCTAGGCTTCTCGACAGCACCGCTTCATTGGTTGATACCCCTCGCAACTTTGATCGCTGCCAGGAAGCGGAGGCGGGTCGGCTCCCTCAATCGCGCGAGCCCGAAATGCGCTCGCATGCGTTCAAGGATTTCCTCGTCGCCTAGCCTGCTCCCGGCGACATGTGGCAGCGCCAAGCCGGCGAGCTCGACCACCGGGATGTCGGCGTGATCGCGCAGGTCACCGTTGCGAAGCGGAACGATCGCCTCCGGCGTCGCATCGAGCGGCCAGACGAGTTCTCGGCCGTCCTCTACGCTCCTCGGAAATCTGCGGTCGATGGCTCGGCGCACGGTCTCTACAATGTTACCGCCATTCCGTTGAAAGCCGTGCGCCCGGGCGATGCGCGTCACGATCTGGTCGAAGTAGATTGGTGCCTCGGTCGCCACCACGTGCGAAACCATCTTGGACAGCGCGGGCATGTACCCAGGTTCCGCGAAGCGGGCCGGGTTGGGGTCGATCCCGCAGGCCGCCACGTCAGTTGTCACGTAGGTCCCCGGGCCGACGGACGGTCGGGCTCCCATCGCGGCCGGCTTCGGCGAGGCGGTCGCGACCCGAAACTGTGAGCCGCCACTGAAGAGCGATTCCTGGTGCGGTTTGGCGTGGGACGAGGGTGGCGTGAGCTCGAACGCCGGGGGCCTGGGCGTGGGCGGCCCCTTGGCTTCAAGGCGGGCCACGAGATC
>JAEULW010000104.1 GCA_016793505.1 Methylobacteriaceae bacterium | reverse complement strand
GCCTCGAGCGCCGCCACGTCGGCGAGCCACGGCAACTCGCGCGCCGGCGCGAAGGCCGCGATGAAGCCGGGAAGTTCCTCGCCGAAGCGGGCCATCACCGGCGAGCGCGGCGGATGGCCGAGCGCAAATTCCCGCGCCATCGCCCGGAAGAACTCCTCGCCGACGAGTTCGCGCGTCACCGGAAACGCCCCGGACAGCGCCTCGATCAGCGAGACGACGACGTTGTTGCGATACACCGCGAAACGGCGCGCCGGGTCGGAGCCGTTCCACGTCGTCAGGCCCGGCGGCGCCGGCGCGCCGGGGCTGAGCAGCGCGGCGGCGAAGGCGCGGTTCATGACGCCCGCCGCCGGTTGAAATCCGACGCCTCGCCGAGCGCCGCCTCCGCCTTCGCCGCCTCGGCCAGCAGGACCGGCAGCGCCGGCACGTCATTGTCCCATTCGATCAGCGTCGCTGCCGGCCCGACGCGGCGTAGCGCGCGGCGGTAGAGCTTCCAGACGTCCTCGCCGACCGGCCGGTCATGCGCGTCGATCAGCAGCCTGTCGCCGGCGTCGTCGCGATCCTCGGCGTAGCCGGCGAGGTGGATTTCGCCCACGCGTTCGACCGGAAAGGCCTGTAGATAGGCGACCGGGTCGCGCCCGTGATTGACGCAGCTCACCTGCACGTTGTTGACGTCGAGCAGCAGCCCGCAGCCGCTGCGCCGCGCCGCCTCGGCGATGAAGTCGATCTCGTCCATCTCGCTCGCCGCGAAGGCGACGTAGGTCGAGGGGTTTTCGAGCAGCATCGGCCGCCGCAGCCGCGACTGCACGCGGTCGATGTGCTCGACCACGCGGGCGAGCGTCGGCCGGTCATAGGCGACCGGCAGCAGATCGTTGAGATAGGCCGTATCGTGCGTCGACCAGGCCAGATGCTCGGAGAAGGACGCCGGCTCGTAGCGCTCGGTCAGCGCCGCCAGGCGATCGAGATGCGCCTCGTCGAGCGGCGCCTCGCCGCCGATCGACAGGCCGACGCCGTGCAGCGACAGCGGATAGCGCGCCCGGAGCGCCGTCAGAAAAGCGTGCGGCGGCCCGCCCGCGCCCATGAAATTCTCGGCATGGACCTCGAGAAAGCCGAGATCGGGCGCCTCGTCGAGCAACGCGCGGGCGTGCTCGAGCTTCAGCCCGATCCCGGCGCGGGCCGGCAGGCCCTGCGCCGCCCTCGCGGGATGTCGATTCGTCATGACGCGATCTCCCCGCGCGGCGGCTCTTGCGGCCGATCAGGCCTTCTTCTCCTTGAACTCCTTCAGCTGGCCGAAGCCGCTCGGCGAGGACTTCGACGCCATCTTCTCGCACGAGCCCTTGGCGACGTATTTCCAGGCGTTGCCCTGATAGTCGACCTTGGACGTGCCGGCGCAGGTCGTTCCGGGCCCGGCGGCGCAGTCGTTCTGGCCCTTCAGCGACACGCCGAAGCACTTCTCCTTGCCGGCGTCCTGCGCCTGGGCAGGGGCGGCGGCCAGCGCCAGCGCGGTCGAGAAGGAGGCGGCGAGCGCCAGCGAAACGGCGCGGCGGTCGAGGCGGTGCGACATCGGATGATCTCCCGTTGGCGGGCCGGCCCGTCCGACCCATGCCGACTTTTCGCAGGGCCGGCCGGAGCCGTTACCGCGCGCACGCGTTCGTGAAGACGGGCCGGCGTTTCGCGAGCGACAGGTGATCGGCGCGCCGATGTAACGAATGGCGCGCCGCGTCCGAACCAGATATTCGACGCGCATGGGAGCTGCCGAGGAACGACTGGCGCACCTGATGCGCGCCGCCCGGGCGGGCGACGAGGCGGCCTATCGGCGCTTCCTCGCCGAGGCCGCGCCGCTGGCGCGCGCCGCCGCCCGCGCCGCGCTGGCCCGCGCCGGGCGCGGCAACGCCGAGGTCGAGGACATCGTGCAGGAGACGCTGTTGGCGATCCATCTGAAGCGCGACACCTGGAGCGAGGACCGGCCGATCGGCCCCTGGCTCAACGCCATCGCGCGCTACAAGCTGATCGACGCGCTGCGCCGGCGCGGCGCGCGCGACGCTGTGCCGATCGACGATCTGATCGACGCCCTGCCCGCCCCGCAGGGCGAGCCGCATGCGGACGCCGATGTGCGCCGCCTTGTCGACCGCCTGCCCGAGCGCAGCCGCCGCATCGTCCTCGCCATGTCGATCGAGGGCCGCGCCGCCGCTGAAGTAGGGCGCGAACTGGAGATGAGCGAAGGCGCGGTGCGCGTCGCCCTGCATCGGGCGCTGAAGCAGCTCGCCGAGCTGTACAGGAAGGCCGACGATGCGCACTGACGACCTGATCGCCGCGCTCGCCGCCGATCCGCCGCAGGCGGCCCGGCCGCTCTCCGGCCGCGCCCTGATGGCGCTGGCGCCGGCGGCGGCCCTGATCGGACTGATGTTTCTGATTCTTGTCGGCGTCCGCCACGACATCGCCCTGCCCTCGGCGGCGGTGGCGACCGGATTGAAGATGGGCGTCGCCGCGCTCGCCGCCGGCGGCGGCCTCGCTCTGGCGCTGCGCCTGTCGGCGCCGGGCGCGCGGCCCGGCGCGGCGGCCCTGCCGCTCGCCGCCGCGCTGGCGGCGCTGGCGCTTTGGATCGCCTGGGAGTTCGCCGCGCTCGGCCCCGCGGGCTGGCCGCGCCGGCTGATCGGAACCAACGCCGTCTATTGCCTGACGCTGATCCCGTTGATGGCGCTCGTCCCGCTCGCCGCCCTGCTGGCGGCGCTGCGCGCCGGCGCGCCGGAGCGGCCGGCCCGCGCCGGCGCCTTCGCCGGCCTCGCCGCGGCAGGCGTCGCGGCGGCGGTCTACGCCACGCACTGCACCGACGACAGCCCGCTGTTCGTCCTTGCCTGGTATTCGCTCGCCGCCCTCGCCGTCTCCGGCCTCGGCGCGCTGCTCGCCGCCCGCCTGCTGCGCTGGTGAGGCGGGCGTCGCGCATGCCCCGCATGCCGCGCCCGGGCTGGCGTCGCCGCGCCGCTTCGCCGATGATCCGGCCCGGAACGGGCGGAGACGGTTCATGGCGCGGGTGCTGATCGCCGAATTCCTGCACGAGACCAACACGTTTTCGGTGCAGCCAACGGATCGCGCCGCATTCGAGGCGGGCGGCTGGTCGCGCGGCGAGGACGTAGCGCGCGCCCTGCGCGGCACGCATACCGCGATGGGCGCCGCCTTCGACGCGGGAGCGCGCTACGGCTGGACGCTGATCCACCCCGTCGCGACGCGCGCCAATCCCTCGGGCCGCGTCGCCGACGACGCTTTCGACGCGGTCTGCCAGGACATGCTCGCCGCAGCCGACGGGATCGACGGCGCCCTTCTGCATCTGCACGGGGCGATGGCGACGGAAAGCTCCGACGACGGCGAGGGCGTGCTTCTCGCGCGCCTGCGCGAAAAGATCGGCCCGAAGGTCCCGGTCGTCGTCGTGCTCGACCTGCACGCCACCGTCACGCGGGAGATGGCCGACAACGCCGACGCGCTGATCTCCTACCGCACCTATCCGCATGTCGACATGTATGAGCGCGTCACCCAGGGCGCCGCGCTGCTCGCCCGCGCCATGGCCGGCGAGATCGCGCCGAAGGTGGCGATCGCCCGCCGGCCGATCCTCTATGCGCTCGACGGCGGCCGCGATTCCTCGCCGGCGATGCAGACCATGCTGCGCCGCGCCGACGAGATCGAGGCGGCCGGCGAGGCGCATGTCGTCAGCATCCAGGCCGGATTCTCCTCGGCCGACGTCCACGACATCGGCCCCTCGGTCGCGGTGACGGCCGACGATCGCGCCGGCGCGCAGGCGATCGCCGATCGCCTGGCGGACGAGATTTGGCAGCTGCGCAAGGTCTCGACCATCGCCTTCACGCCGCTCGCCGAGGCGCTCGCACAGGCGAAGGCCGGCGAGGCGGAGGCGACCAAGCCGCTGGTCATCTCCGACTATTCCGACAATCCGGGCTCGGGCGCCTATGGCGACTCGACGCGGGTTCTGGCGGCGGCGATAGCGGCCGGCCTGCAGAACGCCGCCTTCCACGCGATCTGCGATCCGCAGGCCGCGCGCGCCGCCGCGGCGGCCGGCGCCGGCGCCGAGGTGACGCTCGATCTCGGCGGCAAGGTCGATCCGCGCATGGGCGGCGGCCCGCTGCGCCTGACCGCCCATGTCGTCGCGCTCACCGACGGCCGCTTCATCTGCCACGGGCCGATGGGCGGCGGCGCCTGGCGCAACTACGGCCTGTCGGCGCTGCTGCGCGTCGGCGGGATCGACATCGTCGTCATCACCCACAACGGCCAGGCGACGGATCTCGCGCAATTCACCTCGCTCGGCGTCGAGCCGACGCGCAAGGCGACGCTGTTCGTCAAGTCGATGCAGCATTTCCGGGCCGCCTTCCAGCCGATCGCCCGCGAAGTGATCGAGGTCGACGGCGGCGCCCTGTCGACGCGCAACTTCAGGGAGCGGCCCTATCGCCGCGTCCGCCGGCCGATCTGGCCGCTCGACGACATCTGAACGGAGACGAAGACATGGCCATCGTCGAAGCCGACATCGTCCTGCGCGGCGGCCCGATCTGGCGGGGCCGCGCCGAAGGCGTCGCCCGCGCCCTGGCGATCTGGGGCGGCCGCGTGCTGGCGAGCGGCGAGGAAGCCGAGATCGCGCCGCTGATCGGCAGGCGCACCCGCGTCGTCGAACTCGACGGGCGTCTGGCGACGCCCGGCCTCAACGACTCGCATCTGCATCTTATCCCGCTCGGCCTCAACATGGACTGGGTCGACGCGCGGCCCGAAAAAGCCCCGACGCTCGACGCCCTGCTCGGCCGCCTCGCCGCCCGCGCCGGCGCGACGCCGCCCGGCGGCTGGGTGCTGGCGCGCGGCTACGACCAGACCAAGCTCGACACCGGCCGGCATCCGACGCGCGACGATCTCGACCGCGCCGTCCCCGACCATCCGGCGATGCTGGTGCGCGCCTGCGGCCACGTCTCGATCGTCAATTCGCGGGCGCTGGCGCTGGCGGGGATCGACGAGAATTCGGCGACGCCGGAGGGCGGCTTCATCGAACGCGCCGGCGGCCGCCTCACCGGCCTGCTCGCCGAGAACGCCCGCGCGCCGATCCAGAAAATCCTGCCTGCGCCGACCGACGACGAACTCGTCGCCGCGATCGAGCGCGGCGGGCGCTATCTCCTGTCCTACGGCATCACCAGTTGCATGGAGGCGGCGGCGGGGATGCGCGCCGGCTTCCGCGAGATCGCCGCCTACCATGTCGCCCGCCGCGACGGCCGCCTGCCGGTGCGCACCTGGCTCGCTCTGCTCGGCGACGAGGGGCGCAGCATCGTGCCGCAATGCGTCGAGGCGGGCCTCCTCGCCGGAGTCGGCGACGACATGCTGACGGTCGGCGGCGTCAAATATTTCCTCGACGGCTCGGCCGGGGGGCGCACCGCCTGGATGACGCAGCCCTATCTCGGCGAGCCGGCCAATTTCGGCGTGAAGATGCTCGAGGACGAAAAACTCGAGCGCATGGTGCGGCAGGCGCACGATCTCGGCTTCCAGCTCGTCTGCCACGCCATCGGCGATGCGGCGATCGAACAGCTGATCACCGCCTACGAAAAGGCGCTCGCCGCCAACCCCGATCCCGACCGCAGGCACCGCGTCGAGCATTGCGGCTTTTCGACGCCGGCCCAGCACGCGCGCATGGTGAAGGCCGGCATCTATCCCTGCCCGCAACAGGCCTTCATCCATGATTTCGGCGACGCCTATGTCGAGGTGCTCGGCCCCGAGCGCGCCCTGCCGAGCTATCCGTTCCGGACGTGGTTCGATCTCGGCCTGAAACCCTCGACCGGCTCCGACGCGCCGGTCTGCGATCCCGACCCGTTCCCGAATTTCCACGCCATGCTGACCCGAAAGACATGGCGCGGCACGGTGATGGACGCGCGCCAGTGCGTCACCATCGACGAAGCCCTGCAGGCCTATACCGAGTTCGGCGCCTTCTCGCAGAAGCAGGAGGCGATCAAGGGCCGCCTCGCCCCCGGCCTGCTCGCCGATGTCGCGGTCTTCTCGCGCGATCTCCTGACCGCGACGCCGCACGATATCCTGACCGACACGCGCTGCGACCTGACGATCCTCGGCGGGCGAGTCGTCTACGACCGCGCCGCATGACGCCCCTGCGCGCCGGGGGGAGACAAGCGCGAAAAACCCGCTAGCATCCTTCCCAGCGCGCGGGCGAACCGCGTCCGGACGGCAGGGAGACATTCGATGCTCGCAAGACTGGCGCTCGTCGCCACTATCTCGCTCGCGGCCTTCGCCGCTGAGGCGCAGACGCCGCGCAAGGGCGGCACGATCCGCTACACCGCGCCCTACGGCTCGACCTTCGCCAACATGGACATCCACACCTCCAACCGCACGCAGGACGAGCTGTGGGCCAAGGCGATCCATCGCCAGCTCTACAACTGGGATTCCGTCGCCAACAAGCCAGTGCCGGAGCTCGCGACTTCGGTCACCGCCTCCGCCGACGGCATGACCCACACCTTCAAGCTGCGCCAGGACGCCTATTTCCATCACGGCCGGCAGCTGAAGGCCGACGACGTGATCTACACCTTCACCCGCATCATGAGCCCGAAGGTCGCCTATCCCGGTTCGCGCTACGTGCGCGACATCAAGGGCGCCGAGGCCTACCAGAAGGGCGAGGCCAAGACGATCGAGGGGCTGAAGAAGATCGACGACTTCACCGTCGAGATCACGTTCAAGGAGAAGATCGAGCCGGGCTTCGGCTTCATGAACTCCTATCTGTCGATCTATCCCGCCGACGAGGCGGAGAAGGAGAGCTTCCAGGCCAAGCCGATCGGCCTCGGCCCGTTCAAGTTCACCGAATACGTGCCCGGCTCGCGCATGGCCGGCGAACGCTGGGAGAAGTTCTACAAGCCCGGCAAGCCCTATGCCGACCGCTTCGTCATCTCGATCATGGGCGAAGCGGCGGCGCGCGACGTCGCCTTCCGCAACAGGGAGATCGACGCCTCGATCCTCGGACCGGCGCAATACGTCGCCTACAAGGCCGACGCGAACCTGTCGAAGAACATTCTCGAGGTCGCCGAGGTCTTCACCCGCAACATGGGCATGAACCCGACCTTCAAGCCCTTCGCCGACAAGCGCGTGCGTCAGGCGATCAACCACGCGATCGACACCGATCTCATCATCAAGCGCCTGGTGCGCGACAAGGCGTTCCGCGCCACGAGCTGGCTGCCGACCTCCTCGCCCGCCTATGACGAGACGCTGAAGCCCTACGCCTTCGATCCGGACAAGGCCAAGAAGCTGCTGACCGAAGCGGGCTACGCCGACGGCTTCGAATTCGAATGGACCGCCAGCGCCAATGAAAGCTGGGGCGTGCCGATCGTCGAGGCGGTGATCCCGATGCTCGCCAGGGTCGGGATCAAGGTGAAGATCAAGCCGGTCGAGGGCACGGTGCTGTCGGAGGTCGTGCGCAAGGGCGAGTATCAGGCCTACATCTGGTCGAACACCTCCGGGCCCGACCCCTATGCGGCGCTCAAATGCTTCCACTCGAAGACGCCGCAGAACGCCTGCAACTACGTGCTCTACAACAATCCGCAGGTTGACAAGCTGCTCGACGAGGCGGGCGCGACCGACGATCAGGGCAAGCGCATCGCCGCGCTGAAGCAGGTCAACCGCATCCTGCAGGAGGACGCGCCGGTCTGGTTCTTCAACTACAACAAGGCGGTGATGGCCTATCAGCCGTGGCTGCACGGCCTGCAGGCCAACGCCACGGAGCTGGCGATCCAGTATTACGAGGATCTGTGGGTCGACGAGACCTCGCCCGCCAAGTGACGGAGCCGGGCGCGCGCCGCTCGCCGCGGCGTGCGCCCCATCCACCATGCTCGCCTATCTCGCGCGCCGGCTGATCCAGACGATCCCGATCCTGCTCGCCGTGGCGGGTGTGATCTTCATCCTGTTCAGCGTCATTCCGGGCAGTTTCGCCTCGTCCCTCGGCGACGACGGCAAGGCCGTGCTCGACGCCGACGTGATGGCGCGGATGAATCGCGAGCTCGGCCTGTCCGATCCGTTGCATGTGCGCTTTGCCCGCTATGTCGGCCAGCTCGCGCAATTCGATCTCGGCTCTTCGTTCCGCACCCGCCAGCCGGTGACAGGCGTGATCGCCGAGCGGCTGTGGCCGAGCGCGCAGCTCGCCATCGCCTCGATGCTGTTTGCGATCGTCGTCGGCGTGCCGCTCGGCTTCCTGGCGGCGATGCGGCCGGGCAGCCTGCTCGACTCGGTGTCGATGGTCGCCGCCGTCTCCGGCCTGTCGCTGCCGAAATTCTGGCTCGGCCTGATGCTGATGTATCTGTTCGCGCTGAAGCTCGGCTGGTTCCCCTCGTTCGGCTACGGCGACGGCGGGCTGAAGCATCTCGTGCTGCCGGCGGTCGCCCTCGGCGTCTCGCCGCTCGCCCTGCTGGCGCGCACCACGCGCGCCTCGGTGCTCGAGATCATGAACGCCGACTTCGTCCGCACCGCGCGCTCCAAGGGCATGAGCGAGTCGCGCGTCGTGCGCTGGCATCTGACGCGCAATGCGCTGGTCATCGTGCTGACCACGGTCGGCCTGCAGTTCGGCTCGGTGATCGGCCAGGCGGTGGTGGTGGAGAAACTGTTCTCCTGGCCCGGCCTCGGCTCGCTGCTGGTCGACAGCGTCAGCCTGCGCGACATTCCCGTGGTGCAGGGCTGCATCCTGACGATCGTGCTGATCTTCCTCGTCATCAATCTCGTCGTCGACGTGCTCTGCGCGATGATCGACCCGCGGATCAAATACACATGAGCGGGGCGCGCGCATGAAATTCCGCGCCAATCTGTGGATCGGCGGCGCGCTGTTCGCCACGGTGGTCGCCGCCGGCGCGCTGGCGCCCTGGCTCGCCCACACCGATCCGGTGATGGACGCCAATCTGATGAACGCCGAACTGCCGCCCGGCGCCGAATTCTGGTTCGGCGCCGACGGCCAGGGCCGCGACATCTACTCGCGCGTCCTCTACGGCGCGCGCATCTCGCTCACCGTCGGCGTGCTGTCGCAGCTGATCAACACGGTGATCGGCGTCGCCCTCGGCATGTCCGCCGGCTACTGGGGCGGCTGGTGGGACGATGTCGTCTCCGGCCTCACCAACATGATGCTGGCGATCCCGAGCCTCGTCTTCGCGCTCGCCATCATGGCGATCCTCAGCCCGGGGCTGACCAGCCTGCTGATCGCCCTCGGCCTGACCAACTGGTCCTACACCTGCCGCCTGTCGCGCGCCTCGACTCTGTCCTTGAAGAATCTCGGCTATGTCCAGGCCGCGCGCATTCTCGGCTATGGCGATCTGCGCATCATGCTGACGCAGATCCTGCCCAACATTCTGGGCCCGATCATCGTCATCGGCACGCTCGGCATGGGCGGCGCGGTGCTGGCCGAGGCGGCCCTGTCCTTCCTTGGCCTCGGCATCCGCCCGCCCTTCCCGAGCTGGGGCTCGATGCTGTCCGACGCACGCGACCAGATCACCACCGCGCCCTGGGTGTCGGTCTTCCCAGGCCTCGCCATCTTCGTCACCGTGCTCGGCCTCAACCTGCTCGGCGACGGGCTGCGCGACATTCTCGATCCGCAGTCGGAGGCGCGGGCGCGATGAGCGAGCCGCTTCTGGCCGTCGAAAATCTGCGCATCGATCTGACGATCGGCGGCGTCCACCACGCCGCCGTCAAGGACGTCTCGTTCACCATCGGCCGCGGCGAGACGTTTGGTCTCGTCGGCGAATCCGGCTGCGGCAAGAGCGTCACCGCGCTGGCGCTGATCGGCCTGTTGCGCCCGCCGCTGTCGGTCGGCGCCGGCGCGATCCGCTTCAAGGGCCATGATCTGGCGCAGATCGGCGCCGACGACATGCGGCGGCTGCGCGGCGCCAGCGTCTCGATGATCTTTCAGGAGCCGATGACGGCCCTCAATCCGCTCTCGCCCGTCGGCCGGCAGATCGCCGAAATGTTCGTGCTGCACAAGGGCGCGACCTGGGTCGAGGCGGAAAAGCGCGCCGTCGAGGCGCTGGCCAGCGTGCGCGTGCCGGCGCCCGACCGGCGGGCGAAGGACTATCCGCATCAGCTCTCCGGCGGCATGCGCCAGCGCGTGATGATCGCCATCGCCCTCGCCTGCGGCCCCGACCTCCTGCTCGCCGACGAGCCGACGACGGCGCTCGACGTCACCGTGCAGGCCGAGATTCTCGAACTCATCCGCGACCTCTCGGCCGCGCGCGGAACCGCCGTGCTGATGATCAGCCACGATCTCGGGCTGATCGCCAACATGTGCGCCCGCGTCGGCGTGATGTATGCCGGCCGCCTCGTCGAGGAGCGCGAGGCCGAAGACGTCTTCCGCGACCCCGCCCATCCCTACACCGCCGGGCTGATCGCCTCGCTGCCGCTGCTCGGCGCCCGCGCCCGTCATGGGCGCGCGCGGCTGCAGGAGATCGAGGGCGTAGTGCCTTCGGTGACGGCCTTCCCGGCCGGCTGCCGCTTCAATCCGCGCTGCGCCGAGCGGCTGGAGCGCTGCGCCGCGGACGATCCGGCCGAGACCGCGCTCGCCGCCGGCGGCCGCGTCAGGTGCTGGCGACATGGCTGAGTCGACGCCCATCCTGCGCATCGAGGACCTCGCGGTGCATTTTCCGCAGGGCGGCGGCCTGTTCGGCGCGCCGCGCATGGTGCGCGCCGTCGACGGCGTCGACCTGACGCTGGCGCG
Organism: Methylobacteriaceae bacterium; assembly: GCA_016793505.1. GTDB lineage: Bacteria > Pseudomonadota > Alphaproteobacteria > Rhizobiales > Beijerinckiaceae. Next base: position 33,365 of record JAEULW010000104.1, on the reverse strand, counting down.
CGGCGAATGTCTCGGCCTCGTCGGCGAATCCGGTTGCGGCAAGTCGACTCTGGCGCTCGCCGTGCTCGGCCTGCAGCCGCCGACGCGCGGTCGCATTCTGGTCGAGGGCGTCGAGGGCGCGGCCGCCGGCGCCGCCCGCAAGGCCCGCGCCCGCGTCGCCCAGATGGTGTTTCAGGACCCCTATTCGTCGCTCAATCCGCGCCAGTCCGTACGGCGCACGCTGGAGGCGCCGCTGCGCCTGCACGGCGTCGCCGGCAGCGAGATCGACGACCGCATCGCGGCGATGCTCAAGCATGTCGGTCTGCGCCCGGAGCTCGCCGACCGCTATCCGCACGAATTTTCCGGCGGCCAGCGCCAGCGCATCGGCATCGCCCGCGCGCTGATCCTCGAGCCGCGCGTCGTCGTGCTCGACGAGCCGGTGTCGGCGCTCGACGTGTCGATCCGCGCCCAGATCATCAATCTGCTGCTCGACCTGAAAGAGCGGCTCGGCCTGTCCTACATCATGATCAGCCACGATCTCGGCGTCGTCGAGCACATGAGCGACCGCGTCGCGGTGATGTATCTCGGCCGCATCGTCGAGACCGGCGACTGGCGCGACATCTTCGCCCGGCCCCGCCACCCCTATACGCGCGCCCTCATCGCCGCCATTCCCGATCCCTTCGAGAAGAAGCGGACGATGCGCATGACCGGCGAGGTGCCGAACCCGTTGGCCCCGCCATCCGGCTGCCGCTTCCACCCGCGCTGCCCCGAGGCGCGCGAGGCCTGCCGCGCCGAGCCGGCGCCGCAACTCGAGACCATCGCCGCCGGCCATCGCGTGCGCTGCCTGCGCGCCGCCGAGCTCGCGCCCGCTGGAGAGACCGCATGACCGCGCCGGAGCGCCCGCTCGAAAGCGTCACCTTCGCCGGCTATGCGCCCGGACCGCGCCTGATCGTGCTCGGCGCGGTGCATGGCGACGAGACCTGCGGACCGACGGCGATCGCCCGCGTCGTCGGCGACATCCGCGACGGCATGTTGCGCATCACGCGCGGCCTCGTCACCTTCGTGCCTGTCGCCAATCCCAAAGCGTTTCGCCTCGCGACCCGCGAAGGCGACCGCAACCTCAATCGCGACCTGCGCGAAAAGCCGCTGCCGCTGGATTTCGAGGATCGCGTCGGCAACCGCCTCTGCGCGCTGCTGCGCGACCACGACGCGCTGCTCGACATCCATTCCTTCAAGGGCGAGGGCCCACCCTTCGCCTTCTATGGACCCGACGACAACGACGGCGCGCGCGAGCCTTTCGCGCAGGCCGCCGCCGAACACGCGCTGGCGACGCGCCTCGGCGTCGACGTGCTGATCCACGGCTGGCTCGAGACCTACGAGAAGCTGATCGCCGCGCGCAATCGGCTCGACCTGCCGCCGCTCGCCGTCACCGAGGGCTATGGCACGACGGAGTTCATGCGCTTTGCCGGCGGCTACGCCGTGACGCTCGAATGCGGCCGGCACGACGATCCCGTCGCCCCGGCGATCGGCGAGACTGCGATCCGCGCGACGCTGGCGCATCTGCGCCTGATCGACGCGCCGGCCCCGCCGCCGCGCGCTGCAACGATCATCCACATGTGCGAGACGATCCTCTGCGAGGCCCCGGGCGACCGGCTCGAGGGCGTCCGCCGCACCGCCGACCGCATCGCCGCCGGCGAGGTGATCGGCCGCCGCGCCGGCGGCGCGCCGGTGACCGCGCCATTCGACGGCTTTGTCATCTTTCCCAACGCCGCGGCGAAACCGGGCGAGGCGATCTGCCATCTCGGCCGCGCAAGCCAGCGTTGAGGCGCAGCCGCGCCGTTGGATTTGCGTCGCCCAGCCGCTATACCGCGTCCGGACCGAAAAATGATCTGAACAGGAGGAAAGCCCATGACGCAGTCCCGCCGCACGATTCTCGCCGGCGCCTCGGCCTTCGCCGGCGGCCTCGTCGCCTCGCCCTGGGTCGCCCGCGCCCAGACCGCCGAGTTCACCTACAAATACGCCAACAACCTGCAGCTCACCCATCCCCTCAACATCCGCGCCAGGGAGATGGTCGAGGCGATCAAGGCCGAAACCAAGGGCCGCTTCGAAATCCAGATTTTTCCGACCAGCCAGCTTGGCTCCGACACGGACACGCTGAGCCAGCTGCGTTCGGGCGGCGTCGAGTTCTTCACCCTGTCCGGCCTCATCCTGTCGACGCTGGTGCCCGCCGCCTCGATCAACGGCATCGGCTTCGCCTTCCCGAATTACGACGCAGTCTGGAAGGCGATGGACGGCGATCTCGGCGCCTATGTGCGCGCCCAGATCGCCAAGGCCAACCTCTTCGCCATGGAGAAGATCTGGGACAACGGCTTCCGCCAGACCACCTCCTCGGCCAAGCCGATCGTCACCGCAGCCGATCTCGAGGGCATGAAAATCCGCGTCCCGCCCTCGCCGCTGTGGACCTCGATGTACAAGGCCTTCGGCTCGGCCCCGACCTCGATCAACTTCAACGAGACCTATACGGCGCTGCAGACCAAGGTGGTCGACGGACAGGAGAACCCGCTCGCCATCATCTCGACCGCCAAGCTCTACGAGGTGCAGAAGTTCTGCTCGCTGACCAACCACATGTGGGACGGCTTCTGGTTCCTCGCCAACCGCCGCGCCTGGGAGCGTCTGCCGGAGGACATCCGCGCCATCGCCGCCAAACACATCAACGAGGCCGGCATCAAGGAGCGCGCCGACGTCGCCGCGCTCAACGCCGGTCTGCAGGGCGATCTCGCCGCCAAGGGGATGGTCTTCAACACGCCTGATCCGGCCAGCTTCCGCGACAAGCTGAAGAAGGCCGGCTTCTTCGCCGAGTGGAAGAGCAAGTATGGCGACGAGGCCTGGGCGACGCTCGAAAAGTACACGGGGCCGCTGAGCTGAGCGGCGCAGTCCCGCAGATGAACCCGCCGGCGCGGCCGCAAGGGCCGCGCCGGCCGAAGACTCAGGACCGGCGCAGGGCCGCCCGATGACCGCCGCAGCCGACATTTCCCTCCCGCCCTTCGCCGCGACGCCGGCGCCGTCCGCCGGCTCGACTCTGATGCGTCCGGTCGAGGCGATCTGCGCCGCGCTGCTGCTCGCAATCGTCGCTTTGCTGCTCGTCGGCGTCGTCTCGCGCTATGTCTTCTCGCTGCCGATCGTCTGGATCGACGAGGCGGCCTCGATCTGCTTTCTGTGGATCGCCATGCTCGGCGCCGCCGTGGCGCTCGACCGGTCCGAGCATCTGCGCCTGACGCTGTTCGTGCAGATGCTGCCGCCGCGGGCGCAGCGCTTCGTCGACGTCTTCGCCCATGTCGTCGTCGCCGCCTTCCTTGTCGGATTGATGTGGCACGCTTTCGACTATGCGATCGAGGAATGGGCGATCACCTCGCCGGCCCTGAACATTCCCAACACCTGGCGCGCCGCCGCTTTTCCGACCGGCTTCGTGCTGATGCTGGCGCTGGTGGTTCGCCACGCCTGGCGTCGCGGCGGCGTCGGCGACCTGCTGGTTGCGACCGCGATCGTCGGCGCCGTCGCGCTGGCGCTGTGGGCGGCCTCGCCCGTCTTCGTCAAGATGGGGACGATCAAGATCGTCTTCTTTCTCGTCGTCATCGTCGCCGTCTGCCTCGCCGCCGGCGTGCCGATCGCCTTCTGCTTCGGCGTCGGCACGCTGAGCTATCTGGCTTTCGCGACGAATGTGCCGACCTTCGTGATGATCGGCCGCATGGATGAGGGCATGAGCGGTCTGGTGCTGCTCTCGGTGCCCGTCTTCGTGCTGCTCGGCTGCATTCTCGACGCCACCGGCATGGGCAAGGCGATCGTCGACTTCCTCGCCTCGCTGCTCGGCCATGTGCGCGCCGGCATGTCCTATGTGCTGCTCGGCTCGCTGTTCGTCGTCTCCGGCATTTCCGGCTCGAAAGTCTCCGACATGGCGACGGTCGCCCCGGCGCTGTTCCCCGAGATGAAGCGCCGCGGCCACTCGCCGCGCGAGATGATCGCGCTGCTGGCGACCGGCGCCGCGATGGCCGACACGGTGCCGCCCTCGATCGTGCTGATCGTGCTCGGCGCCGTCGCCGGCGTGTCGATCGCCGCGCTGTTCACCAGCGGTTTCGCCATCGCCATGGTGCTGCTGCTGATGCTGGCGATCCTGGCGCGCTGGAAGAGTCGCCATGAAGACATGGCGGGCGTGCGCCGCGCCCCGTTCGCGCTGGTCGGCAGGACGCTGCTCTTCGCCGCGCCCGCGCTGGTGCTGCCTTTCCTGATCCGCTCGACGGTGGCCGGCGGCGTCGCCACGGCGACGGAGGTCTCGACCATCGCCGTGCTCTACGCCTATTTCATCGGCGCCGTGCTCTATGGCGGCATCGGCTGGCGCAAGACCTATGCGATGCTGGTCGAGACGGCGGCGCTCACCGGCGCGATCCTGATCGTTCTCGGCACCGCTCTGGCGATGGCCTGGGCGATCACCCAGGCCGGCGTCGCGCAGGGCATCGTCGCCGTGATGAAGGACGCGCCGGGCGGCGCCTTCACCTATCTCGCCCTGACGATCGTCGTGTTCCTCGTGCTCGGCTGCGTGCTCGAGGGCCTGCCGGCGATCGTCCTGATGGCGCCGCTGATGTTCCCGATCGCCAGATCGCTCGGCGTCAACGACATCCACTATTCGATGGTCGTCGTCACGGCGATGAACATCGGCCTGATGACGCCGCCGGTCGGCGTCGGCTTCTATCTCGCCTGCAAGATCGGCGGCGTGCCGCCGGACGAGGCCATCGGCGCGATCTGGCCCTATCTGCTCGCCCTGCTCGCCGGCCTCGTCGTCATCGCCGCGGTGCCGTGGGTGTCGACGGCGCTGCTCTGACGCCGTCAGGCCATCAGGCGGTTGAGCCGCGCCGTGTCGAAGCTCTGGTGGAAGCCGACGATCTTGTCGCCGCGCATGCGGATGACGTCGACCGTGTCGAACACGTCCGACCTGCCTGTGGCGCGCACGGTCGCGCGCGCTCGCCAGTGGAGAGCTGCGACGTCGCCCTCGACGATCAGCGCGATTTCCCGCCATTCGTCGAACTGAAATCCGTCGACCAGCGCCTGCATCATGGCGCGCAGCTGCGCCTTGCCCCGCGCCGGCTCGAGCATCGCCTCGTGTCCGGCGCCTCGCGCGTCGAGCCCGAACGTCGCGTCATCGGCGAATTGCGCAACGCAGGCCTCGACGTCGCCGCGCACGCGCGCGGCGTAGGCGGCGCGGATCACCTCCGCGATCTGTTCTCGGCTGGTCATGCGCTCCTCCTCGGCCCGGCCCCGGCGCCGGGGTGGCCAGCATGACGCGACGGCGGCGCGACGCAAGCGCCGGCCATCACTCTTTGGGCCGCGCCCCGCGCGCCTGCGCCGCGGCGATGGCGGCGATCAGTGCGGGATCGAGGCCGGCCGCCGCCGCCATCTCGGCCGCCTCGCGCATCTCCGCCGCCCGCCGCGCGCCATGCGTCGCCACCCGCTCGCCCATGTCGCGGGCGAGTTCAGCCCAGTCGATCGACGGATAGCTCGCCGCCAGGCTGGCGAACACCGGATCGGCGACGTCCCAGGCGGCGCAGGCCGCCGCACAATCGATCATCAGCGCCTCGAGACCCTTGATGACGATGCTGCGGCACAGCTTGATCGCCGAGGCGCGGCCGAACTCGCGCGCCGCCGGCGTGACGTTCAGTCCGAGCCGGTTGAGCAGCTCGGCGGCGCGCCAGGCGTCCGGCCCGCCCGCCAGGATCGGCACGCGCAGCCCCGGCTTCAGCACCGGCGCCATCACCGCCGCCTCGACATAGGCGCCGCCCGATGGCGCGATGCGGGCCGCCGCCGCCTGCTTGGTTGTCGGCGCAGCCGAATTGAGATCGACGAACAGCTGGCCGGCGGCGAGATAGGCCGCCGCCTCTTCGGCCGCCGCGAGCGTCTGATCCGCCGTCACCGCGGAAAACACGATGTCGCAACTCCGCGCCGCCGCCGCGGCGTCTGCGAAGACGGCGACTCCGAGCCGCGCCGCCGCCGCCTCCAGCGCCGCGCCGCGCCGCGAACCGAACAGGCGATCATAGGCGTGCAATCGCACGCCTTCGCGGCCGCCGAGCCCGGCCGCGAACGTCTGGCCGACCTCGCCGAACCCGATGAAGCAGACGCCGAATTCGTTGTTCATGCGCCATCCCGCCGTCGCTGACCGGCGGCGAGACTGCGCGGCGCGCGCCGGGCGGTCAATCGCGCCCGCGCCGTCAGCCGCGCGTTGGCGTGAGCCCCACCCAGCCGAGCAGCCGCGCCGCCTCGTGCTCGCCCAGCGCGACGTCGAGACTGGCTAGACTGGCGCGCGCCTGATCGGGCGTCCGGCAGCCGGCGATCGGAATGGTCGGGAACGGCGCGCGGATCATCGCCGCCAGCATGACCTGCGTCGGCGTCGCTCCATGGCGGGCCGCGATCGTCGCAAGTTCGGCGGCGCGGCCGCGATTGACCGGATTGTCATAGGCCTTCGCAGCCGGATCGTCGGCCCGATCGGGGGACGCGCCGCCGCGCGCCTTGTCGAAATAGCCCTTGGCCTGCGCCGAATAGGGGATGACCGGCAGCCCGGTGCGGGCGTGATAGGCGATCAGCGCCGCGTCCATCATGAAATGCGCGCCCGGCTCGCCATTGCGCTGCGCCAGACTCCATTCCGGCTGATGCGCGACGAAGCCCGGCCAGCCTCGCCGCACGGCGACGCGCGCGGCCTCCTCGAGCCGCGCCGCGCTCCAGTTCGAGGCGGCGTAGTGCCGGATGCGCCCGTCCCTGCGCGCCGTCTCGAGCGTCGCGAGAATCTCCTCGACCGGCCTCTCCGGCTCATCGCGGTGCACATAGTGCAGATCGATCCGCGACAGACCGAGATAGGTCAGGCTTTCGTCGAGCTCGCGCAGGATCGTCGCCGCATCGAGCCGCGGCGTCGCCCCCGGCGCGGAGCCCGGATGCGCGCCCTTGGTGGCGATCACGACGTCCCGCGGCCTGCGCGCCTTGAGCCATCGGCCGATCGTCTTTTCGCTCGAGCTGCGCTCGGCGCTCGCCACCCAGTTGGCGTAGATATGCGCCGTGTCGATGAAATTGCCGCCGGCCTCGACGAAGGCGTCGAGCAGCGCGAAGGACTCGTCCTGATCGAGCGTCGCGCCGAAGCGGTTGCCGCCGAGACAGATGCGCGAGACGCTGAGCTCAGTTCCCGGCAGGGTGATCCGATCGCGCATCGTCATGGTCAGGCCTCCATCGGTTCGCGCAGGCTCAGCGCCGGCCATGGCCGAGAATGCGCGAAATCTCGTCGGCTGTCGCCACCACGAGCGCGGCGACGGCCGGGACGCGGCTCTCTGGCAACTCGTCCTTCGTTCCGGTGGCGCTGATCGCGGCGAAGACGCGCCCCGTCGCGTTGCAGATCGGCGCGGCGACGCAGCGCACCTGAGGTTGATGCTCGCCGTCGTCGATCGCATAGCCGCGCGTCGCGATCGCCTTCAATTCGCGCCGCAGCCTGTCTGGATCCGTGATCGTCGCCTCGGTGTAGGGCGCAAGGCCGGCGGCGATGATCTTGTCGACGACGGGCCTGTCCTGGAACGCGAGAGTCGCCTTGCCGACGCCGGTGCAATGGGTCGGCGAGATCGACAGCGTCGTCGTCCAGTTGACGCTGCCGGCCTCCGGCTCGACATGCTCGACGCTGACCATGTTGCTGCCGTCGAACACGCACAGATGCGAGCCGACGCCCGTCGCCGCGATCAACCGCTCGACCAGCGGCCGCGCCTCGCGGAACACGTCGAGATTGTGCAGGACGATGCTGCCGAGTTCGAACAACCGGATGCCCATGCGATAGCTGTCGCGATCCGCGTCCTGCTCGACGAGGCGCGCCTCGCGCAGGCTGGCGACGAGGCGATGCGCGGTCGTTTTCGGCAGGCCGCTGCGCTGGGCGATCTGGCTCAGCGTCAGCGCCCGGTCGTAGCGCGAAAAACAGTCGAGCACGGCGACGAGCTTGCGCATCGACTTCAAGGCGCCGCGCTCGCCGGGCGCCGCGGCGCCGGCGCGCGACGTCTTCTTCGACGCCGGCCTCGTGAGCTTGCGCCGCGCCACGCCCTGATTTCTGGCCGCCTTCATCTCGCCCTCGCCCTGCCCTGTCCCGATCCTCTGCCGCCTCGCGCCGGATGTTGACAGGGCGGCGCCGGTCTGGCTAGTTTTTCATTCCAAAATCCGGAACAAAGGTCCGCGCCGTGACGAGCCCGCGCCCTGCGCATGTCCTCTGCGTCGGCGTCGCCGTGCTCGACAACATATTCGCGCTCGAGCGCTTCTCGCCGGAGCCGACCAAGAATTTCGCTGCCGACTTCCGCCAGACCGGCGGCGGCCCCGCCGCCAATGGCGCGGCGACGGTCGCGCGCCTCGGCGGCGCGGCGACCTTGTGGGCGCGCGTCGGCGATGATGCGGTCGGCGATTTCATTCTGCGCGAATCCGAGGGCATCGGCATCGATGTCTCGCAGGTGCGCCGCGTGCCGGGCGCGCGCTCGGCCGTCTCGGCTGTCGCCATCGATGCGCGCGGCGAACGCAACATCTATGCGTTCGCCGATCCCATGCTCGACCCCTCGCCCGACTTCCTCCCCCCCGCCCCGCCCGAGAGCGCGACGCTGATGCTCTGCGACGTGCGCTGGCCGAAGGGCGCGGCGCGCGCCATGGCGATGGCCCGCGCCCGTGGCCTGCCTGTCGTGCTCGACGCAGATCTCACCGCCGACGACGCGGTCGAACGGCTCACGCCCGAAGCCACCTACGCCATCTTCTCCGCCCCCGCCCTGCGCCGCCTCGCCGGTCCCGACGATGTCGAGCAGGCGCTGCGGCGCGCGCAGACGCGCACCGCCGGCGTCGTCGGCGTGACGCTCGGGCGCGACGGCTTCGCCTGGCTCGACAATGGCGCCCTGCGCCGCGTTCCCGCCTTCGAGGTCGAGGTCGTCGACACGCTCGCCGCCGGCGACGTGTTTCATGGGGCTTTCGCGCTCGGCCTCGCCGAGGGGCGCGACGTCGAAGGCGCCGGCCGCTTCGCCGCCGCCGCGGCGGCGCTGAAATGCACGCGCTGGGGCGGACGCTACGGCATTCCGACGCGCGACGAACTCGATCGCTTCCTCGCCGGCGCGTGAGACGCGCGCCAAGCGGTTCACGCCGCCGCCTCGCGTCGTTCGCGCCGGCTGCGGCGCAGCACGGCGAACAGGCTGATCGCCGCGACCGCCAGCAGAAACAGCGCGATCGGCCGTTGCAGGAAGATCGCAGGGCTGCCGAGCCCCATGATCAGCGCGCGGCGCAGATTCGACTCCATCATTGGCCCGAGAATGATCGCCAGAACGACCGGCGACACCGGGAAGCCGCCGCGCTGCATCAGCCAGCCGATCACGCCGAACACGAACGTCACCCACACATCGAATGGATTGTTGTCGATCGCATAGGCGCCGACGAGGCTGAGCAGGCAGACGAGCGGGGCGAGGATGCGCCGATCGATCTGCACGATCCGCGCAAAAAGCCGCGCGCCGAGAAGACCGAGCACGACGAACATCACATTCGCCGAGATCATGCCGGCGAAGATCTGATGCGTCAGATCGGGCCGCTCCTGGAACAGCATCGGCCCTGGCTGCAGATTGTGGATCGTCAGGGCGCCCATCAGCACCGCGGTCGCCGCATCGCCCGGCACGCCGAGCGTCAGCATCGGCAACAGATCGCCGCCCGTGCTGCCGTTCTCGGCGGACTGCGCCGCGGCGACGCCCTCCGGCGCCCCCTTGCCGAAGCGGGACGGATCCTTGTCGCGCCGTTTCGTCTCGGCATAGGACAGGAAGCTCGACGTCTCGGCGCCGACGCCCGGCGTGATGCCGACGACGAGGCCATAGACGCAGGAGCGCAGATAGATGCGCCACATGCCGAGGATTTCCGCGATCTTCGGCAGCACGTCACGCACCGCCGGCGGCTTCGGCGGCAGGATCGACATCTGCTCGATCTGCCGGAACGCCTCCGACAGCGAGAACAGGCCGATCATCACGGCGACGAAGTTGAACCCGCCCGACACTTCGGCGAAGCCGAAATTCAGCCGCGGAAAGCCGCCGATCGGATCGACCCCGATCATGCCGATCGAAAGCCCGAGCAGCACGGCGGCGAAGCCGCGCAGCAGCGACTTGCCCGACAGGCCCATCGTCACCGACAGGCCGAACACCGCCAGCGCAAAATATTCCGGCGCCGAGAAGCGCAGCGCCACTGTCGCCAGCAGCGGCGCGAACAGCGTGAGCGCGAGAGCCGAAAACAGGCCGCCGATGCCCGACGAGATCGTCGCGATGCCGATGGCGCGACCCGCCTCGCCCTTCTGCGCCATCGGATAGCCGTCGAGCAGCGTCGCCGCCGCCGCCGGCGTGCCCGGCGTGCGGATCAGGATCGAGGCGATGCCGCCGGCATAGATGCCGCTCGCATAGATCGCCAGCAGCATGACGATGCCGGCGATCGGCTCCATCGCGAAGGTGAAGGGAATGAGCAGCGCGATCGCCATCGTCGCGGTCAGGCCGGGAATGGCCCCGACGACGATGCCGAGGATCGAGCCGATCAGCAGGAACGGAAAGATCTTGACGCTGAAGATCGAGGCGAAACCGGCGAGGAGGAGCGCAGGATCGAACATCGCCGGCTCACCAGCCGAGCGCCGGCATGAGCCGGCCCCAGGGCAGCGGAACCTTCAGCGCCGTCGCGAAGGCGAGCCAGATGACGATCGGCGCGGCGATCGCGAAAGGCGCCGCCAGACGCAGCGGCGCGCCGGCGATGCGCTGCATCGCCAGCACGTAAAGAAACCCGCCGGGAACAAGGCCGATCGTATCGAGGCCCGCCGCCAGAGCCGCGGTGACGAGAAAGGCGAGCGCGATGCGCCGCGCGCCCTCGGCGCCCGCCTCGTCCGGATCGGGCGCCGGCAGTTTGAGCCCGACGAGAAGCGCGGCGACGGCGAGCATGATCGCCGCCACCATGCGCGGGAACACCACCGGATTGCCGGCGACGTCCGCCGCCGCCGGCCATGTCGTCGACTGCTGCAGGATCACCGCCGCGCCCGACGCCAGGACGAGCGCGGCGACGATGTCCCCCGCCAGCGCGCGGCGCAACACGCGCGGTCTCAGATCTTCTTCAGCAGGCCGACCTCGGCGAGCGCCGGCTCCAGCGCCTTCTCGATGTCTTCGAGAAACGCGGTGAATTTCTCGCCCTCGGCATTGGCGCGCGGCAGCGCCATCTCGTCCATCAGCCGCTTGTAGTCAGCGTCTTCCGACATCTTGCGGAAGCCCTCGGTCAGCGTCTTGATCACGTCCGGCGGCGTGCCCTTGGGCACGGCGAGGCCGCGCCAGTCGAGCAGCAGCGTCGCCAGCGGGAAGCCGGCTTCGGCGATCGTCGGCACATCGGGAAACGTCGGATGCCGCTCGGCGCTGTTCAGCGCCAGGAAGCGCAGTTGCTTGGCCTTGTAGAACTGCAGCGCCTCTTCGGAATTGACGACCAGCATCGTCACATGGCCGCCGAGCACCGCCGTGCGCGCCGGCGCGCCGCCGTCGAACGGCACGAAGGTGAATTTCAGCCCGAGCTGCTTGGCCAGCAGCGCCGCCGACAGATGCGGCACCGCGCCCGCGCCGGACGTCGCGATCGTCACGACGCCGGGATTGGCCTTGGCGTAGTCGACGAGATCCTTCATCGACTTGTAGGGCGAGTCCGCGCGCACCAGAAAACCGGTCGGCGAGCGGTTGAGCAGCATGATCGGCTCGAACTCGCGATACGAGAGCTGGCTCAGCCCCGTCAGCCGGTAGCTCGACAGATGAAAGGTGACGAGCCCGACCGTGTAGCCGTCGGGCTTGGCCTGCGCCACAGATTGCATGCCCTGCACGCCGGTGCCGCCCGGCCGGTTCACCACCGCGACATTGGCCCCGATATATTGCTTGGCGTTCTTGGCGAGCGTGCGCCCGAGCGCATCCGTCCCGCCGCCCGCCGCCCACGGCACCACCAGCGTGATGTCGCGCTCCGGAAAGCCGGCCGCGAAGGCGCCGCCGGCCGAGGCTGCGACGGACGCGGCCGCGACGGAGGCGGAGAACTGACGCCGAGTGATGCGCATGACGATCCTCCCTGATCGACGCCGGCGCGCTTGTTGCGCCGGCCGGAGCGTCCGCGGCGGCGGCGCTCTCCCCGCCGACAGAGGACGGCATGCGCGCGCGGCTGTCAACGTCGGCGCCGCAGTGTTACGAAAATTCATTCCGCATTACGGAACAATGCACGCCTTGACGGGACGCCGCGGGCGCCGCCATCATCGCCCGTCCCCTCTCACGGAGCGCGCCGCCATGGCCCCCAGGAAACCATCCACCAAGAAGCTCCGAGCCATCCTGCCGCCGCTCGCCATGCCCTTCGATGCGCGCGGCGAGATCGTGCTTCCGGCGATCCGCGAGCAGATCGACCACGCAGTCGACAAGGGCGTCGCCGGCGTCGTCGTCGGCGGCTCGACCGGCGAGGGCCATACGCTGGATCGCGACGAGTTCGCGCGCATGGCGCACGAGGCGCATGGCGCGCTCGCCGGCCGCGGCGCCTTTCTCGTCGGCCTGATCGTCAACAGCACGCGCGAGGCGATCGAACGCATGAAGATGCTGAAGGGCCTGCAGATCGACGCGCTGCAGATCACGCCCGTGCATTATCTGTTCAAGCCGGACGCCGAACGCACGATCGAGCATTTCCGCGCCATCCACGAGGCGACCGGCATTCCGATCCTGATCTACAACGTCATCCCCTGGAACTACCTGTCGGCCGAGATGATGCTGCGCATCATGCGCGAGGTCCCCGGCGTCGTCGGCATGAAGCAGAGCTCGGGCGATCTGAAATCGGTGTCCGATCTCGTCGGCGGCGCGGCGCCCGGCAATGTCGTGCTGTCAGGCATCGACGCCCTGCTCTATCCGGCTTTCGCGCTCGGCGCGCATGGCGCGATCACCGCGCTGACCGCCGCCGTGCCCGGCGTCTGCGTCGATTTGTGGAACGCCGTGCAGGCGGGCGATCACAAGACGGCGCTCGATCTGCATCGCCGCCTCAACAATCTGTGGAACGCCCTGACGCACGACAATCTGCCGGCCTGCGTCAAATATGTGCAGCACCGCCAGGGGCTCGGCATGTTCGCCCCGCGCGCGCCGATGCAGCCGGTCAGCGCCGATCAGAAGGCGGCGATCGACAAGGCGCTCGCCCAGCTGCCGCTGAAGCTCGCGCCGCGCCGCAAGGCGGCCTGAGGCGCGACGCCAAAATCAAAGGCCGCGGCGCCCGCGCGCGCCGCGGCCTTCTTGTCTTGCGCCTCGTCCGGCGGCGCCGTCAGCCGAACACGTCGGCGACGAAGCCGGAATACCAGCCGAGATTTTCCTCCGTCTGCAGGTGGCGCTGCTGCTCGGTCTCCTCGAGCTTCGAGACGAAGGTGCTGGTCGCCGCGATCTTGCCGTCAGCCGGCGCATAGACGCCGCCGACCTTGACGCAGTCGTCCGCCGTGATCAGCGACCAGCAGGTGTTGGCGTAGCGCGCCGGGAAAGCGCGCGCGCCGGTCAGCTCGGCGCGCAGCGCCTGCGCCGCCACCTTGGCCTGCGAATTCGCGGCGAAGGCCGATTTCGGCATGTCGCCGGCGATCGAGGAATCGCCGAGCACGCTGATCGCCGGATCGACGGTCGAGCGCATGTTGGCGGGATCGATCGTGCAGAACTTGCCCGTTCCCGTCAGCCCCGCCTCGCGCGCGATCGCGCCGGCCATCTGCGCGGGAATGACGTTGACGAGATCGGCCTTGTAGGTCTCGAAGCCGGTGACGACCTCGCCGGTCTTCGGATCGACGCTTTTCACGCCTTCATGCACCTTCGGCCCGAGCCATTCGACGACGCCCGGATAGTGCTTCTCCCAGCCCTGCTGGAACAGCGGCTGCTTGGAGAAGCTCTCCTTCGGATCGAGGATGACGATGCGCGCCTTCGTCTTGCCCTGCGCCTTCAGCCGCGCCGCCATCATCGAGACGCGCTCGTAGGGTCCGGGCGGACAGCGATAGGGGTTCGGCGGCGCGATCATCACGATGAGGCCGCCGTCCGGAACGGCGTCGATGCGGCGGATCAGCAATTCGGTCTGCGGCCCCGCCTTCCAGGCATGCGGCATCGCCTCTTCTGCAGCCTTCGACCAGCCCGGCACCGAGGCGTAGTCGAGATCGATGCCAGGGGCGACGACGAGACGGTCGTAAGGCACCTGCGCGCCGTCGGCGAGCGCCACCATCTTGCGCTCGCGGTCGATCCGCGTGGCGAACTGCTTGACGTACTTGACGCCGTGCTTGGCGATCGGCACGCGATTGAAGGTGATCTGACCCGGGTTCTTCAGTCCGCCGACCCACAGGTTGGAATGGAAGCAGGTCATGTAGAAGTCGGAGGGATCGATCATCACGACGTCGATCGCGCCGGCGGAATCGCGCGCCAGATACTTCGCCACGGTCGAGCCGCCGGGGCCGCCGCCGATGACGACGACGCGCGGGCGAGCCTGTGCGCGCGCCACGATCGGCGCGGCGAGCGCGGTTGCCGTCGAGCAAGCGCCGAAAGCAAAGGCGCGGCGTGAAATCGTCATGAAGTCCTCCCTTCCCGTCGGCGTCAGCCGATCTTGATGTAGCCGAAACCCTTGCTCTGCAGATCCGCGACTGTGGCGACGCCGGACGGCGTCACCGACACGCTGTCGTGCGCGCGCGCCAGCGCCCGGTCGACCTTCTGGCGCTGGAAGGTGATGTCGCAGAGATGGACCCGCAGTCCGTTCTTGAACAGCGCCTCGACGCGCGGCCAGATCTGCGGCACGGTCGCCTCGTCGCGCCACGGCGTCTCCTCGAGGCTCGACAGGAAGAACTTGATCCCCGGCCCATGCGCCACGATCGCGAGCTGCAGCGCGAAAGGATCGGCCCCATAGGCCGAATAGTGATTGCCGATATTGACCAGCATCTGCGAGAAGCGCGCGGGATCGCCGAAATCGCAGTGATACAGGCAGGCGACGTCCGCCTCCTTGCGCAGCTCCTTGAGCGGCGTCACCGCCTTGGCGACGCGCGGCGCGGTAGGCGCTGCGGTCTGGGCCATGGCGGGCGCGGCGCTCGCCAGCCCTGCAAGCGCGGCGAGCGCTGCGCGACGATCCACTTGCGTCATGTCGGCCTCCCTCAATAAGTCGGCTTGACGCTGCCAAAATAGGCGGCGAGCGCGCGGATCTCCTCGTCGGACAGCGACGCGGCGAGCGTGCGCATCGTTTCGTTCGGACGCAAGCCGTTCTTGTATTGCTGCATCGCCTCGACGAAGGCCGGCGGCGGAAAGCCGACGATGGTCGGCACCGCGCCGCTCATCCGGCCGCTGATCTGGTGACAGGCGACGCAGGTCTCGGACAGGAACTTGCCGAGTTCGAGATCGCCGTCGGCCGGCCCCTGCGGCTGCGCATGCTGCTGCGCCGCCGCGCCCGTGGCGGCGGCGAACAGCGCGAGCGCGAATGCGGCGCGGCGGCTCATTCGACCTTCGGGCCCGTCTTGGAGTCGGGCGTCACGTCGAGCGCGCGGGCGCGATTGAGAATCTTCGCCGGCTCCCTGGCGCAGTCCTTCATGCAGGGCTCGCGCCAGAACGCCTTCTCCGTCGTCTCGCGGTCATCGTCGTAGAAGGCGCCGACATTGCCCAGCTTGACCGAGGCGAAGTTCTCCTTCGACAGCACGAAATCATCCTTCACCACCTCGTTCATCGCGAGCAGATAGGCGGTGAGCGCATAGGTCTCGTCGGCGGTCAGCGACTGCGCGTCGCCGAACGGCATGGCGCGGCGCACATAGTCGAACACGGTCGAGGCGTAGGGCCAGAACGAACCGATCGTCTTGTCGGGCGCGTCCTTGGTCAGCGTGCCCTGCCCGCCGACCAGCACGGGATAACGCCCCGCGCCCTCGCCGAATTCGCCGTGACAGGCGGCGCAGCGCTCGAGATAGATTTGCTCGCCGTCCTTGACCGAGCCCTTGCCCGGCGGCAGGCCGACGCCGTCGGGCCGGATGTCGATGTCCCAGGCCGCGATCTCCTGCGGCAGGGCGGGACGGCCGAGCGCGACCGGCGGCGCAGACTGCGCGAACGCCGGGCCGCACGCGAGCAGCGCCGCGGCGATCACGAGCTCACGAAATCTCGACATTTTCCGTCTCTCCGTCGCCGCGCACCAGCCAGGTCTGGATGCCGTTGTTGTGGTAGATCGAGTTGACGCCGCGCACCGCCCGCAACTCCGACTTCGTCGGCTGCACGTAGCCGGTGTCGTCCATGGCGCGCGACTGCACCAGCAGTTCGCGCCCGTCCCAGTCGAAATCGAGATAGAAGCGCGTCAGCGACAGCGGCAGCACCGGCCCCTCGATGCGCGCCGTCGTCCAGTTGCGGCCGCCGTCGAGCGACACGTCGACGCGCTTGATCGCGCCGCGGCCGGACCAGGCGAGGCCGGTCAGCACATTCGGCCCCTTGGCGCGCAAAGGCGCCTGCGGCGACGGATTGGTGACGACGGACTTGGCGTCCATGATCCAGGTGAACCGGCGCGAGCGGCCGTCGGCGAGCAGGTCGGTGTATTTCGACGTCTCCTCGCGATGGTGCCAGGGCTGATCGCCGATCTCGAGACGGCGCAGCCACTTCACCCACATGTTGCCTTCCCAGCCCGGCACGACGAGGCGCAGCGGATAGCCCTGTTCCGGGCGCAGCGCCTCGCCGTTCATGTTCCAGGCGACCATGCAGTCCTTCATCGCCTTGTCGATCGGGATCGAGCGCGTCATGCCGGCCGAATCCGCGCCCTCGGCGAGCAGCCACTTGCCGTTGGTCTTCACGCCCGCCTGATCGAGCAGCGCCTTCAGCGGCAGGCCGGCGTACCAGACATTGTGCACCATGCCATGCGTGAACTGGCAGCCGTTGAGCTGCGCGCCCTTCCACTCCATGCCGCTGTTGGCGGCGCATTCGAGGAAATAGGCGCGATTGATCCGGCCGGGGAAGCGCTTGAGATCGTCCATCGTGTAGACGAGCGGCTTGTCGACGAGGCCGTGGATCATCAGCCGGTGCTTGCCCGGCTCGATCTCGGCGACGCCGCCGTGATGGCGCTCGAAGCACAGGCCCGACGGCGTGATGATTCCGTCGAGTTCGTGCAGCGGCGTGAAGTTCACCGAGGATTCGCGGCTCACCGTCAACCACTCGACATCGCGGCGAACCACGTGCTTCTCGAATTTCGAGGGCGAGCCGTAAGGGTTCGCCTGCACGCCGTCGCCGAGCTGCTTGTTCCAGGGCTGCACTTCTGTGATCAGCGGATCGGGCGTCTGCGCCCGCGCGCCCGTCGCGACGGCCGCGCCGGCAAGGCCCGCAGCGGTCATGAAAGCGCGACGATTGACGGTCTTGTCTGACATGGTCGCTCAGGCTCCGACGACTTTGACGGATGTGTTGGGTTCGAGCTTCACCGTCTTGACCGCGGCGAGGTGCTTTTCCACCACCTCCCAGATCGGCGGCCCTTCGGTGGCCCGGTTGACGCTCGCCCAGCCCGCCACGACATACATGCGATCGGCGTCGAGCGGCTTGCCGGTTTTCAGTTCGGTGAGGCCGGAAATGCGCTGGTTGACGGGCTTTCCGACATCGATCGTGTAGCCGACGCCGCCGACGCGCACCATGTCGCCGCCGCCCTGGAAATAGGGATCGGGGTGGAAGATGTTGTCGGCGACGTCTTCCAGAATCGCCTTCAGCTGCGCGCCGGTCATCTCCTGCCGGTAGCAGGCGGGATAGGTCATCGCCGTGGCGTTCGCCAGCGCCTCGAAGGTGATCGCGTCGCCGGGGATGAGCGTGCCGCCCCAGCGGAAGCCGGGCGACAGCGAAATCTCCGCGTCGCGCTCCTTCAGCATCGCCTGACAGATGAGGTCGTCGAAGGTGCCGTTGAAATTGCCGCGGCGGTAGAGCAGCGATTCGGTGCGCGCCAGTTCGCGCGCAAGGTCCTTCGCGTAGGGCGCGCGGATCTTCTCGACCAGCGCCTTCATCGTCGGGTCCGGCGCGATCGCGTCGGAGAACACCGGAATGAGCCGGAAGCGGTGGCCGGTCACCTTGCCGCCGGCGACGTCGAGATCGAGCCGGGCGAGAAACTTGCCATGCGAGCCCGCCGCGACGATCAGCGTCTCGCCGACGCGCTGCGTCGTCGGGATCGCGTCATGCGTATGCGCGGCGAGGATGACGTCGAGCCCCTTCACGCGCCCCGCCATCTTGTGATCGACGTCGTAGCCGTTGTGGGAGAGCAGCACGACGACCGCTGCGCCGCCGGCGCGCGCTTCGTCGACCTGCTTCTGCACCTCGTCCTCGCGCAGGCCGAATTCCCACTTCTCGATCATCCAGGCGGGATTGGAGATCGGCGTGCGCGGGAAGGCCTGGCCGATCACCGCGATCTTGACGCCGCCCTTCTCGAACTCCGCGCGCGGCTTGAAGACCTCGTCGCCGAACTCCTTGTCGCGCACGTTCTGGGCGAGGAAGGCGAAAGGCGCCTTGTCGGCGATCTCTTTCACGCGCGCCTCGCCGAAGGTGAACTCCCAGTGCGAGGTCATCGCGTCGACGCCGAGCGCGGTCTGGATGTCGACCATGTCCTGCGCATTGGTCTTCAGCGAGGTCCACGAACCCTGCCATGTGTCGCCGCCGTCGAGCAGCAGCACCTTGTCGGCGCCGCGCTCGGCGCGGATCGCGCCGATCAGCGTCGCGAGGCGGTCCATGCCGCCCATGCGGCCGTAGGTCTTCGCCAGCGCGGCGAAATCGTCCGAGGTCAGCGCGAAGGCGTCGGCCGAGCCGGCGGCGACGCCGAAATGCTTGCGGAACGCCTCGTCGGTCAGATGCGGCGGCCGGCCATTCGCCGGGCCGACGCCCAGATTGATCGAGGGCTCGCGGAAATGCAGCGGCACGAGCTGGGCGTGGATGTCGGTGACGTAGAGAATCGTCGCCGTGCCCGGCTTCTCGAAGCGCAGGAGATCGGTCTGCGACAGTCTTTGCTGCGCGGCGAGGCGGCCGAGCGGTCCGGCGCCGGCGGCGCCGACCAGAAGGCCAGCCGCCGCCGTCGCCTGCAGGAATTGCCTGCGGCTGATCATGCTTTCATCCCTGTCGAGAGCGGGCCGCCGCGCGGCCCGGCTTGCATTCCTGTCGAGAACGGGCCGCGCCGCGGCCCGGTTGCGCCGACGCCGTCAGGCCACGTCGAGCTTGGCGGTCGAGGTGTAGGTCTGGCCGTTGTCGTCCTTCCAGCTGAATTTGAACTCGCCGGATTCGGAGGCCTTGTAGAAAAAGGACTGATACGGATTCGCCGAGATCGCCGGATGCCAGTCCGCGGCGAACACCTGCTTGCCGTTGAACTCGGCGACGAACTTGTTGATGATCTGGCGCGGGATGGTCTTGCCGGCGGAATCCTTGCGCTGGCCGCTCTCCATTTCATGGGAGATGAGCGTCTTGATCTCGATCATCTCGCCCTTCTTGGCGGATTTCGGCACGCGCACGCGGGGGGTCGGATTGGCCATGGTCGTTTCCTGATGTCGATGTGATCGCTGGGCGCGGGGCGTCAGCCGCCGCAGCCGCCGATGGTGACCTTCACTTCCGCCTTGGCGGTGAACAGCGCGCCGTTCGACATCTCGGCGACGCAGACGATGTTCTGCGTCTGGGCGAGCCGCATGCGCGTCGCCGCCGAGGCCTTGCCGCAGTCCGGCGAGAAATAGAACGAGGCGATGCCGGGCTGCGGGTTGCCGTCGGCCCAGATATGCACGGCCTTGACGAAGTCGGCGTCGGTCATCGGGCTCTCGACGTCGACGGAGACCGGCACGACGAGGCCGTTCTCGGCGATCTGCGGCACGTCGAGCTTGATCTTGCCCGCATCCATCTTCTTGCCGGCGTAGAGCTTGGCGATCTCGTCGGCGACCATCTTCTCGTCGGCCAGGGCGAAGCGCGGCGCGAGCGCCGCGGCGAGCGCGGCGAGCGCTCCGGAAGCGAGCGCGGCGCGCCGCGACAGGTTGCGGTTCATGTCCATCCGGTTTCCTCCATGAGGCGGCGTTTTCGCCTCGGATCGGTCGGCGACGGGAAAATTCCGCCTCGCCCCTTCACAAACATCATGATATGCGATTTCATGAATGTAAAGCGGTCCGAAAGGGGAATCTGCGGATCGCCGGCGTCGAAACGGCCAGAACGGGCCGCAGAGGGAGGAGACATGCAGCGATCGTCACTTTGGAAGGCGGGCCTCGCCGCCCTCGCCTTCGCCGCCTCGGCGGCCGTCGCGTCCGCGCAGACGGCGCAGGACGACGGCGAGAAGGAAATCGAGCGCTATCGCGCGATGATCAGCGACCCGATGGCCAATCCCGGCTTCCTGGCGGTCGATCGCGGCGAGGCTCTGTGGTCGCAGAAGCGGGGAACGAAGAACGCCTCGCTGGAGACCTGCGACCTCGGCGAAGGCGCCGGCAAGCTCGAGGGCGCCTATGCCAAGCTGCCGCGCTTCTTCGCCGACGCCGACAAGGTCATGGACATCGAGCAGCGCCTGCTCTGGTGCATGGACAAGATTCAGGGCCTCGACACCGCCGACGTGATTCGTCGTCGCTTCTCCGGCCCGGGCCGCGCCTCGGACATGGAGGATCTCGTCGCCTTCATCGCCAACAAGTCGAGCAACATGAAGATCGAGCCCCAGCTCTCCCATCCGAAGGAGAAGGAGATGGCGGCGCTGGGCGAGGCCGTGTTCCACATGCGCGCCGGCCAGTACGACTATTCCTGCTCCTCCTGCCATGGCGAATCGGGCAAGCGCATCCGCCTGCAGGGGCTCCCCGACCTGTCCAGGCCCGGCAAGCCGCCGCAGGAGGCGATGGGCTCATGGCCGACCTATCGCGTCTCGCAGAGCGCGCTGCGCACCATGCAGCACCGCATGTGGGACTGCTTCCGCCAGCAGCGTCTCGCCGAGCCGGCCTACGCCTCGGAGGTCGTGACCGCGCTGCACGCCTATCTCAACAAGCAGGCGGCGGGCGGCGAGCTCGTCGTTCCCTCGATCAAGCGCTGAGGAGCGAGGACGTCATGAAGATCATCAAGCTCCTCGCCGCCGCGGCCCTGTCGTTCGCGGTCTCCCCTGCCCTCGCGCAGGACAAGGCTGCCCCGGTCGACCGCGCCGTCTTCGACAAGCTGCTCACGGACGCCTTCGCAAAGGCGCCCGAGGACTGGCGCAAGAAGATGCAGCTCGACGAGACGCAACGCATCTGCACCGAGACTCGCAACCAGCCTTCGAATGCGCAGGTCGGCGCGATCATCGAGCGCGAATCGAAGGACGTGAAATATCCCGCCGACGGCAAGTTCTTCGGCGACATCAAGGCCGGGCTGCGCGTCGCCAACACCGGCACCGGCGCGCAGTTCTCCGATCAGCCGACGACCTATGTCGGCGGCAATTGCTACGCCTGCCACCAGATGGACGTGAAGGAGGTCAGCTACGGCACGCTCGGACCCTCGCTCATGGGCTACGGCAAGGCGCGCCAGGACGAGGCCTCGATCAAGGAAGCGTGGAAGAAGATCTACAACTCGCAGGCCGTCGTGCCCTGCTCCAACATGCCGCGCTTCGGCGCCAAGGCGATCCTCACCGAACAGCAGATGAAGGACGTGATGGCCTATCTCCTGTCGCCGGACTCGCCGGTGAACAAGTAGGCGGGCGCAGGCCCAGCGCGCCCCTCGCCGTCATCGCGAGCGAAGCGAAGCGATCCATGAGCGCCGGACGCGGCATGGATTGCTTTCTCTCTGAGCGCCTCGCAATGACGGCTGGCTTCGCGCCCATTCCGTCATGCCCGGGCTTGTCCCGGGCATCCACGCGGCGCCGTCGCGCGATCGTCCGGCTCGTTGCGCCCTGCATGCAGGCGTGGCTGGCCGGGACAAGCCCGGCCATGACGACACAGGGCGCATGGACCGGGCTGGCGCGCCGGCGCCTCCGCCTCAGCCCTGACTCTTCACCCAGTCGGCGAACGAGCCTTTCTCGTAGCCCTTCTCGCCGACGAAGGTGAACATCGCGAGGAACTGCGGCTTCGGCAGAAGGCCCGGCATGCGGCCGATCTCGCGGTCGAGTTCGCTCTTTTTCTCCAACCCTGCGCTGGTCTCGGGGAAGAACAGCAGCGTCGGCGTCGTGCGCACCTGATAGCGCAGGCCGATCGACTTCTCGGAGAATTTCGCGCCGTCGAAATCGACGCATTCGCGCGCGCCATGCATGTCGAGATGCAGCACGTCGAACTTGTCGCGGACATAGCCGACGATTTTCGGATCGACGAAATACTCCGTCGCCATCTTCTTGCAGTAGACGCAGCCCTTCTGGCTCCACAGGATGACGAGGCGCTTGCCCTTGGCTTGCGCCGCTTCGAGGTCCTCGCGGAAATCGAGGAAGCTCTCGAGGAACCAGTCGAAGTGATACAGCCCGTCGTCGCCGAGCTTCGGCGGCGAAACCTGCGCGCGCGCGGCCGTCGCGAGGAACGGCGCGGCGGCGAGGCCCGCGAGCGCGGCGCGGCGCGTCGGGCGATGATCGAACTCCCTCATCTCGCGTCTCCTCATCCGATCCGGCCGAGCGCCGGGAAAGTCTCGAGCAGCCAGTTGGCGACCTCCGCCATCCGGCCCGTGGCGATCAGAACGCCGGTGGCGACGAGCAGCACGCCCATCCCCTTCTCGACAAGGCCGAGCCGCCGCTTGAACCGGTCGAAAAATCGCCGGAACGCGCCGACGAACAGCGCCGAGGCGATGAACGGCAGACCGATGCCGAGCGAATAGGCCGCCAGCAAGGCGACGCCGCGCGCCGTTTCGCCCTGCGCCCCGGCGATCATCAGAATGGTCGCCAGAACCGGCCCGGCGCAAGGCGTCCAGCCGAAGGCGAAGGCGAGGCCAACCACATAGGCGCCGAACAGCCCGACCGGTTTGCGCGCCTCGAGCCGCGCCTCGCGATAGAGCAGCCCGATCCGCAGCAGGCCGAGGAAATGCAGCCCCATCGCGATGATGGCGAGGCCGGCGGCGACGGCGAGCCAGTCGTACCATTGGCCGACGAAGCGCCCGAGCGTCGTCGCCGTCGCCCCGAGCGCGACGAACACCGTCGAAAACCCGGCGACGAAGGCGACCGCCCGGCCCGCCGCCCGCCGCCGCGCGGCGGCGTCGCTTTCGAACGCGCCCTCCGCGCCGGTCAGGAAGGCGAGCCAGGCCGGCACCAGCGGCAGCACGCAGGGAGACAGGAAGGACAGAAGCCCGGCGAGGGCCGAACCCGCGAGGCTGGCGTCGAGCGACAATTCGCCTCCGGGCGTGCGGTGACAATCGCATTCAAACATGCATATATATGGCGATGCGCGCAAGGACGCTCGCTTTCATCGTCGCGGCGCTGGCCCTCTGGCTGGCGGCGCCCGCGCGCGCCGGCGAGGCGGCCGGTTTCGAACTCGTCATGGTCGAGCGCGCCGGCTGCGCCTGGTGCCAACGCTGGAACGCCGAGGTGGCGCCGCTTTACGGCAAGACGCCGGAGGGCGCGCAGGCGCCGCTGCGCCGCCATGACCTCGCCGCCGGCCAGCCGACGGCGGCGAAAGCGCCGGTGCGCTACACGCCGACCTTCCTGCTGTTGCGCGACGGCCGCGAGGTTGGCCGTATCAACGGCTATCTTGACGACTCGACCTTCTGGGGCCTTCTGGGCGCCATGCTGAAACGTGAGGCCGGCGCCAGCGCCGCGCAGGGATGACATGAGCGCCATCGTATCGAGAGACATCGTCGAGGATCTGGGCTCCGGTCCGGAGACCTCGCCGCGGCTCGAGGCGCTGATGCGCAACGCCCGCGACGCCAGCGATCTGCTGAAGGCGCTGTCGCACGAGAGCCGTCTGCTGGTGCTCTGTCTGCTGGCCGAGAGAGAGCGTTCGGTCGGCGAACTCGAGGCGATCCTGTCGCTGCGCCAGCCGACCGTGTCGCAGCAGTTGGCGCGCCTGCGCTTCGACGATCTGGTCGCCACCCGGCGGGACGGCAAGACGGTCTATTATTCGATCGCCAATGACGACGTGCGCCGGGTCATCGAGGTGATCTACGATATCTTCTGCGAGAGCCGCAAAGCCTGACGCTCGCCGCCGGGCGCATCGCCGGCCCGCTGGGGAGGGACGATGGGAGGATTGCCGGCCTGGGCCGCAGCCGCCGCCGGCTTCGTCATCGGCGCGGCCTGCGGCTTCTTCGTCCGCCGCGCGCGCCTGTGCACCTTCGGGGCGACGGAATCGGCCCTGATCGGCGGCGACTGGCGGGCGATGAAGGCTTTTGGCCTCGCCCTCGGCCTTGCGCTCGTCGGCGCGCAGACCCTGATCCTCGCCGGTTTCCTCGTCCCCGCCGGGACGACCTATGTCGCCGAGCGCCTGCCCGTCCTGTCGATCGCGCTCGGCTCGATCCTGTTCGGCCTCGGCATGTCGCTGGTCGGCACCTGCGCCTTCGGCTCGCTGACGCGCCTCGGCGGCGGCGACCTGCGCAGCCTCGTCGTCATGCTGACCTTCGGCGCCGTCGCCTTCGCCACGCTGCGCGGCGCGATCGCCGATCTGCGCGTCGCCCTCGAGAGCGCCTCGCTGAGCCTCGCCCCGCACACGCCGTCTGCGCTGCCTGAAACGCTGCGCGCATGGACGGGACTCGATCTGCGCGTGGCGCTGACGCTCGCCGCAGGCGGCGGGCTGCTGGCCGTGGCTGCGGCCGACCGGCGGTTGCGCGCCATGCCGCGCATGCTCACCGCCGCGGCGGTTCTCGGCCTCGCGGTGATCCTCGGCTGGATCGTCACCGTCTCGCTCGACGATTTCGACGCCGCCCGGCGCATCCAGAGCCTGACTTTCGTGTCGCCCGTGGCGCGGACGCTCTATGCCGGCCTGATGTCGGCCGCGGCCTGGGCCGACTTCGGCGTCGCCAGCGTCGTCGGAGTCGCGCTCGGCGCCTTCCTCGCCGCCCGCCGCGCCGGCGAGTTCCGTTGGGAGGCCTTCGACGACGCCTACGAAATGCGTCGACATCTGCTCGGCGCCGTGCTGATGGGCTTCGGCGGCGTGCTGGCCGGCGGCTGCACCATCGGCCAGGGGCTGACCGCCGGCTCGCTGATGGCGCTGTCCTGGCCGCTGGCGCTGGCCGGCATGGCGCTCGGCGCACGGCTCGGCATCGCCGTTCTGGTGGAAGGGTCGCTGCGCGACGTGCTCGCCGGCCGCCTCGCCCGCTGGCGCGACCGCGCCTGACGCGCCCATTCGCCGCGCGCCCATATTCGAAAATTCGGATATGATGGCGCTGCGACCAAAGGAGACGGCATGCTCGAGGAATGGGTGGCGCGCTTTGGCGACGGCTGGGTCTCCTTCGCCGGCGGCATGGCGCTCGGCGGGTTGTTCGGCGCCGTCGCGCAGCGCAGCCGCTTCTGCCTGCGCGCTGCGACGATCGATTTCTGGCGCGGCGACCTGACGGCGCGCGTCGCGGTCTGGGCGCTGGCCTTCTCCGCCGCCGTCGTCGCGACGCAGCTGCTCGTCGCCGCCGGCGTGGTCGAGTTGCCCGCCATCCGCCAGCTCAATCAGCGCGGCTCGCTGTCCGGCGCGATCATCGGCGGGGCGATGTTCGGCGTCGGCATGGTGCTGACCCGCGGCTGCGCCAGCCGCCTGCTGGTGCTGTCGGCCAATGGCAATCTGCGCGCCCTGCTGTCGGGCCTGATCTTCGCCGTCGCCGCGCAGGCCGCCTCGCGCGGCCTGCTCGCCCCGGCCCGCGACAGTCTCGCCGCCCTTTGGACGATCGACGGCGCCGACAGGCTCAATCTGCTCACCCTCGCCGGCGCGCCGGCGGGTCTCGCCCTGCCGCTGGCGCTGATCTTTCTGGCGACGGCGATCGCCATCGCGCGGCGCGTGCGGATCGGCTGGCGGCAGGCGACCTGGGCGGCGGGCGTCGGCCTGATGGTGGCGGCGACCTGGGCCTTCACCGCGCAGCTGGCGAGCGCCAGTTTCGACCCGCAGCCGGTCAAGAGCCTGAGCTTCACCGGCCCCTCGGCCAACATGCTGATGCTGGTGCTGCAGCCCGGCGGGCGCTTCGACTTCGACATCGGCCTCGTGCCGGGCGTCTTCCTCGGCTCTTTCCTCGCCGCCGCCGCCGCGCGTGAACTGCGGCTGGAGGGCTTCCACGGCGGCGAGAGCATGCGCCGCTACATCGTCGGCGCGTTGCTGATGGGCTTCGGCGGCATGCTGGCGGCGGGCTGCGCCATCGGCGCGGGCGTCTCGGGCGCGGCGGTCTTCTCCACCGTGTCCTGGGCGACGCTGCTGGCGATGTGGGCCGCGGCCGGCCTTGCCGACGCAGCCCTCGACCGGCCGGGCCTCGCCGCCGCGCCCCAGGCCGAACCAGCGCGCTGAATGCGCCGCGCCCTGAGCGCCTGTGTCGCGCCTCCGGACGGCAAGAAAATGCGCGCCGCTTGACGCTCGTCAATTTGCCCAATGAATTCGTGGTTTAGGCGACATTGCAGTGCAACAAACTTGCGCTGCAATGCGACGGCTTGATATGCATCAAGGAGAACAAGGGCCCATCGCGGCCATGTTGACGCCCAACCAAGACGGCCCGATTCCGGAGGAGCGTCAATGACCGTCTCGTTGTCCCGGCGGGGACTTTTCGCGGCCCTGTCGCGCACGCCGACAGCGCCCGGCTCCGAGCAGCGTCCGGTCGCCAGGATCGGCGAAGCCTGCATCGAGACGAAGGGCGTCGCCTGCCGCCGTTGCGGCGAGGTCTGCGACGTCAACGCCATCGCCTTCCGACTGATCGGCCGCGGCCGCGCGCAGCCCTTGCTGGACGAGACTCTGTGCACCGGCTGCGGCGATTGCGTCGCGCCCTGCCCTGTCTCGGCGATCGCCCTGCAGCCGCGCGCCGAGCGCGCTCTCGCTCGCGGCCTCGTCGAACTCGGGAGAGACGCATGAGCGGCGTCCACAATGTCTGCGGCGTCGTGGTTCACGTCGCCCCCGGACGGCTCGAGGCGGCGCGCGCCGCCATCGCCGCGCTGCCCGGCGTCGAACTGCACGCCGAGGCCGATCAGGGCCGCCTCGTCGCCACGGCCGTCGACACCGACTCGACCATGGCGATCGATCAGCTCGCCGCCATCAACCGCATTCCCGGCGTCGTTTCGACGACCCTCGCCTATCACGCGATGGACGACGAGGGCGACGCCGCCGCCGACAGCCGGACGGCGCCGCGCGCCGCCGCTTCCGAACAACCCCGACTCTGAAAGAGGGCTCCGCCATGACCGACACGACCGTCGCCACCCCGGCACCCCGCCTCGAAGCCAGCCGCCGCGACGCGCTGAAGGCGACCGCCGCCGCAGCAGCCGCCGCCTCGATCGGCGTGACGCTGACCGGCGAGGCCGCCGCCCAGCCCGCCCGCTCGCCCGACGGCATCCGCTGGGACAAGGGCGTCTGCCGCTTCTGCGGCACCGGCTGCGGCGTCATCGTCGGCGTCAAGAACGACAAGGTGGTCGCGACGCAAGGCGACCCCGACGCGCCGGTCAATCGCGGCCTCAACTGCATCAAGGGCTACTTCCTCGCCAAGATCATGTACGGCGAGGATCGCCTGACGAAGCCGCTGCTGCGCATGAAGGGCGGCAAGTACGACAAGAACGGCGACTTCACGCCGATCTCCTGGGACGACGCCTTCAAGATCATGGCCGAGAAGTGGAAGGAGGCGCTGAAGGCGCAAGGGCCTTCCGGCGTCGGCATGTTCGGCTCGGGCCAGTGGACGATCTGGGAGGGCTACGCCGCCGCCAAGCTCTACAAGGCCGGCTTCCGCTCCAACAACCTTGACCCGAACGCGCGCCACTGCATGGCCTCGGCCGTCGCCGGCTTCATGCGCACCTTCGGCATCGACGAGCCGATGGGCTGCTACGACGATCTCGAACATGCCGACGCCTTCGTTTTGTGGGGCGCCAACATGGCCGAGATGCACCCGATCCTGTGGTCGCGCCTCACCGACCGGCGCCTGACGCATGAAGGCTGCGAGGTGCATGTGCTCTCCACCTTCGAGCACCGCTCCTACGAGCTCGCCGACAACGCGCTGACCTTCGCCCCGCACTCCGATCTGGCGATCCTCAACTACATCCAGAACTACATCATCAAGAACGGCGCGGTGAACAAGGACTTCGTCGGCAAGCACGTCGAGTTCGCCCACACCATCGAGGACATCGGCTACGGCCTGCGGCCGACGCACGCGCTCGAGGCCAAGGCCGTCAACGCCTCGCACAAGGCCGGCAAGGACGGCGCGGTCGATCCCGCCGGCATGAAGGACAAGATCGGCTTCGAGGAATACGCCAAGCTGCTCGAGCCCTACACGCTCGACTATGCGCACGAGAAATCCGGCGTGCCGAAGGACCGGCTCGAGCGCCTCGCCAAGCTCTACGCCGATCCGAAGAAGAAGATCGTCTCCTACTGGACGATGGGCTTCAACCAGCACACGCGCGGCACGTGGGTCAACAACATGATCTACAACGTGCATCTGCTGACCGGAAAGATCTCCGAGCCAGGCAACGGCCCGTTCTCGCTGACCGGCCAGCCCTCGGCCTGCGGCACGGCGCGCGAGGTCGGCACCTTCGCCCACCGCCTGCCGGCCGACATGGTCGTCACCAACCCGCAGCATCGCAAGCTGACCGAAGAGCTCTGGCAGCTCCCCGAAGGCACGCTGCCCGGCAACATCGGCTACCACGCGGTCGTGCAGCACCGCATGCTCAAGGACGGCAAGCTCAACGCCTACTGGGTGCAATGCACGAACAACATGCAGACCGCGCCGAACATGAACGAGGAAGGCTATCCGGGCTATCGCAACCCGGCGAACTTCGTCGTCGTGTCCGATCCCTATCCGACCGTCACCGCCCTCGCCGCCGACCTGATCCTGCCGACCGCGATGTGGATGGAGAAGGAAGGCGCCTATGGCAACGCCGAGCGCCGCACCCAGTTCTGGCGTCAACAGGTTACGCCGGTCGGCGAGGCGCGATCCGACCTCTGGCAGACGGTCGAGTTCTCCAAACACTTCAAGGTCGAGGAGGTTTGGCCCGAGGAACTGATCGCCAAGAAGCCGGAGTATCGCGGCAAGACGCTTTACGACGTGCTGTTCGCCAACGGCAAGGTCAACAAGTTCCCGCTCGACGATCTGCAGAAGGGGTTCGACAACGCCGAGTCGAAGCATTTCGGCTTCTATCTGCAGAAGGGCCTGTTCGAGGAATACGCCGCCTTCGGTCGCGATCATGCGCATGACCTTGCGCCGTTCGACACCTACCATCAGGCGCGCGGCCTGCGCTGGCCGGTGGTCGGCGGCAAGGAGACGCTCTGGCGCTTCAAGGAAGGCTACGATCCCTACGTGAAGGCCGGCGAGGGCTTTTCCTTCTACGGCAAGCCCGACAAGAAGGCGCGCGCCATCTTCTGCCCCTACGAGCCGCCGGCGGAATCGCCCGACAAGGATTTCGATCTGTGGCTGTGCACGGGCCGCGTGCTCGAACACTGGCATTCGGGCTCGATGACGCGCCGCGTGCCGGAGCTGCACCGGTCCGTGCCGGCGGCGGTCCTGTTCATGCATCCCGACGACGCGGCGGCGCGCAAGCTCAACCGCGGCCAGACGGTGAAGATCCAGACCAAGCGCGGCGAGGTCGTCACCCGCGTCGAGACCAAGGGGCGCAACAAGCCGCCGCGCGGCCTCGTCTACTTCCCCTTCTTCGACGAGAGCCAGCTCGCCAACAAGCTGACGCTCGACGCCACCTGCCCGATCTCGAAAGAGACCGACTTCAAGAAATGCGCCTGCAAGGTGGTCGCCGCCTGAGTCCATGAACCAACAGAACGCCGCGGCGACATCCGCCGCGGCGCGTTGAGAGAAGCTTCCCTGGCATGTCCGACCCGCGCGAAAAACCGGCCAATCCGCAACGCCGCAAGGCGTTGCAGGACGCCGCTCGCTTTTCCGGCGCGGCCGCCGCCTGCGGCGTCATGCTGGCGGCGTTCGGCGAGCAGTCGCGCGCCCTGCCGGCGCAGGCGCTGCGCCCGCCCGGCGCCTTGCCGGAGAAGGACTTCCTGTCCGCCTGCGTGCGCTGCGGCCTGTGCGTGCGCGATTGTCCCTACAACACGCTGCGTCTCGCCGACTGGCGCGACGGGCCGGCCATCGGCACGCCCTTCTTCGCCGCCCGCGCCGTGCCCTGCGAAATGTGCGACGACATCCCGTGCGTGAAGGCCTGCCCGACCGGCGCGCTGGATCACTCGCTGACGAAGATCGAGAAGGCGCGCATGGGCGTCGCGGTGATCACCAGCCGCGAGACCTGCCTCAACCTGCAGGGCCTGCGCTGCGACGTGTGCTATCGCGTCTGCCCGGTCATCGACAAGGCGATCACGCTCGAGACGACGCACAATTCCCGCACCGCCAGACACGCCATCTTCGAGCCGGTCGTCCACGCCGAGCATTGCACCGGCTGCGGCAAATGCGAGAAGAGCTGCGTGCTGACCGAGGCGGCGATCAAGGTGCTGCCGCTCGAGGTCGCCTCGCTGGCGCAGGACGCCCACTACCGCCGCGGCTGGATCGAAAAGGGCAAGGCCGGCGAGGCTCTGGTCGACGCGCCGGTGAAACTGCCGACGCGACTGCCCGAAGGCGTCACCCTCCCCGGAGGGCCGAAAAAATGACCGCCAACGTTCATCCCTATGTCGAGGCGCGCGAGCGCAAGGGCGTCTGGCGGGCGCATCGCTTCGGCGTCCTGCGTCGCGCCGCGCAGCTTGCCTTCCTCGCGCTGTTCCTCACCGGCCCGCTTCTGGGCGTCTGGATCGCCAAGGGCACGCTCGCCTCGTCGCTGACCCTCAACGTGCTGCCGCTGACCGATCCGTTCATCCTCGCGCAGTCGCTGGCCGCCCGTCACTGGCCGGAGGCGACCGCGCTGACCGGCGCCGCCATCGTGCTCGGCGCCTATCTGCTGCTCGGCGGCCGCAGCTTCTGTTCCTGGGTCTGCCCGCTCAATCCGGTCGCCGATTTCGCCGCCTTCCTGCGGCGCAGATTCGACATCCGTCAGACCGCGAAGATTCGTCCGGAGCTGCGCAACTGGATCGCCGGCGCCGCGATCGTCGTTTCGGCGATCTCTGGCGTCGTCGCGTGGGAGCTGGTCAATCCGGTCACCGCCTTCCATCGCGCGCTGGTGTTCGGCCTTTGGTTCGGCCTCGTTCCGGCGCTCGCCATCTTCACCTTCGATCTGCTCGTCGCCAAGCATGGCTGGTGCGGCCATCTGTGCCCGGTCGGCGCCTGCTACGGGGCGATCGGCAAGGCCTCGATCGCCCGCGTCGCCGCGCCGGCGCGCGCCGCCTGCGACGACTGCATGGACTGCTTCGCCGTCTGCCCCGAGCCGCATGTCATCACCCCGGCGCTGCGCGGCGAACGCACCGGCGCCTCGCCGGTGATCCTGTCGGGCGATTGCACGCTGTGCGGCGCCTGCGTCGACGTCTGTCCGGAAAAAGTCTTCGCCTTCACCCACCGCTTCGACCACCGTCTCGCGACTGCTGCGGACACGTCGGAGCCGACCGTTTCGCGCCCGAAGGCGCGCGCCGCATGAACCGCCCGCGCAAGACCATCGCCAAGAAGGATCAGCCCATGATCGCTCGCCTCATCCCCAAAGCCGCGCCGATCGCGCTGCTGCTCGCAGCCCTGCCGCTCGCCGCTCTCGTCGAGGCGCAGGAAGCGCGCGCGCCCAAGACGCTGCGCGAAACTCCGCTGACCGAGACGGCCCCTGCGCCCGACGTCCTGCGCCAGTCGACGCCGACCGCCGGCTTCGGCCGCGCCTATCGCCAGCAGCCGCCGCTCATTCCCCACAACATCGACGGCTACGAAGTGACGCTCAACAACAACAAGTGCATGGAGTGTCACGACTGGCCGGGCAACAGCCGCTTCAACGCGCCGAAGATCTCCGAGACGCACTATGTCGACCGCGCCGGCGCGCGGCTCGATAAGGTCGCCGGCACCCGCTACTTCTGCAACCAGTGCCACGTGCCGCAGATCGACGCCAAGCCGCTCGTCGGCAACGCCTTCCAGAACGCCATCCAGGTGAAGTGAGACGCGCCATGATCGATACGACCGCATCCGCTCCTGAAGAGCGGCCCGGCGCGCTGAAGCGTCTGTGGCGCTGGTTCTTCTCGCGCTCGAAAATCGCGTGGGGCCTGATCGCGATGGCCTCCTTCGTCATCGGCATCCTCGCCTGGGGCGGATTCAACTGGGCGATGGAGGCCACCAATACGGAAGCCTTCTGCATCTCCTGTCATGAGATGAAGGACAACGTCTACGCCGAGTATCGCAACACGGCGCACTACTCGAACAAGACCGGCGTGCGCGCCACCTGCCCCGATTGCCACGTGCCCAAGGAATGGGGCCACAAGGTCGTCCGCAAGATTCAGGCGACCAACGAGCTGTGGCACAAGGCCATGGGCACGATCGACACGCCGCAGAAATTCTCCGACCATCGCCTGACGATGTCGAAGAGCGTCTGGCGCGCGATGAAGACCACCGACTCGCGCGAGTGCCGCAACTGCCACAAGTTCGAGTCGATGGATTACGCCAAGCAGGAGCCGCGCCCCGCCCGCATCCATCCGGACGCCTGGACGCAGGGCAAGACCTGTATCGACTGCCATCAGGGCGTCGCTCACAAGCTGCCCCAGCACGCGCAGGTCGCCTATCAGGAGATGCTCGACAACATCGACAAGGTCGGCGCCGTGCAGCGCGTCATCGACTTCCTGCAGGACGCCGACGTCGAGAAGGCCAAGGCGGCCAAGCGCTGAGGTCTGACGCTGCGCCCGGCGCGGGTCTGAACCGCGCCGCGGGCGTCAGCCCGCGGCGCCGCCCGGCGCGCCGTAGGTTGTCGGACGTTCCGCGTGCGCGGCGGCCTCGCCGCCGAGCTGCGCGCGCATTTTCGCGCCATGAGCCTGCCACCAGGCTTTCAGGATCGTCACGTCCCAGCCGATGCAGAAGTGCTTGACGCCCATCTCGATGTAGCGCGGCGCATCGGCGGCGTCGAACAGCTCGACACGCGGCGCCACGCCCTGCGCCAGCGCAGCCTCGATCGTGCGCCGTTCCGCCTTCCTGACCTCGGGATGCGCGAACTGGCCCGTCAGACCGACGCTCATCGCATAGTCGGCCGGCCCGAACTGCACCATGTCGACGCCGGGCGCCGCGAGAATGGCCTCGATATCCTCGACGCATTCGCGCTTCTCCACCATCAGGGCGACAACGACGTCGTCGAGCGCGTCGACGAAAGCCTGATTGCCGATGTCACGCAGAATGCCGACGTCCCGACGCATGCCGACGCCGTGCAGGCCGCCGGATTTCGGCGACTCCGCACGCACCGCGCGCACGCAGAAGCGCGCGTCCTCGACC
>JAEULW010000081.1 GCA_016793505.1 Methylobacteriaceae bacterium | reverse complement strand
GCCTTCGCCGCGCTCGATCCGGAGGCGCTGCCGACTTTGCGTCCGACCATGCATCCGGGCCTGCGCCTCGTCCGCTCGCGCCATGCGATCGTGTCGATCTGGGCGGCGCATCAGGGGCAGGGCGATCTCGCCGAGGTCGATCCCGACGTCGCCGAGGATGCGCTGATCGTGCGGCCGGCGCTCGACGTCGAGACGATGCGGCTGCCGCCGGGGGCGGCGGCGATGTTCGCCGGGCTGCTCGCCGGACAGACGCTGGGCGCGGCGCTCGAGGCCGGCTTCGCCGAGGCCGACGGCTTCGACATGACCGGCGCGCTGGCGCTGCTGGTGCGCAGCGGCGCGGTGATCGGCTTCACACAGGTTCAAGACGAAGGAGACGCGCGATGAGCGCCAGCGAGACTCTTGCGATGCGCGAGCAGGGCGCTTCGGCGCGATGGGCGCGCCGGGCGCAGGCGCTGTTCGAAGCGATCCCGGCCTCGGCGATCGCGCTGCTGGCGCGCGTCTCGATCGCCGCGACGTTCTGGAAATCGGGCCAGACCAAGGTGCAGGGCTTCGCGCTCGACCTCGTCGAGGGACGGTTCGAATTCGGCCTGCCGCGCTTTGCCGACTCGACGATCGATCTGTTCCGCGACGAATACAGGCTGCCCGTGCTGCCGCCGGAACTTGCCGCCTTCGCCGCGACGGTCGCCGAGCATGTCTTCCCGGCGCTGATCCTCGTCGGCCTGGCGACGCGGCTGTCGGCGACGGCGCTGCTCGTCATGACCCTCGTCATCCAGGTCTTCGTCTATCCCGGCGCATATCCGTTGCACGGGGTCTGGGCCGCGGTCCTGCTCTACCTGATGCGCTACGGGCCGGGCGCGCTGTCGCTCGATCACGTCCTCGCCCGACGCTGAGCGCCTTGCGCTGGGCGCCGCGCGATCCTAGGTCTCTGCCGACAGGGCGGAGGACGGCATGGACGATGCGCGTGAGGCGGCCGACCGGCTCGAGGCGCTGATCGAGGCGGCGGGTTCGGTCGTCGCCTTCACCGGGGCGGGCCTGTCGACCGAATGCGGCGTTCCCGATTTCCGCTCGCCGGGCAGCCCATGGCTGACCAACATGCCGATCGATTTTTCCGATTTCCTGCGCGATCCGGCGGCGCGGGCCGAATCCTGGCGGCGCAAATTCGCGATGGACGACGTCTATCGCGACGTCGCGCCGGGCCGCGGCCACAGGGCGCTGGCGGCGCTGGCGGCGCGCGGCAAGATCGGCGCGATCATCACGCAGAATATCGACAACCTGCATCAGCTCTCCGGCGTGCCGGACGAGACGTTGATCGAGCTGCACGGCAACGGCTCCTACGCCCGCTGCCTGTCCTGCGGGATGCGGCACGAACTGGCCGAGACGCGGCGCGCCTTCGAGGCGAGCGGCGAGGCGCCCTCCTGCGCCTGCGGCGGCATCGTCAAATCCGCCACCATTTCTTTCGGTCAGGCGATGCCGGTCGAGGCGATGCGGCGGGCGCAGGCGGCGACGCTCGCCTGCGACCTGTTCATCGCCATCGGCTCGTCGCTGGTGGTTCATCCCGCGGCGGGCTTTCCGGCGCTGGCGCGGCAGAACGGCGCGAAGCTGGCGATCGTCAATCGCGAGCCGACGCCGCTCGATTCACGCGCCGACCTGGTGATTCGCGGCGACATCGGCGACGCCCTCGAACGCTACGTTGCGCCAGCGAATCAGGCGCATTTCCGCTGAACGACTCGAATTTGCGCTTGCCTGCCCGCCGTTATCCTTTCAGTAAGGAACGGGCGACGCGGTATTTCGATTCGCCCGGACGTGATTTCGCAAAGGCGTGCGTGGGGTCGAGGGGGCCGATCTTGGGAAGCAAGAATCCCGTCATTGGCGAAACGCCAGCGCAGGACGGCGTCGAGCAGACGCCGATCGATCTCGTCGAGGTCGCCGGCCGCATCAAGTGGTTCGACATCGGCAAGGGCTACGGCTTCATCGTGCCCGACGACGGCGGCGCCGACATCCTGCTGCATGTCACGGTGCTGCGGCGCGACGGCTACACGGTCGCGCTCGAAGGCGCGCGCATCGTCTGCGAGGCGCAGCGGCGCTCCAAGGGACTGCAGGTGTTCCGCATCCTGTCGATGGACGAAAGCAACGCCGTGCAGCCGGCCGCGCAGCACGCGCGCACACATGTCGAGGTGACGCCGACCTCGGGTTTCGAGATCGCCGTCGTCAAATGGTTCAACCGGGTGCGCGGCTTCGGCTTCCTCACCCGCGGCGAGGGCACCGAGGACATTTTTGTCCACATGGAGACGCTGCGCCGCTTCGGCATCCTCGAGCTCAATCCGGGCGAGAGCGTGCTGGTGCGCTACGGCAAGGGGCCGAAGGGGGCGATGGCCGCCGAAGTCCGGCCGATCGAATCGGTCAAGATCGCGCAGCCGCACTGACCGGCCGCGCCGCGATTGACGCGGCGGGCGCGGCGCTCCAAGACTGGCGGCGATTGCGGCCGGGGCGTTCGCCCGGCGCAAGTGGATCGCCGATCATGACTTTCGCCCTGCGCGTCTTTCTGCTTCGCCTGCTCGCCGCGATCGGCCTTGCGGCGGCGCTCGCCGCGCCCATCGGCCCGGCTGTGGCGCAGGAACAGCTCGAACTGCTGATGATCCAGTCGGGCGAGACCAAGCACATGTTCTCGGTCGAGGTGATGCGCAGCGACGCCGAGCGCGCCAAGGGCCTGATGTTCCGCCGCTACATGGCGGCCGACCGCGGCATGCTGTTCGACTTCAAGGTCGAGCAGCCGGTGACGATGTGGATGAAGAACACGTTTCTGCCGCTCGACATGATCTTCATCCGCAAGACCGGCGAGATCGCCGCCATCGCCGAGAACACCGAGCCGATGTCGGAACGGATCATCCCCTCCGGGGCCGCCGTCCTGTCGGTGCTGGAGGTCAACGCCGGCACGACCGCCCGGCTCGGGATCAAGGTCGGCGACCGGGTCGTCCACGCCCTGTTCAAGCCCTGAACCGGCCGCCGGCCTTGTGAGGCCGGCGGGCGCATGCTAGCTCCAGACGGCCTTCGACGGTCCCGGCGGGGTGTGGCGCAGCCTGGTAGCGCATCTGCTTTGGGAGCAGAGGGTCGCAGGTTCGAATCCTGTCGCCCCGACCAGACGACGAGGTTCGAAGCGGACGGACGGAACGAGCGCACGATGACGGCACGCATCTACAGCCCGGCGAGGAGCGCCACCCAGCAGGGGCAGGGCAAGACCCGGTTCTGGTTCCTCGAATATACGCCCGAGCAGCCGCGCGAGATCGAGCCGCTGATGGGCTGGACCGCCTCCGGCGACATGAAGCAGCAGCTCAGACTGCGCTTCGACTCCAAGGACGAGGCGATCGCCTACGCCGAACGCAACGGAATCGCCTATCGCGTCGAGGCCGAGCAGAAGCAGGCGCGCCGGACGATGGCCTATTCCGACAATTTCAAGTCGACGCGCATCGGCCAGTGGACGCACTGACCGGCGCGTTTCGAACCGTTCTCGCGGCCCCTTAGCTCAGCTGGATAGAGCAGCCGCCTTCTAAGCGGCAGGTCGCAGGTTCGAGCCCTGCAGGGGTCGCCAGCGCCGCCGCGACCCGCCGCGCCCGACCCGACCTTTTCGCCCGTCCGGGCCGGCCGGCCGCCGGCGTCGCCAGAGCCGGGAGCCTCATGTCGCACGCCGCCTCCCTTCCTGCGTCCGGGCTGGCGGAGTCGGCGCTGGCGCGGCATGTCGCCGCGCCGCGGCGGGCGGCCGTTCTCCTGCTCCTCGCCTGTCTGGCGCTGTTCCTGCCGGGCTTTGCGACGATGCCGCCGATGGATCGCGACGAGCCGCGTTTCGCCCAGGCGACCAAGCAGATGCTGGAGAGCGGCGATTTCGTCGACATCCGCTTCCAGGGCGAGGCGCGGCACAAGAAGCCGGTCGGCATCTACTGGCTGCAGGCGGCGGCGGTGAGCGCCGGCGAGGCGCTCGGCGTCCCGGCGGCGCGCACGACGATCTGGCTCTACCGGCTGCCCTCGCTGATCGCGGCGATCGCCGCCGTGCTGCTGGTCTGGTGGTGCGGGCTGGCGATGCTGACGCCGGCCGGCGCCTTCGTCGCCGCGCTGCTGTTCGCCTCGACCATCCTGCTCGGCGTCGAGGCGCGGCTCGCCAAGACCGACGCGACGGTGACCGCGACGGCGGCGGCCGCGATGGGGGCGCTGCTGCGCGTCCGGCTCGGCCTCGCGACCGGGCGGGCGCGGCTTTCGCTGCCGGCGATCTTCTGGACGGCGATCGCGGTCGGCATTCTCGTCAAGGGGCCGATCACGCCGATGATCCCGGCCTTCGCCGCGGCGGCGCTGTCGATCCGCGACCGATCGGCGCGCTGGCTCCTGGCGCTGCGGCCGGTCGCCGGCCTCGCCTGGACGGCGCTGATCGTCGCGCCCTGGCTCGCCCTCATCCTGATCAAGACCAAGGGCTCGTTCCTGGCCGACTCGGTCGGCGCCGACATGCTCGGCAAGGTGGCGCAGGGGCAGGAATCGCATGGCGCGCCGCCGGGGACCTATCTCGTCGCCTTCTGGGGCACGGCCTGGCCGCTGGCCCCCTTCGCGGCGCTGGCGGCGCCCTTCGTCTGGCGGGCGCGGCGCGAGCCGGAGGTCGCCTTCCTCATCGCCTGGCTGGTTCCGGCCTGGCTCCTCTTCGAAGCGACGCCGACCAAGCTGCCGCATTACGTGCTGCCGCTCTATCCGGCGCTGGCGCTCGCCGTGGCGCTGGCGATGCAGCGCGGCGCCATGGCGGCGGGCGGCCGGGCGCGGGCGGCGCTGGCGCTGCTCGTCGTCGTCCCGGCCGGCCTGACGGCGGCGGCGATCGGCGCCGGCGCGCATTTCGGGACGCTGGCGCAGTGGATCGGCGTCGCGCCGGCGCTGCTCGCCGGAGTGGCGATCCTGATGGCGGTCGCCGCGTTCCTGGCCGCGGGTCGGCGGGATTTCATGCGGGCGAGCGTCAGCGCCGCCGCCTCGGCGCTGGCGCTCTATCTGCTCGCCTACGGCGCGCTGATCTCGGGCCCGTTCTTCGAGCCGTTCCGGCTGTCGCCGCGGCTGGCGCGCGAGGCGCGGCTCGCCGCCGCGGACCTGCGCGACTGTCCCGACGGGCTGAAACTGGCGACGACGACCTATCGCGAGCCCTCGCTGGTGTTCCTGACCGCCACCGATCTGACGATGACGGATGCGGCGGGGGCGGCGCGGTTCCTGGCCGGCGGGCGTTGCCGGGCCGCCTTCGTCGAGGCGCGGCGGGAGGAGGAGTTCCGCGCCGCGCTGGCGCCGAAAAGCCCCGATTTCGTGGTCGAGCTCGCAACCCGCGTCGGCGGGCTCAACCTGAATGGCGGGTGGCGGCTCGACATCGGCGTCTATCTGCGCAAATAGGGCGGGAATGAGCGCGACAATCCACAGGCCGGGCCACGGGCGCCGGCTGGCGCACGAATTGCGGCAGTTGCTCGGCCATTGGCGCAGGCCGAGCCGCGAGGCGCCTGCGTTGCCGCTCGCCGGCGTGCTGGCGGCGCTGTTTGCGACCGCGCTGGCGGTGTGGTTCGCCGGGCATTTTTTCGACGAGCGGCTGATCCGCGCGGCGCGCGAGTTGCCGCCGGGCGTGGTGCGCCTGTTCGCGCTGCTCACCGACATCGGCACGTCGGGCTGGATGTGGCTGGTCGGCCTGCCGGTCGCCGCCTTCGCCATGCTGGCGCGCGGGCAGGGGCGCGGGGCGCGCGTCGACGCCGGCCTGCTGGCGATCGCCCAGCGCGCGCTCTACCTGCTGGCGACGCTCGCCGTGTCGGGCCTCGCCGCGCAGATCGTCAAGCAGATCGTCGGGCGCGGCCGGCCGAAGCTGCTCGACGAGCTCGGGCCGTTCCATTTCGACGCCTTCGCGCTGCGCTCGACCTACGCCAGCTTTCCATCGGGCCATTCGACGACGGCCTTCGCGGCGGCGATCGCGCTGTCCTTCTTCCTGCCGCGCTGGCGGGCGCCGCTGCTGCTGCTGGCCATCGGCATCGCGGTGTCGCGCGTCGTCGTCGGCGCGCATTATCCGAGCGACGTGATCGCCGGGGCCTTCGTCGGGTCGCTGTCGGCGCTGTTCGTGGCGCGCGCCTTCGCGCGGCGCGGCATCGCCTTCGTCTGGCGCGGCGACGGGCTGGCCGTGCGCGGCCGCCGCTTCGCGCGCGAGGCGGCGCGGGCGCTGATGTCCGGGAGCGCCGCCCGTGTCGCGTGAGCCCGAACTGTCGGTCGTCGTGCCGGTGAAGAACGAGGCCGGCAACATCGCCCCGCTCATCGCCGAGATCGAGCAGGCGCTGGCCGGCCGCGCCTTCGAGATCGTCTATGTCGACGACGGCTCGACCGACGCGACGGCGGCCGAACTCGCGGCGCTCGCAGCGGGCCGGCCGCATCTGCGCATCGTCCGGCACGCCGACTCCTGCGGCCAGTCGGCGGCGGTTCGTTCAGGCGCCCGCCATGCGCGCGCGCCGCTGATCGCCACGCTGGACGGCGACGGCCAGAACGATCCGGCCTTCCTGCCGGCGCTCATGGCGGCGATGGAGGCGGCGGGGCCGGGCTGCGGGCTGGTGCAGGGCCAGCGCGTCGGGCGCAAGGACACCGGCTTCAAGCGCTTCCAGTCGCGCATCGCCAACCGCGTGCGCGACGCCATCCTGAACGACGGCACGCGCGATTCCGGCTGCGGGCTGAAGCTGATGCGCCGCGAGGTCTATCTGGCGCTGCCGTATTTCGACGCGCTGCACCGCTTCACCCCGGCGCTGATCCGGCGCGAGGGTTTTGCGATCGCCCATGTCGACGTGAAGGACAGGCCGCGCGGGCAGGGCGTGTCCAAGTATCGCTTCTTCGACCGGCTGTGGGTCGGAATCGTCGATCTGGCCGGCGTGCGCTGGCTGTTGAAGCGGCGCCGGCGCGTGCCCGAGGCCCGCGAGGTGACGCCGCCATGATCTACACCCTTTCGCGTGACGTCGGCGGCTATCTCTACGACGTGTTCGTCACCCGCTTCGATTTCTGGCTGGCCTTCGGCATGGCCTCGCAGCTGATCTTCACCGCGCGCTTCCTCGTGCAGTGGATCGCCAGCGAGAAGGCGGGCAAGAGCGTCATGCCGGTCGCCTTCTGGTTCCTGTCGCTGGCCGGCGGCGGCATGACGCTGATCTACGGCCTCGCGCGCCGCGACGCGGTGATCATCATGGGCCAGTCGCTCGCCGTGTTCATCTATCTGCGCAATCTGATGCTGATCTTCCGGGAGCGCGGACAAGCGAAGGACGGCGCCTAGGCCGCCGCCCTGAGTCGCGCGAAGCCGCGGTCGAGATCGTCCTGCAGATCAGCGAGATCTTCGAGGCCGATCTGGAATCGCAGACCCGGGCCGCCGGGATTCCAAACCGTCGCCGTGCGATAGGAGCGGCAGTCGAAGGGGATGACGAGACTCTCGAAGCCGCCCCAGGAGAAGCCGAGGCCGAACAGCTCGAGCCCGTCCAGCATGGCCGAGACAGCCTCGCGCGAAGCCGGCTTCAGGATCACCGAGAACAGGCCTGACGAGCCGGAGAAATCGCGCTTCCAGATGTCGTGCCCGGCGTAATCGGGCAAGGCGGGGTGGAGGACGCGCGCGACCTCGGGGCGCGCAGCGAGCCATTGCGCCATGGCCAGCCCCTGTCGTCCGGCCTCGCGCAGCCGCAGGTCCATGGTGCGCAGGCCGCGCAGGGCGAGAAAACAGTCTTCCGGCCCGGCGCAGGGCGCCATGGCGTCGAAGGTGGCGCGCAGGCGATCGGCCCAGGCGGCGTTGGCGCTGGTCAGTCCGAGCAGCAGATCGGAATGGCCGGACAGATATTTGGTGCCCGCCTCGATGGCGATGTCGACGCCGCGCTCGTGCGGGGGGAAGAAGATCGGCGTCGCCCAGGTGTTGTCCATGATCACGCAGGCGCCGCGCGCACGGGCGACGGCGGCGATGGCGGGAATGTCCTGCATTTCGAAGCTGTGCGAACCCGGCGCCTCGACGAACACGACCTTCGTGTTCGGCCGCATCAGCCGCTCGATTCCGGCGCCGATCAGCGGATCGTAGTATTCGGTCTCGACGCCCATGCGGGCGAAGACGCCGTCACAGAACTCCCGCGTCGGCCGATACACGGAATCGGTGACGAGGATGTGATCGCCGGCGCCGGCGGCGGTCATCAGGGCGACGACGATGGCGGCGAGGCCCGAGGGGGTGAGCACGGTCGTCTCAGCGCCGGCCAGCTCGCTCCAGGCCTCCTCGAGCGAGCGGGTCGTCGGCGTGCCCTTGGTGCCGTAGACGAAGCGGTTGTCGCGCCGGAAGATCGAGTCCGTATTGGGGTAAAGCACGGTGGAGCCGCGATAGATCGGCGTATTGACGAAGCCGAACTGCTCGGACGGGTCGCGGCCGGCATGGACGAGCCGGGTGCGCGGGCGCATCGCGGCGCGGCGTTCTTTCGACACTTTCATGGGCACATCGCTCCCTCGGGCGGCGGCGCACTAGGCGCCGCGCCCGAATTGGCGTCAAGCCGGCGGCGGGCCTTGACCCTTGGTTCAAACCTGATTGGATGGGTTCACGCGAGGGGCGCGCCCACCCGCAAGGGTCGGCTTGCGCGCGCCCTCCCGGCTTCGCAGTTGCAAGAGCGAAACAAGAACGAGGGAGATCACGGACCCATGAAACGCACCATCGCTTCTCTGGCGGCCCTCGCCGCGCTGGCCTTCGCGCCTGCCGCCGCCTCGGCCCAGACGCTCGACGCCGTCAAGCAGCGCGGCTCGCTGATCTGCGGCTCCAACACCGGCCTCGCCGGTTTCGGCATGCCCGACCAGAACGGCAACTGGACCGGCCTCGACGTCGATTTCTGTCGCGCTCTCGCCGCGGCGATCTTCAACGATCCGACCAAGGTCAAGTTCGTGCCGCTGTCGGCCAAGGACCGCTTCACGGCGCTGCAGTCGAAAGAGATCGACGTGCTGTCGCGCAACGGAACGGTGACGCTGTCGCGCGACACGACGCTCGGCCTCAACTGGGGCCCGCCGAACTATTTCGACGGCCAGGGCTTCATGGTGCGCAAGAAGCTCAACATCGCCTCGGCCAAGGAGCTGAACGGCGCCTCGATCTGCGTGCAGCAGGGCACGACGACCGAGCTCAACCTCGCCGACTATTTCCGCGCCAACAACATGAAATACGAGGGCGTGGTGTTCGCCACCTCCGAGGAGACGAACAAGGCCTATGATTCGGGCCGCTGCGACGCCTTCACGACGGACGCCTCCGGCCTCTATTCCGAGCGCCTGAAATTCGTCAATCCGGACGAGCACGTCGTGCTGCCCGAGATCATCTCGAAGGAGCCGCTCGCCGCCGCCGTGCGCCATGGCGACGACCAGTGGTTCGACATCGTCAAGTGGACGCATTTCGCGATGCTGACGGCCGAGGAGCTCGGCGTGACGCAGAAGAATGTCGACGAGCAGATGAAGTCGACCAATCCGGAGATCAAGCGCCTGCTCGGCACCGAGGGCAAGTTCGGCGAGGGTCTCGGCCTGACCAACGACTGGGCGGCGCGCATCGTCAAGCATGTCGGCAACTACGGCGAGAGCTTCGAGCGCAATGTCGGCGAAGGCTCGCGCCTGAAGATCAAGCGCGGCCTCAACGCGCTGTGGACGAAGGGCGGCCTGCAATACGCCTGGCCGATCCGCTGACCTGATCCGGGGCTGCGGCGATCGCCGCAGCCCCGTTTTTCCGCTGGCGGCGGGCCGCGCGCGCGAGCGGCGCGGCGGGAAGGCTGGCGAGGCGACTTTCTCTTGTTGTTGCGAGCGCACGAGCCGGAACGGCCGGCGCTTCCGGGGGGCGGGGTATGACGGATGCGGCGCGGCGGGAGGAGACGGCCAAGGTCTCGCTCCTCTACGACCCGAGAGTGCGCGGAATCGCCTTCCAGGCGCTGCTGCTGGCGTTCGTCGTGTTCCTCGTCTACGAAGCCGTCACCAACGCGCTCACCAATCTGAATCAGCAGAAGATCGCGACCGGCTTCGGCTTCTGGGACACGGTGTCGGGCTTCGACATCAATCAGGCCCTGATCGACTACAGCGCCACCTCCACCTATGGCCGGGCGTTCTGGGTCGGCCTGCTCAACACGCTGCTCGTCGCCTCGATCGGCATCGTGCTGGCGACCTTCCTCGGCTTCGCCATCGGCGTCGCGCGGCTGTCGTCGAACTGGATCGTCGCCAAGCTGTCGATGATCTATGTCGAGGTCATCCGCAACGTGCCGCTGCTGCTGCAGCTGCTGTTCTGGTACAACGCGGTGCTGAAGCCGCTGCCCGAGCCGCGCAACTCGATCGTCATGCCGGCGGCGAGTCTCGGCGCGCCGCATGCGCTGGCGACGGCGCTGTGCGCGGCGCTGGGGCTCGCCGGCTGGTTCGCCTACAAGCGCGCCAAGGGCGCCGAGGACTCGACCGCCACGATGGCGATGGCGACTCTCGGCTCGATCGCCATGGCGCTGGCGGCGGCGGGCTGGCTCTTCTATGGCGGCCTGTTGCGCTTTGCCGGCGAGTCCGGCGTGTTCCTCAACAATCGCGGCCTGATCCTGCCGCGACCCTCGGCGCTGGCGGGTTTCGGCCTCGTCGTCGGGGCGCTGGCGCTCGGTCTCGTCGGCGCCTTCCTGTTCCGCAGCTGGGCGCGCAAGCGACAGGAGGCGACGGGCAAGCAGGCGCCGGTCGGGCTGGCGTCGCTGGCGCTGATCGTCGGGCTGCCGGCGCTCGTTTTCTTCGCGGCGGGTTCGCCGATCGAATGGGCCTATCCGCAGCGCAGCCGCTTCAATCTGCAAGGCGGCCTGCAGGTCTATCCCGAATTCGTGGCGCTGCTCATCGGCCTCGTCACCTACACCGCCGGCTTCATCGCCGAGATCGTGCGCGCCGGCATTCTGGCGGTGTCGAAGGGCCAGACCGAGGCCGCCCATGCGCTCGGGCTGAGGCCCGGGCCGACCCTGAAGCTGGTCGTGATCCCGCAGGCGATGCGCGTCATCATCCCGCCGCTGACCAGCCAGTATCTCAACCTGACGAAGAACTCCTCCCTGGCGGTGTTCATCGGCTATCCCGATCTCGTGCAGATCTTCACCGGCACGGTGCTTAACCAGACGGGCCAGGCGGTCGAGGTCGTGGCTCTGACGATGCTCGTCTACCTGACCATCTCGCTGACGACGGCGGCCTTCATGAACTGGTACAATGCGCGCAAGGCGCTGGTGGAGCGCTGAGCCATGAGCGTCGCCTATCTCCGCCGCGAACCTGCGCAAGCGCTGCCGCCGCCGACCTTCGCGCGCGGGCCGGTCGCGTGGATGCGCGAACATCTGTTCGGCGGCGCCTGGTCGGCGCTGCTGACGGTCGGCTCGATCCTGTTCCTGATCTGGACCGTGCCCGACATGGTCCGTTACCTGTTCACCGATGCGATCTGGTCGGGCGGCGGCGATCTCTGCCGCAAGGCCGAGGC
Source organism: Methylobacteriaceae bacterium (assembly GCA_016793505.1). Classification (GTDB taxonomy): domain Bacteria; phylum Pseudomonadota; class Alphaproteobacteria; order Rhizobiales; family Beijerinckiaceae. Next base: position 5,461 of record JAEULW010000081.1, on the reverse strand, counting down.
GGGGGCCTGCTGGTCCTTCGTGCGGCAGAACCTGCCGTTCTTCATCTACGGCTCGTATCCGCAGCCGCATCGCTGGCGCGTCGATCTGTGGATGGCGATCGGGGCCGGGCTGATCACCTGGCTCTTGTGGCCGAACGCGCCGCGCCGCTCGCTCGGCGCCGTGCTGTTCATCATCGTCTATCCGATCATCACCTATGTGCTGCTGTCTGGCGTCTCGGCGACGCCGGGCGCGCTGTTCGAGAAGGTGCCGACCAATCTCTGGGGCGGCGTGTTCGTCAGCCTGCTGGTGGCGGTGGTCGGCATCGTCTTCTCGTTGCCCGCGGGCGTGCTGCTGGCGCTCGGGCGGCGCTCGAAGCTGCCGATCATCAAGCTGTTCTCGGTGATCTTCATCGAGTTCGTGCGCGGCGTGCCGTTGATCACCGTGCTGTTCATGGCCAATACGATGCTGCCGCTGTTCGTGCCCGAGCATCTGTCGCCCGACCGGCTGCTGCGCCCGCTGATCGGCGTGGCGCTGTTCTCGGCCGCCTACATGGCGGAGGTGATCCGCGGCGGCCTGCAGGCGATGCCGAAGGGACAGTTCGAGGGGGCGATGGCGCTCGGTCTCAACTATCCCAAGATGATGCGCCTCATCATCCTGCCGCAGGCGCTGACGATGGTGATCCCGGGCATCGTCAACACCTTCATCGGCCTGTTCAAGGACACGACGCTGGTCGCCATCGTCGGCATCTATGATTTCCTGCGCGCCATCGAGACGCGCCGGCTCGACCCGGAATGGGCGGGCGGCACAACCTCGACGACGGGCTACGTCTTCGCCGCGATGTTCTATTTCGTCTTCTGCTGGGGCATGTCGCGCTATTCGCTCTACATGGAGCGCAAGCTGGCGGCCGGCAAACGGCGCTGATCCTCACACCATCGAAGAGGCACACATGGTCGCTCCCGCCGCGCTGAAGCCGACGCCGGTCAAGAACGAGACGGCGATCGAGATCGTCGGCATGCACAAATGGTATGGCGACTTCCACGTGCTGAAGGACGTCAACCTGAAGGTTCGGCGCGGCGAGAGGATCGTCGTGTGCGGGCCCTCGGGCTCGGGCAAGTCGACGATGATCCGCTGCATCAACCGGCTCGAGGAGCACCAGCAGGGCAAGATCATCGTCGATGGCGAGGAGCTGACCAACGACCTGAAGAAGATCGACGAGGTGCGCCGCGAGGTCGGCATGGTGTTCCAGCACTTCAACCTGTTCCCGCATCTGACGATCATGGAGAACTGCACGCTGGCGCCGATCTGGGTGAAGAAGATGGCGAAGAAGGACGCCGAGGAGGTGGCCATGCACTACCTGACCCGCGTCAAGATTCCGGAACAGGCGAACAAGTATCCGGGCCAGCTCTCGGGCGGCCAGCAGCAGCGCGTGGCGATCGCCCGCTCGCTGTGCATGAGCCCGAAGATCATGCTGTTCGACGAGCCGACCTCGGCGCTCGATCCGGAAATGGTGAAGGAGGTGCTCGACACCATGGTCGGCCTCGCCAACGAGGGCATGACCATGCTGTGCGTGACACACGAGATGGGATTCGCCCGGCAGGTCGCCGACCGCGTCATCTTCATGGACTACGGGCAGATCGTCGAGATGAACACGCCCGACGAGTTTTTCTCCAACCCGCGGCACGAGCGCACGAAGCTGTTCCTCAGCCAGATTCTGCACTGAAATCGCCGCAGGGCGTCGCAGCTTCGTCACAGTTTCGCCCGACGCGCACCGCCGAATCCCGGAAGAGAGGCGGGCGATTCGCGGGGTTGGCTGACAATGCCGGACGGCGGGCTTGATCGGGCGCGCGACATGGCGGCGTCGGCGGGCGAGGGCGTCCGGCTGACAGCGATGGTGGTCGGCCTGATCTGCGCCTGGCTTCTGTCGCTCGAGGCGCTCGGCGTCGGGCCGATCTGACGATCGGCCACCGGACGGCCTGCCGCGCTTCGTCGCGACGAGGGTGCTTTCCCATGGGAATCGTGTAGCTTGGGCAGCGGCGCCGCGGCGAGTGTCGTCGCGGGCCGCTTCATTCCGTGCAATTGATTTCCGGGAGCCTCCTCATGAAGAAACTCATCGCCGAAGGACTCGGCGCGGCGACGCTCGTTCTCATCGGCTGCGGATCGGCGACGCTGGGCGGGCTCGGCGCCATCGCCGGCGGCCAGCCGCTCGGCCCGCTGGCGCTGATGCCGATCGCGCTCGCCTTCGGCATGGCGGTCACGGCCATGGCCTATGGCATCGGGCCTGTGTCCGGCTGTCACATCAATCCAGCGGTGTCGATCGGCGTCTGGTCGGCGGGACGGATGTCGACGTCCGATCTGATCGGCTACGTCGTCGCCCAGTGCATCGGCGCGGTGATCGGGGCGGGCGTGCTCTATCTGATCCTGTCGGGCAAGGCCGGCGGCTGGGACCTCGCCAAGGGCGGGCTCGGCGCGAACGGCTGGGGCGAGGGGTATCTCGGCGCCTACAACGTCACGTCGGCGTTCCTGACCGAGTTCATCGGCACGTTCATCTTCGTCGTGGTGATCCTCGGGGCGACCTCGACGGCGGGCGCGACGCCGGTCGCGGGCCTCGCCATCGGCATGACGCTGGTGATCATCCACATCACCTTCATCAACGTGACCGGCGTGTCGGTGAATCCGGCGCGTTCGCTCGGGCCGGCGCTGTTCGTCGGCGGCAATGCGATGGCGCAGCTCTGGCTGTTCATCGTCGCGCCGATCCTCGGCGGGCTGGCCGCGGGCGCGCTGTTCAAGGCGCGCGTGCTCGAGGCCTGAGCGACCATCGACGACGCAGGCGCGCCTCATCCTCAGCAACAGCGAAGGGCGAGGCGCGTCGGGCGCGATGTCGATCGCGGCCAGCGATCTCGTCCTTCGACTTCGCTCAGGACGAGATGCGATCAGGCCGACAGATCGAAGCGGTCGGCGTTCATCACTTTCGTCCAGGCCGCGACGAAGTCGCGCACGAACTTCTCCTTCGCGTCGTCCTGCGCATAGACTTCGGCATAGGCGCGCAGGATGGCGTTCGAGCCGAAGACGAGATCGACGCGCGTCGCCGTCCACTTCACCGCGCCGGTCTTGCGGTCGCGGATCTCGTAGTGAGAACCGGCCGGGACCCAGCGATTGGCCATGTCGGTCAGGTTGACGAAGAAGTCCGTCGTCAGCGCGCCGACGCGGGTTGTGAAGACGCCGTGCCTGCCGCCGCCGTGATTGGCGCCGAGCACGCGCAATCCGCCGATCAGCACGGTCATCTCCGGGCCGGTCAGGCCCATCAGCTGGGCGCGATCGAGCAGCAGCTCCTCGGCGGAGACCGCATAGTCCTTCTTCAGCCAGTTGCGGAAGCCGTCATGGATCGGCTCCAGCACCGAGAAGGAGTCGACGTCGGTCTGCGCCTGGCTGGCGTCGCCGCGGCCGGGTGAAAACGGCGCGGCTATGATGACGCCGGCCGCCTTGGCCGCCTGTTCGACGCCGACATTGCCGGCGAGCACGATGACGTCGGCGAGACTCGCGCCGGCCGCCTTGGCGATCGGCTCGAGCACGGCGAGGACCTTTTGCAGGCGCGCCGGCTCGTTGCCTTCCCAGTCCTTCTGCGGGGCGAGGCGGAGGCGCGCGCCATTTGCGCCGCCGCGGAAGTCGGAGCCGCGGAAGGTGCGGGCGCTGTCCCAGGCGGTGGCGACCATCTCGGCGACGGTGAGGCCCGAAGCGGCGATCTTCGCCTTCAGCGCGGCGACGTCGTAGCCTTTCGGGCCGGAGGGGATCGGGTCCTGCCAGACCAGATCTTCCTTCGGCACGTCGGGGCCGACATAGCGGGCCTTCGGCCCCATGTCGCGATGCGTCAGCTTGAACCAGGCGCGGCCGAACACGTCGTCGAAATAGGCGGGATCAGCCATGAACTTGCGACAGATCGCATTGTAGGCCGGGTCGATCTTCATCGCCATGTCGGCGTCGGTCATGATGGCGCGGCCGCGCTTGCCCGGATCGCTCGGATCGAGCGGCAGGTCCTGCTCCTTGATGTTGACCGGCTCCCACTGCCAGGCGCCGGCGGGCGATTTGCGCAGCTCCCAGTCGTGGCCGAACAGCATGTCGAAGAAGCCCATGTCCCACTTCGTCGGATGCTTCGTCCACGCGCCTTCGAGGCCTGAGGTGATCGCCTGACTGGCGAGACCCTTCTGGTGCGGATTGGCCCAGCCGAAGCCCTGCTCGACGATGTCGGCGGCGTCGGGATCAGGGCCGAGCGCGGCGGCGTCGCCATTGCCATGCGCCTTGCCGACGGTGTGGCCGCCGGCGGTCAGCGCCGCGGTCTCCTCATCGTTCATGCCCATACGGGCGAAGGTCTCGCGCACCTGCGCGGCCGTCTTCATCGGGTCGGGCTTGCCGTTGACGCCCTGCGGGTTGACGTAGATGAGGCCCATCTGCACGGCGGCGAGCGGGTTTTCCAGCGTCTCGGGCTTGCCGACGTCGGCGTAGCGGGCGTCGGATGCGGCGAGCCACTCCTTCTCCGCGCCCCAATAGGCGTCCTTTTCGGGGTGCCAGATGTCGGGCCGGCCGAAGCCGAAGCCGAAGGTCTTCAGGCCCATGTTCTCATAGGCGATGGTGCCGGCGAGCACGATCAGATCGGCCCAGCTCAGGCGATTGCCGTACTTCTTCTTCACCGGCCAGAGCAGGCGGCGGGCCTTGTCGAGGCTGGCGTTGTCCGGCCAGGAGGCGAGGGGAGCGAAGCGGATGTTGCCCGAGCCGCCGCCGCCGCGCCCGTCGGCCGAGCGGTAGGAGCCGGCGGAATGCCAGGAGAGGCGGATCATCAGGCCGCCGTAATGGCCCCAGTCGGCCGGCCACCAGTCCTGGTTCTGCGTCATCAGCGCATGCACGTCGCGCTTCACTGCGGCGAAGTCGAGCTTGCGGACTTCTTTCTGATAGTCGAAGTCCTTGCCGAGCGGGTTGGTCTTGACGTCGTGCTGGTGAAGGATGTCGAGGTTGAGGGCCTTCGGCCACCAGTCGACATTCGACTCGCCCGTGGTGGTGATCGCGCCGTGCATCACCGGGCATTTGGCGCTGTCCTTCAGGCCGCTCGAAGCCATCATCATCTCCTGTTTCATCATCGCGCATCGACGCGCCGCGGCGCGTCCGCATGGGGCCGGCGGAATCGTCCCCGCCTGCATCGGGCGCCTGTCCGCGCGACAGCGCCATGACCCTCGTCATAGGTCCATGCCGGCGGCAGGCTAGCGTCCTGCGGCGATAATGAGAATTTGCATTTTGCAATACTGACGATAATTGTGGATTATGAACCCGATCTCCCTGAGGCAGCTGCGCTATTTTCAGGCGCTGGCGCAGCGCCGGCATTTCGGCCGCGCGGCGGAGGCCTGCGCCATCTCGCAGCCGGCGCTCTCGGTGCAGATCAGGGAGCTCGAGCGGGCGCTCGGCGCGCCGCTGGTCGAGCGCGGCGGCCGGCGCATC
>JAEULW010000008.1 GCA_016793505.1 Methylobacteriaceae bacterium | reverse complement strand
TCGACCGCTACGTCGCGCATCGCGGCTTCTGCGCCCCGACGCAGATCGCCAAGCCGACTCTGGCGGCGACCTACGACAATCCGCAGTGCATGGTGGGAAACACCTGCGTCGAGCGTGAGACGGAGAGCCGCTGGCGCCGGTTCTGACGCCCGGACACGTCCTTGACGCCCCTGCCCTGCTCCTCTATGGAGCGGGCCTCGATTTTCCCCGCCCTCCGGCGGGCTTCCGCGCGCCCCGGGGCGCGGACAATCATAGGGCTTAAGCTGATGTCCCGCCGCTGCGAATTGACCGGCAAGGCCGTGCTGGTCGGCCACAAGGTCAGCCATTCGAACCGCAAGACCAAGACGCGGTTCCTGCCGAACCTGTGCAACGTCACGCTGATTTCCGACGCGCTCGGCCGGTCGGTGCGCCTGCGCGTCGCGGCCGCCTCGCTGCGCTCGGTCGAGCATGTCGGCGGGCTCGACGCCTTCCTCGTCAAGTCGAAGGACGAGGCGCTGTCGCCGAACGTGCGCGCCCTCAAGCGCGAGATCGTCAAGAAGCAGGCGGCCTCCGCCTGATTTCGACCGACGGTCGACCTTTCGCGCGGCGCGTCCCGGACGGGGGCGCGCCGCGCGCGCTTTTGCGCCGCATCCGGAGCCGCCGGCCATGATGACCGCCATCCGCCCGCTGATCCTGCCCGTGCTCGCCATGACGGCGATCGTCGTGGCGGCCAATATCGGCGTGCAGCATCCGGTCACCGCCTTCGGCCTCGAGAACCACCTCACCTGGGGCGCGCTGGTCTATCCGGTCTCGTTCCTCGTCACCGATCTCACCAACCGCCGCTACGGCGTCGGCGTCGCGCGGCGGCTGGTGGCGGCGGGCTTCGTCTGCGCCGTGGCGCTGTCGATGTGGCTGGCGAGCCCGCGCATCGCACTCGCCTCCGGAACCGCCTTCCTCGTCGGCCAGATGCTCGACGTGACCGTGTTCGACCGGCTGCGCCGCCTCGACTGGTGGCGCGCGCCGCTGATCGGCAGCCTCGTCGGCTCGGCGCTCGACACGGTCCTGTTCTTCTCGCTCGCCTTCGCCGGCGAGGCGGCGATGTCGGCGCCCGTGCCGCTGCTCGGCGGCGAGGCGCCGCTGTGGGTCTCGCTCGCCGTCTGGGATTTTGTCGTGAAGGTCGCCGTCGCGCTGGCGGCGCTGGTCCCCTATGGCGCGCTGCTCGGCGTTGTGCGCCCGGTCGAGACGGCGCGCGCCTGAGCGCGCCGCGCGCCATCATTTCGACGGACTGACCGCGAGGATGCGCCTCGCGGAGGCGCGCATGATCATTCGCAGGCTGAAGCGCGACGACATCGCGGCGATGCGCGCGCTCAACGCCGTCTTCGCCGAAACGTTCGAGGATCGGCGGACCTATGAGGGCGCGCCGCCGGACGAGGCCTGGCTCGCCCGCCTGCTCGGATCGGACAATTTCGTCGCGCTCGCCGCCTGCGACGGGCCGCGCATCGTCGGCGGATTGTGCGCCTACGTTCTCGACAAGTTCGAGCAGGCGCGGCGCGAGATCTACATCTACGATCTCGCCGTCGCCGAGGCCCATCGCCGCCGCGGCGTCGCCACGGCGCTGATCGAACGCCTGCGCCTCATCGCGCGCGAGGCCGGCGCCTGGGTGATCTATGTGCAGGCGGACCCTGTCGATCCGCCCGCCATCGCACTCTATTCCAAGCTCGGCGTCCGCGAGGACGTGCTGCATTTCGACATCGCGCCGGCGCCGCGCGAGAGCTGATTCTCGCCCCTCACGGCGCGAGGCGAATGCCCTCGTCCTCCGCCTGCTTCACGAGGAAGGCGGCGTCGGCCGGAAGCAGCGTGCGCTCTCTCACGAGCTCTGCCGTCGCCGCGCGCATCGCCGCGACATAGGCGTCCTTGGTCGGATAGCGCTCCTCCACCGAAAGGCGCGGATCGCCGGTCTGTTCGCGTTCGGATTTCGACTTGGCGAAGGGAATGTAGGCGCCCTGGAACAGGCAGAATCCGTCCTCGAAGCGATCCTTGCGGCCGACATTCCAGGACAGCATCGAGGCGATCGGCACGCGCTGGTAGATCGAGCGCACGCCGCCGAGATCCATGCCGTCGGAATCGGCCTGCATGACGAGCACGCCGTAGGACTGCGTCCCCTGGCGCGGCGGTTCGATGGTGATCACGCCGGTGGAGTCGCCGGCGCGCATCTGCGGTCCGAAGTCGAACGCCTGCAGCGGATTGTGGTTGGCGATGTAACGCAGCGCCGGGCGCGGCACGTTGCCATAGGCGTTGGCCGGTATCGCCGGGACGCGTACCTGATTGGGCGCGACCAGCGTGCCGTCGGCGATCTTCGGCGCGATCGAGGGGGGCGGCGCCTTGTTCGTCACGACCCAGTCCTTCAGCTCGGTGAGCAGCGCCCGCATCGCCCACAGATGCGGATTGGGGTTCGACTGCTGCACGCAATTGCCGAAGGGCGGCGCCGTCGGCAGCGGCAGGTTCGCCGCGCTGTGCTGCGTCGAGGCGAGAATGTAGGTGCGCACGCTGTCGGGATCGGCGACGTCGCGCGCCCCGAGCGGATCGGTGAGACCGAGCGACTGGCGGCCCTCGAACACTTCCAGCGCGGTCGCGACATGAAACAGCTTCGGGCATGTGCCCGTCGCCGAGCAGCGATCGAGAATGCCCTGCGTGCGGCCGGTGACGGGATCGTGCAGCGGCGCGTAGTGGAACGGGAAATCATAGGCCTGATAGAGATGGTCGATCTGATCGCCCCAGGCGCGGCCGGGATGACCGAAGCGCACATTCATCGGCATCAGCCCGCCGCCGATATGCGGCATCGCCCCGGCATAGGCCATGCGTCCCTGCGCATCGCGGTTGAATCCGAGATGCAGATAGGAGCGGATGAAGCGGCCGCTCTGTGAGGTGCCGGCGACGATCGCCGTCTGCCCCTCGCGCCAGACCGGGTTCGCATTGCCCGCATCGTCGGCCGGCTGGCGCGCGAAGAAAATGCCGACGTCGCGCAGCGCGGCGAAGCCGACGCCGAGCACGATCGGATCCTTGGCGCGATAGATCAGCTCGTAGAGTTTTCCGGGCTGGAAGCCTGCCGGATGACAGATGCGCGTCTCGCTCGGCGCGACGGGCTGGTTGTCGCGGCAGTCGGAAAAGCTCCATTCGCTCGATGGGATTTCGACGCGCGGCGCATTCTCCTTCGCGCGCACGGTCAGCGTCGCGCGGAAGCCGTCGGGGAAGGCCGCCTTGTTGTCGGCGAGCGCGGTCGCATAGGCGTGATGCGTCTGGCCGGTGAACCAGCCCGCCGACAGCGGCAGCGATTTCGCCGGCTGCTGCACGACGATCTCCGAGCGCAGCACGCCGACGACAGGCGAGCCGTCTGGATTCTTCGCGACCGGCGCGGCGAGGCGCACGCGATTGGCGCCGGCGACCAGATCGGCCTGCCAGCCGAACCAGATCACCGTGTAGCCCTCGTCCATGAGAAACCCGTCGCCGGGGCTTTTCACCGCGTTCCAGTCGGCCCCGTCGTTCGGCATGCCCGCGTTGAAGTTGCGCAGGGCCAGCTTGTTGCCGCGGTTCACCACTTCGACGAGCAGCACGCCGTTGCCCTTCGCCCGGTCCTTCGGGCGCAGGATTTCGATGTCGGTGACATATTCGACGAGGCCGCGCGCATTGTGCGGGGCGAGCTCGATGTCCTGGATCATCGCATCGCCGCCGAAGCGCGGATCGAGCGCGCCATAGGCCTTGCCGGTGAGCTTTTCATAGGCGCCCGTCGCGCCGAAGCTGCGGCCCTCGAAGGCCGGTTCGATCTTCGTGATCTCGATGCGTTCGATGCGGGCCTGAGCCGCCGCCGTCAGCGCCGCCAATCCGGCGGTTGCGAGCGCGATGCGTCGCGTGAGCGCGAATGACATGAATGCCTCCCTGCCGGCCGCCGTCTGCGCGGCGTCGCCGGGCGAGGCTAGACCGGAAGGCGCGCCGCCTCCAAGCGGCGCGGACGCGCGTCAGACCGGCGCATCGCGCAAGGCGTCTTGCGTGCGATGGCGCACCGACGCGGCCTTGCGGGCGCGCCATCATGATGGCTCGCGCGAAGCGGCGGGAGGGCGGTCCCATGGGCGATCCGAAATCGCCTGTCGGCAAGTGGCTCGTCAAACTCAAGGGCTGGACCTGGGAGTACGAGCTGTTCGCCGACAGCAAGGCGAAGTGGCGCGACAGGAACAGCGCCGAAGGCGGCGAGGGTCGTTGGGCCAAGTCGCAGGGTCGGATCTTCATCACCTGGTTCGGCTCGAAAACCATCGAGAGCTGGGCCTGGCCGCCCGCCAAGCCCGACGTGGCGATGGGCTGGTACAGTTCCGACTACTTCACCGGCGGCTACAGCGCCGCGCGCGTGCCCGACGCGCCGCCGCCTCCGCCGCCCGGGATCGAGGTCAATCTCGGCGTGCGGGATCAACCGTGGAGCAAATACGTCGATCAGTTCACCGAATGCGTCTACGACATGAATTACAAGTTCCCGAAGGATCGCCCCTTCCCCTATTCCAGCATCCTGCAACTGAAATATGCCGACGACGTCACGCTGGAGATCGATTTCGAATCCGAACTGTCCGATCGCGTCACCACCTCCGCCGAAGCGCTCGATGCGATGGCCAAGGCGACGATCGGTCGAGCCGGCCGCATCTTCCCGACCGCCCTGACGCCGCGCACGACGCCGCGTCTGTTCGCCGCCCGCGCCGACGCGCTGGCGATGCAGGAGGAGGACGCCAACCTGTTCATGTCGGTGGCCGTCGCCGGCGTCGCCTTCGTCCTGTCTGTGCCGGCGATGCCGGCCGGCGCGGCGCCGGTCTCGAACGTCAAGATCGGGCGCACGCGCGTGCCGGGCGTCGCGCGCGCCGCCGCGCCCGTCCTGTCGGAGGCCGAGCAGGCGGCGATCGCCGCCATTCGCCAGAACCCGAACTTCGCCAAGCTGACGGTGCAGGAAGTCGCCGCCATCCGCTCCTACAGCGGCGAGGGCTGGGCGAAGATCAACATGTTCCTGCGCAATGGCGGCGGCGACGCGGCGACGCGCGCCGAGGCCGAAGCGCTGATCGCCGGCCTGAAGAAGCTGCCCGGCTATTCCGGCAAGCTGACGCGCAGCGAGTCGATCGCCATCGAAGAAGCGGTCAAGCGCTATCCGAAGGGCGGCGTGTTCAAGCCGGAAGGCATGCTGTCCACCTCGCGCGGCGGCGCCGTGGCGCAGCGCGAGGGCAACATCGCGATTTCCATCACCGCCGTCGGCAAGAACGGCAAGGACATCACCCAGGCCGCCGTGCATGGCGCGAGCGGCGGCTCGAAGGAACTCGAGATCCTGTTTCCGCCCGGCACGCAATTTCAGATCGAGGAGGCGACGCAGGTCGGCAACGCGCTCGTCGTGCGGCTGAAGGAGCTCTAGCCGCGATCGCGCAACTCGCGCCGGATGATCTTGCCTGTCGTCGTCATCGGCAGGCTCGACACGAACTCGATCTCGCGCGGATATTCATGCGCGGCGAGGCGCGTGCGGACATGACGCCTGAGTTCGTCGGCCAAAGCCTCGCCCTGCGCGACGCCGGGCTTGAGCACGATGAAGGCTTTCACGATCTCGGTGCGCAGCGCATCGGGCTTGCCGACCGCCGCCGCCAGCGCCACCGCAGGATGCTTCAGGAGACAGTCCTCGATCTCGCCCGGCCCGATGCGATAGCCCGACGAGGTGATGACGTCGTCGTCGCGGCCGAGGAAACGGACGTAGCCGTCGTCGTCGAAGATGCCCTGATCGCCGGTGATCAGCCAGTCGCCGAGATATTTCTTCTCCGTCGCCTCGGGCTGGCTCCAGTAGCCGAGGAACATCACCGGGTTCGGCCGGCGGATGGCGATCTGGCCGATCTCGCCGGGGGCGGCGCGGCTCCCGTCGGCGCGGATCACCGCAGCATCGTGACCGGGAACGGGCCGGCCGATCGCCCCGGCCTTCGACACGCCGATCGCGGCGCAGGAGCCGAGCACGAGGTTGCATTCGGTCTGGCCGTAAATTTCGTTCACCGTCAGCCCCAGCGCCTCGCGCGCCCAGGCGAAGGTCTCCGCCCCGAGCGTCTCGCCGGCCGAGGCGACGGTGCGCAGATCGAGATCGAACCGCCCGCGCGGATTGTCGACCGCGCGCAGCAGGCGCAGCGCCGTCGGCGGCACGAAGGCGTTGCGCACCTTGGCCCGCGCCATCAGCGCGAAGGCCTCCTCGGGATCGAACCTGACGCTCGCCTTTGCGACGACGGGAACGCCGAAGTAGAGACTCGGCAGCAGCGCATTGAGAAGGCCGCCGGCCCAGGCCCAGTCCGCCGGCGTCCAGAACAGGTCTCCCTGTGCGGGCGTGAACTCGTGCGCGAACTGCACGCCCGGCAGATGGCCGGGCAGCACGCGATGGGCGTGCAAGGCGCCCTTCGGCGGCCCGGTGGTCCCAGAGGTGTAGATCATCATCGCCGGATCGTCGGCCGAAGTGTCGACCGCCGTGAAGTCCGGCGAGGCGCGCTCCAGCGCCTCGCGGAACCCGAGCGCCGCGCCGTCCGGCCCGTCGACGCTGACGACGACGTCGATCCCGGGCAGGCCGGCGCGCAGCGTCGCGGTCTTGGCCAGCCCGGCCGCGTCGGTGACCAGCGCCCGGACGCCGGCGTCCTTCAGGCGATAGTCCAGCGCCTCGACGCCGAACAGCGCGGCGAGCGGCAGCGCCACCGCGCCGAGCTTGTAGACCGCGGCGTGGGCGATCACCACTTCCGGCGACTGCGGCAGCAGGATCGCCACACGGTCGCCGCGCGCCACGCCGGCGGCGCGCAAGACGTTGGCGAAACGGTTCGAACCCTCGGCGAGCGCGCCGAAGCTGGTCGGCGCGAGGGCGCCGTCGGGGCGCGCCGTCAGGATCGCCGGCCGCTGCGGATCGCGCGCCGCCCAGACGTCGGTGACGGCCACGCCGATGTTGAAGCGCGACGGAACGGTCCAGCGGAAATCGCGGACCATCGTCTCGTATTCAGCGCGGCGGAGCAGCATGCGGCGGGTGGTCCGGTCGAAAAGCGGCCGGATGCTAGGCGCCCCGCCGCAGCGGCGCAATCCGCACTGTGGCGAATGGGTGACTCGCGCGGATTCTCCGTTGCGGCGCATGTCCGGCGGCTTCGCGCCCGCCCGCCGCTCGGCTAGCGTCATCGTCAAGACGTGAACGAAAGCGGCCGAAGCCGCAGCGGCGGGGAAGCGACATGGTCCGGACGGCGACGCGCACTGCCCTTTTCGCGCTGATGACGGCGGCGAGCCTGAGCTCCGCCGCGGCGCAGAGCCGGCTGGTCGTCTTCGGCGACAGTCTGAGCGACAACGGCAATCTGGCGATCGCCACCGGCAACGCCCAGCCCGGCTATCCGAGCCTGCGCTTCTCCAACGGCCTCGTATGGGCCGAGCAGCTGGTCGGCCCGCTCGCCAATTTCTTCCCCGTCGGGCCGGTCAACAACGCCCGTTCGGTCGACTTCGCCTTCGGCGGCGCCCGCACCGACACGGCGGTCGCCAATCCGCCGGGCGTTCCGACACAGGTCGGCGCCTATTTCGCGCGCGGCGGCGCCTTCGGCTCGAACGACGTCGTCTCCGTCTGGGCCGGCGCGAATGATCTGTTCCAGGCGATCCCCGGGGCCGGCGCCAACCCTGCGACGGCGCAGGCCGTCATGTCCGGCGTCGCGACCGGCGCGGCGGCGAACGTCGCCGCACAGGTGAGCGCGCTGGCCGGCGCCGGCGCCTCGACGATCGTCGTCATGAACCTGCCGGACATCGGCGTCGCCCCGGCCTTTTCGCCGACGCCGGCGGCGCCATTGGCGACGTTCTCCTCGCTCACCTTCAACGGCGCGCTCTCGGCAGGTCTGGCGAATGTCGCCGCGGCGCGTGCGGGCGCCAACATCATCTCGGTCGACATCGCCTCGGTGTTCGATCAGATCCGGCTGAATCCGGCCGCCTTCGGCTTCGCCAATGTGACGCAGGCCTGCGTCGCCGTCGCCGCCTGCGTCGGCGGCTCGCTGGCGACGCAGAACTCGTATCTGTTCTGGGACGGCGTGCATCCGACCACGGCGGGCCATGCGCTGGTGGCGCAAGCGGTGCGTCAGTATCTCTTCGCCCCGCAGCTCTCGGCCTATTCCGCGACGCTCGCCGAGATCGCCCTCAACGGCCGCCGCAGCGAGGCGCTGCGCGGCTTCGACCGGTTGCGCGATCACGCCGCCGCGCCCGGCGTCAACAGCTACTTCGTCAACGTCTTCGGCGACATCGGCGAGAGCAAGACGGCGGCGCAGCGCTCGGCCTTCGACTGGCGCGTCGGCGGCGTGCAGTTAGGCATGACGCGCGCCATCACCAACGCCTACACGATCGGCCTGATCGGCTCGGTCAGCACCGGTTCGGTCAAGGCCGGCCCCAACAATGTCGTCAGCTACGACGCGACGACCTTCGCGCTCGACGTGCTCGCCGGATGGAAGAGCAACGGCTTCTTCGGCAATGTCGGCCTCGGCGCGGGTTTTTCGCGGATGAGCGACTGGGAGCGCAAGACCTTCGTCGGGCCGTTGACGAACAAGGCCGACGCCTCGGGTCTGGCGCTGAGCGCGACGCTGGAAGGCGGCTACGAGGCGCGCTTCGGCGCCTTCGCGCTGACGCCGATGGCGCGGCTCGGCTTCCTGCGCGCCCAGTCCGATTCCTTCGAGGAAAGCGGCGTCGTGGCGCCGATCGCCTATGCCCGGCGCACGATCGACGCCGTCTCCGGCGCCGTCGAGCTGCGCGCCGGCTTCGACATCATGCGCGAGACCAGCCGTTCGCTGTCGGCCTATGCGCTGGTCGGCTACGAGGATTTTCTCAGCTATTCCGGCGGCGCGGTGCGCGGCCGCCTCGTCGGCAACACGGCGCGCCCGTTCTCGACGCGCATCGGCGACATGACCGGCGAGGGCCTGCTGCTCGGCGGCGGGCTGTCCGGCGCGTTCGGCGCGGTGAAGATCAGCGCCGACTATCGCGCCTCGCTCGGCAAGGGCGATGGCGTGCGCCACCGCGGCGCGATCGCCGCCAGCTTCGCGTTCTGAAGGTTCACCCCTCGAGAACGCGCGCCTCTTCGGGCAGCATGATCGGAATGCCGTCGCGGATCGGATAGGCGAGCCGCGCGGCGCGCGAGATCAGCTCCTGACGCGCGCGGTCGTATTCGAGCGTCGCCTTGGTCAGCGGGCAGACGAGGATTTCGAGCAGTCGCGGATCGACGCGCGTCGCTTCGTCCGGGGCGGCGGCCGGCGCGTCCTCCCCTGTGGCGCGGTCCGTCATTGCAGCGACGCCTTGCCCGCCGGCGCGGCGAGGTCCATCTCGGTCGCCGCGACGAGCATGTCGGCCCGCGCCTGCAGCGACGGCGCCTCGAGGAACGCCTGCTTCTCGGCCGCGGCGAAGGGGCTCATCATCGCCAGCGCATTGACCAGCGTTTCGGTCGGCGTCTCGTCGATGCCGCTCCAGTCGACGCACATGCGCCGCGCCTGGGCGAAACGGCGCAGCGTCGAGACGATCCGCTCGCGGTCCGGCTCGACCGTCTCCTGCGCGTCGAAATCGGCGGCGAAGTCGGCGAAATCGACCTCGCACTGCCGGTACGGAGCGTCGACCGCGGCTTCCGCGACGATGCGGAAGCGGGCGACGCCGTGCAGCGAGATCAACAGGCGTCCGTCGCCCGTCTCGGCATATTGGGTGATGCGCCCCGCCCCGCCGACCCGGTAGAGCGCCGGCCCGCGCGCCGTGGCGGGCGAGGCCGCGTCGGGCTGGATCATGCCGATCAGCCGGTCGCCGCGCATCGCATCCTCGATCATCGCGAGATAGCGCGGTTCGAAGATGTTGAGCGGCATCTGGGCGCGCGGCAGCAGGATCGCGCCGGTCAGCGGAAACACCGGGATGCGGCGCGGCAGCGCCTGCGGACCGGGATAGGGCGCGTTGATCGTCATCGCGTCTCCGACAGAATGGCCCGGCGCGTCAGGAGAACAGCAGCGCCGACAACTTCCGGCGCGCCACGATGGTCGCCTCGTCCATCGGGCCCCAGGCCTCGAAGAACTGCAGCAACTGTTTGCGCGCGCCGTCCTCGTTCCAAGTGCGATCCCGTTTGACGATTTCAAGGAGGCGGTCGGCGGCTTCCTCCTTGCGGCCGAGGGCGGCGAGCCCGACGGCCAGATCGAAACGCGCCTGATGATCGGCCGGGGCGGCCGCAACCCGCGCCTCGAGCTGTCCCAGATCGCCGACCGAAGCGGCCTGTTCGGCCATGTCGATCGCCGCCCGCGCCGCAGCGACGGCCGCGTCTTCCTTGCCCCCGGCCGGGAGCTGCGCCAGCAACCCCCTGGCCTGCTCCAGTTCGCCCATCTCGACCAGCAGCCGGGCGAAACCGCCGAGCGCCTTCTGGTCGTCCGGGCGCTCGGCCAGGATGGCGGCGTAAATCCGGGCGGCGCCGGCGGCGTCGCCCGCGGCGGCGGCGGCCTCCGCCTCGGCCAGCGCTTCCGCGCCGGAATCGCCGAGCGGGCCGACGAGGCGCTCGATGAACTGGCGGATGCGGCTTTCGGGCAGCGCCCCCATGAAGCCGTCGACCGGTTGCCCCTTCTGGAAGGCGATCACCGCCGGAATCGACTGGATTCCCATCTGGCCGGCGATGTCGGGATGCTCGTCGATATTCATCTTGACGAGCTTCACCTTGCCGCCACTCGCGCGCACCATCTTCTCGAGCGCCGGGGCGAGCTGCTTGCACGGCCCGCACCAGGGCGCCCAGAAATCGACGAGCACCGGCTGGCGGGCGGATTCGGCGATCACATCCTGGCGGAAACTCGCCGTCGTCACGTCTTTCACGGCGCCGTCCACGGTCGCCCCGGTCTGTCCCAGCATGGCGGAATTCCCTCGCTTCGCGGCCCGTCGGCGCGCGGCAAATCGCGTCTGTTTCGCGTAAGACATGGGGCGCCGGCGCGCCGCTCGCAAGCGCGAAGCGGCCGGACCGAGCCGACCAATTGCCGAGACGCTTGCGGTTATCCGCGCCTTGACGCGCCCTCGCGGCGCCGCGAAAGATGCCCGCACACCCCGGGCCGGCGTCAGCAGCCGTCGCCGGCGGAGGCGACAAACCGAGGAGCGTCCCACATGTCAGACATCGTCATCGTCAGCGCCGCGCGCACGCCGGTCGGCTCGTTCTCCGGGGCGCTGTCGACGTTGACCGCGCATGAACTCGGGGCCATCGCCATCAAGGCGGCGCTCGATCGCGCCAAGGTCGCCCCCGGCGATGTGGACGAGGTGATCATGGGCCAGATCCTCGCCACCGGGCAGGGCCAGAATCCGGCCCGTCAGGCGGCGATGAAGGCCGGCGTGCCGCAGGAAAAGACCGCCTGGGGCCTCAACCAGCTGTGCGGCTCGGGCCTGCGCGCCGTCGCCCTCGGCATGCAGCAGATCGCCAATGGCGACGCCAGGGTGATCGTCGCCGGCGGCCAGGAGTCGATGTCGCAATCCCAGCACGCCGCCTACATGCGGGGCGGCACGAAAATGGGCGAGTTGAAGGTTCTCGACACGATGCTGCGCGACGGCCTGCTCGACGCCTTCCAAGGCTATCACATGGGCGTCACCGCCGAGAACGTCGCCGCCAAGTGGCAGATCAGCCGCGACGAGCAGGACAAGTTCGCCGTCGCCTCGCAGAACAAGGCCGAGGCGGCCCAGAAGTCCGGCAAGTTCAAGGACGAGATCGTCCCTGTCACGATCCAGACCAAGAAGGGCGACGTGGTCGTCGATCAGGACGAGTATATCCGCCCCGGCACGACGCTCGACGCCGTCGGCAAGCTCAAGCCGGCCTTCAACAAGGAAGGCACGGTGACCGCCGGCAACGCCTCGGGCATCAATGACGGCGCCGCCGCGGTGGTGCTGATGAGCGCCGACGAGGCGAAAAAGCGCGGCCTCAAGCCGCTCGCCACGATCAAGGCGTGGGCGACCTCCGGCGTCGATCCGGCGATCATGGGCACCGGGCCGATCCCGGCCTCGCGCAAGGCGCTCGAGAAGGCGGGCTGGAAGGTCGGCGATCTCGATCTCGTCGAGGCCAACGAGGCCTTCGCCGCGCAGGCGATCGCGGTGAACAAGGACATGGGCTGGAACACCGACAAGGTGAACGTCAATGGCGGCGCCATCGCCATCGGCCACCCGATCGGCGCCTCCGGCGCGCGCGTGCTCGTCACGCTGCTGCACGAAATGCAGCGCCGCGACGCGAAGAAAGGCCTCGCCACGCTGTGCATCGGCGGCGGCATGGGCATTGCGATGTGCGTCGAGCGCTGAAGCGCCGGCGCAGGACGAACAGCCAACAGCGAAGTGGAGAAGGCGCGAGGCGGGACGGGCGAGGACGCCTCATCCCCCGCGCGCCAATCGCCACTCGCCCTCCACGGGGAAAGGAAACGACATGGCACGGGTTGCAGTGGTCACCGGCGGAACGCGCGGCATCGGCGAGGCGATCTCGAAGGCGCTGAAGGCGGCCGGCTACAAGGTCGCGGCGAGCTACGCCGGCAATGACGAGGCGGCGGCGAAGTTCAAAGCCGAGACCGGCATCGCCGTCTACAAGTGGGATGTTTCCGATTACGACGCCTGCGTCGAGGGCCTGAAGAAAGTCGAGGCCGATCTCGGCCCGGTCGACGTGCTGGTCAACAACGCCGGCATCACCAAGGACGGCATGTTCCACAAGATGACCAAGGAACAGTGGTACGCGGTCATCAACACCAATCTGAACTCGCTGTTCAACATGACCCGCCCGGTATGGGAGGGGATGCGCGCCCGCAAGTTCGGCCGCGTCATCTGCATCTCCTCGGTCAACGGCCAGAAAGGCCAGATGGGCCAGGTCAACTATTCCTCGGCCAAGGCCGGCGACATCGGCTTCGTCAAGGCGCTGGCGCAGGAAGGCGCGCGCGCCGGCATCACCGTCAACGCCATCTGCCCGGGCTACATCGCCACCGAGATGGTGCGTGCGATCGACCCGGCCGTGGTCGAGAAATCGATCCTGCCGCACATCCCGGTCGGCCGCCTCGGCGAGCCGGCGGAGATTGCCCGCGCGGTCGTTTTCCTCGCCTCCGACGACGCCGGCTTCATCACCGGCTCGACGCTGTCGGCCAATGGCGGTCAGTATATGGTCTGATCGCGACGCCCGCGCGCACTGCAACGGCCGGCCCTGCGCCGGCCGTTTCTATGTGACGCGTTGCCAAACCTCTCCAATTTCATCCAATTTCTGGTACGTAGAGTTGCCGCTAGGTTCATTCGAACGTGGACTTGGGCGGCGCCGCAACGTTACATCTTCTTCACGGTGGCTCCGCGGGGCGCTGCGAGGAGGAAGGACGAGCCGTTGACGGAAGACAGGCGCATCTGGGTCGTCCGGGCGGGACGCGACAATCAGGCGGACCATCTCTTCCTGCATCGCGACCGCATCGCCATCGGCCTGGCCGCGCTTGGCCGCGACGCCCGTCTCCTGCGCCCGACCCGCGCCGCCTTCAAGGAGGCGTTCGGCCGCGAGGCCGCCGCGCCCGCCGCCATCCCCATCCAGGCCGGCCAGCTCTACCGTTTCGTGCACGAGATGCGCTGCGGCGACCGCGTCGTCTATCCGCGCAAGATCGACCGGACGCTGCGCTGGGGCGAGGTGGTCGGCGACTATGTCTACGAAACCGAGGACGGGCCGGAGACGCCACATCGCCGCTCGGTCCGCTGGCTCGGGGCCAAGAGCCGCGACGATTTCTCCCCCGGCGCGCTCTACGAACTCGGCTCCGTGCTGACGCTGTTCGAGGTCAAGACCTTCGCCGCCGAACTGCACCGCAAGTTCGAGCGCAACGACCCGCCCGACTCCGACGAAGCCGCGAGCGAGGACGAGACCGGCGCCATCGCCCGCGACATCGCCGAGACGACGCGCGATTTCATCTCGCGCACGCTCAAGTCGCAGCTCAAGGGCTTTGCACTCGAGCATCTCGTCGCCGACCTGTGCCGGGCCATGGGCTACAAGGCGCAGGCGACGCGGCCGGGCAAGGATGACGGCGTCGACGTCATCGCCCATCGCGATCCGCTCGGCGTCGAGCCGCCGCTGCTGAAAATCCAGGTGAAATCGCAGGACTCCAACATCGGCGCCGACGCAGTGAAGGCCTTCTACGCATCGATTCACGATCGCGACGTCGGCGTCTTCGTCACGTCCGGCGGCTTCACCAGCGCCGCGCTCGACTTCGCCCGCAACCGCGGCAATCTGCGGCCGATCGACGGCGTCGAGCTTGTCGATCTGATCCAGACGCACTACGAGGCGCTGGACCCCAAATTCCACCAGAAGATTCCTTTGCGCCGCGTGCTGGCGCCGGATCTCGTCGCGGCGGAGTGAACCCGGATTGACGACTTCGCGCGCGACCGCCGTCGGCCTCGTGGCGGTGGCGCTGTGGTCCTGTCTCGCCCTGCTGACGGCGGCGAGCGGCG
The DNA here is from genome assembly GCA_016793505.1 of Methylobacteriaceae bacterium. Taxonomy (GTDB): domain Bacteria; phylum Pseudomonadota; class Alphaproteobacteria; order Rhizobiales; family Beijerinckiaceae. The sequence goes on along the minus strand of JAEULW010000008.1, from coordinate 2,598 downwards.
CCGCGCCGCCGTTTCTCTTGTCGGCGCTGACCTTCGCGATCGGCGGGCTCGGCGGTCTGATCGCCGCCGCCGCGCGGGGCCGGTTGTCGGCGCTGCGCCAGCCGGCTTCCGTCTGGCTGGTCGGCGTCGGCGGCCTGTTCGGCTATCACGCGGTCTATTTCGCCGCACTGCGCGCCGCCCCGCCCGAGGAGGCGAGCCTCATCGCCTTTCTCTGGCCTCTGCTGCTTGTGCTGTTCTCGGCGGCGCTGCCCGGCGAACGGCTGCGTGCGCGCCATCTGGTCGGCGCCGCGCTCGCCTTTGGCGGCGCCGCTCTGCTGCTGATCGGCCGCGCCGGCGACCGGGCGCTGTTCGCGGGCGGCGACTGGACCGGTTATGGCCTGGCGCTCGCCTGCGCCTTCATCTGGTCGATCTATTCCGTCGTTTCGCGCCTTCAGCGGCGGGTGGAGACCGAGGCGGTCGCCGGTTTCTGTCTGGCGACGGCGGCGCTGTCGGCGCTCTGTCATGCTCTGTTCGAGAGCCCGGTCTGGCCGGCGACGGCGACGCAATGGGCGGCGGTGATCGGCCTCGGCCTCGGGCCCGTGGGCGTCGCCTTCTACGCCTGGGACATCGGCGTGAAACGCGGCGACATCCGTCTGCTCGGCGTCGCCTCCTACGCCGCGCCGCTGATCTCGACGCTGCTGCTGGTCATCGCCGGAATGGCGCGCCCGGCCTGGTCGCTCGCCTGGGCCTGCCTCGCCATCGCCGCCGGCGCCTTCATCGCCGGCCGGCGCTCAGGCTGACGCCCGCAGCTGGATGTAGCGATAGGCGTCGCGGAAACCGAGACGCCGATACAGCGCCCGCGCCCCGGCGTTGCCTTCGCGCACCTGCAGATAGGCGCGTCGCGCCCCCTGCGACCGGCCCCACCCGGTCAGCGCCGCGATCATCCGCGCGCCATGGCCGCGCCCGCGCGCCGGGGCGGCGACGACCAGATCGTAGAGCCCGACATGGCCGCGCTCGGCGACGGCCAGACCCCAGCCGACGGCGGCGCCATTCTCGTCATGGGCGGTGGCGTAGACATGCTTCGGCGTGATGTTCGGCAGCATCCGCCGCAGCGACGCCGCGCCTTTCTCGCCCATGCCATAGGCGGCCATCGCGCCGTCGATCCAGCTCGCCTCCAGTCGTGCCGACAGCGCGACGTCGGGCGCGGCCGGGGACGCCTCGGCAAGATCGGCGACCATGCCGATCGACGGGTCCTCCTCGCGCCAGCCGCGCCCGCGCAGCAGCGGTTCGACAGCCGGATCGGCCAGCACGGTGAGGCGGAACAAGGGCGTCAGATTGCGCGCGGCGAACAGGCCCTCGACGGTCTCGACCAGAGCCTCGGGCGCGATCCTGGACGGCCACAGCGCGCTCGCCGAATTGGCCCGGCGGGTGTGGCCGTCCGACAGCCGCACGACCCAGCCGTCGACCAGCGCCGTGGTCAGCGCCGGCCAGGCGTTGAAGCAGAGCTCCTCGAGAAGACGGACTTCGGCCGGATCGTCCACGCCCTGCCAGACCTCGCGAAACGAAAAAGGGGCCGGCGCGGCCGACCCCTGAAACCCGTGCGCTGCGCCGCGCTTACGCCTCGGCGGCGGCCTTGGGCTTGAGAATCTGGCGGCCGCGATACATGCCGGTCTTCAGATCGACATGGTGGGGGCGGCGCAGCTCGCCCGAATCCTTGTCCTCGACATAGGTCGGGGCCTTGAGGGCGTCGGCGGAGCGGCGGAAGCCGCGCTTCATCGGGGAGGTTTTTCGCTTCGGAACGGCCATGTCACATCTCCGGGTCGGGGCGCGCCTGCACAGGCCTCGGGCCCGGGGCGGAATTCGGAGCCGGGCTCTTACACCGAATGCGCCGGCCTGGCTAGGGCGCGCGCAGACAATCGAGGCCGCCGCCCGCCCGCATCCGCCGCTCGATGACCGCCGCCCGGGCCCGGTGCCGCGCCGTCGGCCGGCCGGCGACGCGTTCGATCGGGTTGGGCAAGGCGGCCGCCAGCAGCGCCGCCTCGCGGACCGACAGTTGCGCCGCGCTCTTGCCGAAGTGTCGGCGCGCCGCGGCCTCCGCGCCGAACACGCCCTCGCCCCATTCGGCGACGTTGAGATAAATCTCCATGGTCCGCCGTTTCGACCACAGCGGATCGGCGACCAGCGCCAGCGGGATTTCGAGGCCCTTGCGCAGGAACGAGCGTGACGGCCACAACAGCACGTTCTTGACCGTCTGCATGGTGATCGTCGAGGCGCCGCGCGTCGGCCCGTCCTCGAGGCCCTCCTCGACGACCGCGCGCAGCTCCGTCCAGTCGACGCCGCCATGCCGGCAGAAACGGGCGTCCTCCGAGGCGACCACCGCGGCCGCCAGCGCCGGCGCGATCTGCGACAGCGGCCGCCATTCGCGCTCGACGCTGCGGAGCGTCGCCCAGCGCGCCAGCATCAGCGTCGAGACCGGCGGCGCGAAACGCCAGGCGACGAGCAGAGCCGCCTCCAGCAGCGCCGCGGCGATCAGCAGGCGCAGCGCCCAGCGCAGCGCGGTCCTCAGCATGATCCTGTCCGATCCATCGCGCACCCTTGACCGGCCGCGCCCGCTCCGGC
>JAEULW010000001.1 GCA_016793505.1 Methylobacteriaceae bacterium | reverse complement strand
GCCGGCGACGGCGCCGGCCGCGCCGCCGCCCGTCCCGGCCTTGCCGGCGCCGCGCGGCCCGGCGGCGAGCGTCGAACTCTCGGCCGCCGAGAAGCAGGCGTTCCGCGACATCGCCCGTTCGCTCGGGGCGCGGCCGATCGAGGAGCGGCGCGACCCGCTGCGCGAGGCGACGCCTCAGCCGCCCGCCGCCCCGCCCGCCGCGATCCCGCCGCCGGCGCGCCGCGACGTGATGACGCTCGCCGGCGAAAGCGAAGCGCCGGTCGCCGCGCCCGTCGCGGACGCGACGCCGGCGCCGTCGCGCAACGCGCTGGCGACGCCGCGCGACCTCCTCGCCGCCGAACTCGCCCGCAACGGCTCGACGATGCTCGACCGGATGCCGGTCGGCCTGATGGTGGCGCGCGGCGACCGGCCGCTCTACGCCAACCGCACGCTGCTCGATCTGATCGATTTCGACTCGCTCGCCGATCTCGAGCGCGCCGGCGGCCTCGCCCACATGTTCCGCGGCCGCGAGCCGGCGCGCCTCGCCGACTCGCCGGAGGGCGGCGCCATTCCGCTGGCGACGCGCAGCGGCGAGGCGCTGGCCGTCGACGTACGCATCCAGAAGATCGACTGGGAGGGCGAGCCGGCCTCGATGCTGACCGTGCGCCGCTCGCTCGACGGCGAACTCGGCGGCAAGGTGAAGACGCTCGAGATGGAGCTGCGGGCGCGCCAGTCGGAAGCGCGGGAACTGCACACCATTCTCGACACGGCGACCGACGGCGTCGTCGTGCTCGACGAGGAGGGGCGCATCCTCGCCCTCAACCGCTCGGCCGAGGCGCTGTTCGGCTATGACCAGAACGAGGTGGCGGGCGACAATTTCGCGCTGCTGTTCGCGCCGCAGAGCCAGCGCTCGGCCGCCGACTATCTCGACGGACTGAAATCCAACGGCGTCGCCAGCGTGCTCAACGACGGGCGCGAGGTGATCGGCCGCGAGCGGCAGGGCGGTTCGATCCCGCTGTTCATGACGATCGGGCGCATCTCGACCGCGGGCCCGGCGAAATTCTGCGCCGTGCTGCGCGACATGACGCACTGGAAGAAGGCCGAGCGGCAACTCGAACAGGCGCGCCGCGACGCCGAACGGGCGAGCTCGCTGAAGTCCGACTTCCTGGCCAAGATCAGCCACGAGATCCGCACGCCGCTCAACGCCATTCTCGGCTTCGCCGAGGTGATCATGGACGAGCGCTTCGGGCCGATCGGCAACGCCCGCTACAAGGACTATCTGAAGGACATCCATGCCTCCGGCGCGCATGTGATGAGCCTCGTCAACGATCTGCTCGACCTGTCGAAGATCGAGGCGGGCAAGCTGGAGCTCGCCTTCGGCGCGGTCGACGCCAACCGCATCGTCACCGAATGCGTGTCGCTGATGCAGGCGCAGGCGCTGCAGGAGCGCGTCATCCTGCGCGTCTCGCTCGCCCCGCGCCTGCCGCAGATCGTCGCCGACGAGCGCTCGCTGCGCCAGATCGTGCTGAACCTGTTGTCGAACGCGGTGAAGTTCAACGAGCCGGGCGGGCAGGTGATCGTCTCGACGGCGCTGACCGACGCCGGCCATGCGGTGATCCGCATCCGCGACACCGGCATCGGCATGTCGGAGGACGAGATCGAGATCGCGCTCGAACCATTCCGCCAGATCGCCACGGCGCGGCCGCGCAGCGGCACCGGTCTCGGCCTGCCGCTGACCAAGGCGCTGGTCGAGGCCAACCGCGCCAGCTTCACCATCAAGAGCCGGAAGCGCGAAGGCACGCTGGTGGAGATCGCCTTCCCGCCGACGCGCGTGCTGGCGGAGTAGTTCAGGCGCCGCGCCTGTCGCGCCTCGCGCTTCGACTTCGCTCAGCGTGAGGCGCTTCGGCATGATCGAGCTGCCGCAATCCTCATCCTGGGCGAAGTCGAAGGATGAACTCGCCGGCCGCCGAACACATCGCGCCTCACACGCTCTTCGCCGCCAGCCCCTTCATCAGCACGGGGCCGGTCGGCTTGCCGGTGGGCGAGCCGCCGGGCGGTTCGAGCGTCAGCTCGAAGAGGTGATTCACGTCGGGCGCGCGCAGCGTCTTCAGATCGAGTTTCAGCCGGCGCGCGCGGTCCATGCGGCCGACCGAGACAGGGCCCTGGGCGCGGTCCTGCAGCGTCCACACCTCGATGATGCGGCCCTGCGGCACGGCGATGTCCTCGAGCGGGATCAACTCGACCGCGCCATCCGCATGCACGTTGACGACCGCCGCGGCGCGCCCGTCCGGCGCGTTCAGCACGGCGACATAGACCGGCGAGGGCGCGGCGCGATTGAGCGCGGCGACGAGGCCGACGGCGAGCACGAGGCTGGCGAGCGCGGCGGCGAGGCCCGCATTGCGCCAGAAGGCGAGGCTCTCCCACAGCGCGGCGCGCGGCGCGCGCGCCGGCGTCGGCGCGCCTGCGCGCGCGGCGTGCGATTGCGCCTCGATGCGCGTCCACAGGTCCGGCGAGGGCGCGGCCGGCGTCGCCGCGTCGTCGAGCGCGCACAGATCGGCGCGCCAGCGCGCCACGGCGGCGCGGAAGGCGGCGTCGTCGCGCTCGAGCCGCTCGGCGCGGGCGAGGTCCGCGCCCTCGAGCGCGCCCAGCGCGTATTCGGCGGCGAGGGAGTCGCGCTCGCTCATCCCATGCACTCCCTGAGCGCGAGCAGCGAGCGGCGCGTCCACGCCTTCACCGTGCCGAGCGGCAGGCCGAGCCGGCCGGCGATCTCGCCCTGGCTCAAGCCGTCCGTATAGGCGAGCAGGATGACGCGCCGGCGCGCCGCGTCGAGCGTTTCGAGACAACGCTTCAGCGCCGAGGCGTCGGACATGCGCGCGACCATCGCCTCGGGCGACTCCTGCGGGTCTTCCAGACCGAGCGGCTCGACGTCGTCGACGAGATCGACGCGCGCCTCGCCGCGCAGCATGTTGAGCGCGCGGTTGCGCAGGATCGCATAGATCCAGCCCCTGCCCTGCCCCGCCGTTCCGTCGAAGCTCGCCGCCGCGCTCCAGATGCGCAGGAAGGCGTCCTGCACGGCGTCCTCGGCGAGGGCGCGGCGCTTGAGGATGCGCAGCGCGACGCCGAGCATCTGCGCGGCCTCGCGATCATAGAGCGCGCGCAACGCCGACCGGTCGCCCGCCGCGCAGGCGGCGATCGCCGTCTCGACATCGATGCCCGCCCGCGCGTCCACGGCGACCTCCTTGCCGAGGATAACACGCGAGGGCGTCGAATGGATGCAACGCGCGGCGCGTTCACGCTTTCGCGAGGCGACGATTTTTCTGCGCCGCCGGCGCATCCGGCGCGGCGCGCCGCGTGTCTCCCCGACAGAGCGGAGCAGCCGCTCGCTCGAAACGGGAGACCGATCATGCTCAGACTGACGCTCATCGCCGCCGCCTCGCTGTTCGCCATCGCGGCGCAGGCCCAGACGCTCGCCACGCTGGTCGGCGACGACATGCTGGTCCATGTCGACGCCAAGAGCTGGACGGCGACGAAGACGGTGAAGATCACCGGCCTGCCGGCGCGCGTCGCCGGCATCGACATGCGCCCGGCCGACGGGATGCTCTATGCGCTGGCCGAGGACGGCACCGTCGCCACGATCGATCCGGCGAGCGGCAAGGCGACGATCAAATCGAAGCTCGAAACGATGCTGGCCAAGGGCGTGACGGCGAGCGTCGATTTCAATCCCGTCGCCGACCGGCTGCGTATTCTCGGCTCGGACGGGACCAGCCTGCGCGCCAATGTCGACGACGGCAAAGTGGCGGTCGACGGCAAGCTGCGCTTCAAGGAGGGCGACGCCAATGCGGCGAAGGCCGCGACGATCGTCGCCGGGGCCTACTCCAATTCGATGAAGGGCGCGAAGGAGACGGCGCTCTACGACATCGACGCCGCCGGCGTCTATGCGCGGCAGGCGCCGCCGAACGACGGCATTCTCAACACGCTCGGGACGACTGGCGTCAGCGCGGCGACGATCGCCTTCGACATCGCCTCGGACGGCAATGGCGGCAATGCCGGCTGGCTGGTCGCCGGGGCGGATGTCTATGCCGTCGATCTGGTCACCGGCAAGGCGACGAAGCGCGGCGCGATCAAGGGCCTGAAGGGCGCGGCGCGCGACATCGCGATCCTGCCGAACTGAGCGCATCGCGCCTGACGCGCCTCGCCCTTCGACAAGCTCAGGGTGAGGCGCTTTGGCGAGGTTGCGGATTGCCGCCGGCCTCGTCCTGAGCGAAGTCGAAGGACGAGATCGCTGGCTGCGACCGGCGCCGCGCCTGACGCGCCTCACGCTTCGACACGCTCAGGGTGAGGCGCTTCTGGGAGGTTGCGGATTGCCGCCGGCCTCGTCCTGAGCGAAGTCGAAGGACGAGAGCGCGCGCCGGCGCGGCTCATGTCCCCAGCTTCAGGCCGACGATGCCGGCGACGATCAGGGCGATCGAGCCGAGGCGCAGCGGGTCGATCGACTCGTCGAACAGGACGACGCCGAGGATCGCGACGCCGACGGCGCCGATCCCGGTCCACACCGCATAGGCCGTGCCGAGCGGCAGGCTCTTCAGCGCGAGGCCGAGCAGCGCGACGCTCAGCGCCATGGTCGCGAGCGTCGCGAGGGTCGGCCAGAGGCGGGTATAGTCGTCGGTGTATTTCAGGCCGACGGCCCAGCCGATCTCGCACAGGCCCGCCGCGAACAGGATGAGCCAGGCCATGACGCCCCCTTGCTGTCGCCGAGGGGGCGTCCTGTCTCACATCATGGCGGCGGGCGGAAGGCGCCTCAGTTGACGCGCTTCCAGGTGACCGAGCGGCAGACGAGGCCGCCGAGGGCGCAGCCGGCGGTGGTCAGCGTCGAGCCCGACAGGGTCATC
>JAEULW010000299.1 GCA_016793505.1 Methylobacteriaceae bacterium | reverse complement strand
CAGTTCGGCCTCGAGGGCGGCGATCAGGTGATCCCGCCGCTCGACCTGCCGCCGCCGACCGCCGCGGCGCCAGCTGCCGCGCCGATCGCCCTCGCCGCCGCCGGCGGCGCGCGCCCGCGCGCCCTCGACGCGTCGGAAGGCACGCCGCTCGATCCGCTCAGGAACCGCACTTACGACCTCAATTCGCCCAAGACCGTGCCCAGCCTCACCCAGCCCGGACGGCGCGCCGCGCCGTAAGCGCGGCCGCCCGCGCCTCGCCGGGCGGGGCAGGGCGGCCCGGTTCGGCGACCGCCCCCGTCCCGGGCGCCGCGAGAAAGACGAGAGACCATGACCGCGAAATTCGATCTGGCAGACCTCAAGCGCCGCATGCAGGGCGCCAACCAGTCGCTCAAGCACGAGCTGAACGGGCTGCGCACCGGCCGCGCCTCGCCGAGCCTGCTCGAGCCGGTGCGCGTCGAGGCCTACGGCCAGGCGATGCCGATCACCCAGGTCGCCACCATCTCCGTGCCCGAGCCGCGCGCCCTCGCCGTGCAGGTCTGGGACAAGGCCATGGTCGGCGCCGTCGACCGCGCCATCCGCGACGCCAATCTCGGCCTCAGCCCGACGGTCGAGGGTCAGGTGCTGCGCATCCGCATCCCCGAGCTGAACGAGCAGCGCCGCAAGGAGATGGTCAAGGTCGCCCACAAATACGCCGAGGAGGCGCGGGTCGCGATTCGCCACGTGCGCCGCGACGGCATGGATATCCTGAAGAAAATGCTGAAGGATCACGCCATCGCCGAGGATGACGAGCGCCGTCACCTCGCCGAGGTGCAGAAGGCGACCGATCAGGCGATCGCCGAGGCCGACGCCGCGCTCGCGGCCAAGGAAAAGGAAATCATGCAGGTTTAGGCTGACGCGCCGCCGCGATCGCGCGGCGCGCCGGAGCCTGCGATGGAAAGGCTGACATGACCGCGCCAGACGAGGCCGCGCCCGCGGGAGTTCCGCGCCACGTCGGCGTCATCATGGACGGCAATGGCCGCTGGGCAGCCGCCCGTGGTTTGCCGCGTTTCGAGGGCCACCGTCGCGGCCTCGAGGCGTTGCGCCGCGCCGTGCGCGCCGCCCAGGAGCTCGGCGTGCGCTGCCTGACCGTCTACAGCTTCTCTTCCGAGAACTGGTCGCGTCCGCAGGAGGAGGTGGCCTTCCTGCTCGGACTGCTCGAACGTTTCGTCCGCAACGATCTTGCCGAATTGCATCGCGCCGGCGTGCGTGTGCGCGTCATCGGCGACCGTGACGGCCTCGTCCCGGAAATCCGCGCCCTGCTCGAGGACGCCGAGCAGCTGACGCGCGGCAATGACCGCTTCGATCTCGTCGTCGCCTTCAACTATGGCGCGCGGCAGGAGATCGCCCGCGCCGCCCGGCGCCTCGCGGAGCGCGTCGCCGCCGGCGAAATCCCCGCCTCGGCGATCGACGCCGACGCGGTGGCCGGCGAGCTCGACACCGCCGGCCTGCCCGATCCCGACCTCATCATCCGCACCTCGGGCGAGCAGCGCCTGTCGAACTTCCTGCTCTGGCAGGCGGCCTATGCGGAACTCGTCTTCCTGCCGCTGAACTGGCCGGATTTCGACCGCGCCGCGATGGAGGCGGCGCTGGCCGAATACGCCCGCCGCGAACGACGCTTCGGCGGCCTCGGTCCCGAGGCCGCGCGCGCCGCGAGAAACGCCTCGTGAGCGCCGCCGGCCGCATGGCCGATCTCGGCCCGCGCGTCGCCTCGGGCGTCGTGATGATCGCCGCCGCCCTGACCACGGCCTGGCTCGGCGGGCGCTGGTTCACCCTGTTCTGGCTCGCCGCCGGCCTCGCCATCCATTGGGAATGGCAGCGCCTGATCGGCGGGTCGCGTCAGGGCGCCCGCTTCGCCGTCGGCGCCGCCGCGCTCGCCGCGATGGCCGCGGCGGTCGACAACGCCGCCCCCGACATCGCTGTGGCGATCGCTGTCGCCAGCGCCCTCGCGATGGCGGCGCTGGCGGGGCAGGGGCTGCGGATCTGGGCGGGCGCCGGCGCCCTCTATGCGGCGGCGCTGGTGATCTCCGTGCTGTTCCTGCGCGGCTCGCTGTTTGCCGGCTTCGAGGCGATCCTGTGGCTCTTCGCCACCGTCTGGGGCACCGACGTGATGGCCTATTTCGGCGGCCGCATCGTCGGCGGCCCGAAACTGTGGCCGCGCGTTTCGCCGTCGAAGACCTGGTCGGGCTTCCTCATCGGCGTGTTCTGCGGCGCGCTCGCCGGCATGGCCGTGGCGCCGCACAACGCCGCCGTCCTGCCGCTCTTCGCCTTCACCGCGCTGGCCGCGGCGCTGTCGCAGGGCGGCGATCTGTTCGAATCCTCGGTCAAGCGCCATTTCGGCGTGAAGGATGCGAGTCGCCTGATCCCCGGCCATGGCGGCGTCATGGACCGGCTCGACGGCTTCATCGCCGCCGCCGCCTTCGCCGCGCTGGTCGCCTTCGCGCGGGCCGGCTACGCCTCGCCGGCCCAGTCGCTGTTCTTCTGGTGAGGCCGCACGTCGTGAGCCCGCAAGCCCCCGCCGACGCGTCGCCGCGCCCCGCTCCGCGGGAGGAGTCGGCGCCCCGCGTCGTCTCCATTCTCGGGGCGACCGGCTCGGTCGGCCGGTCGACCATCGACGTCCTGCGCGCCCACAAGGGCCGCTTCGCCGTCTCGGCGGTGGCCGGCGGCTCGGACGCGGCGGGCCTCGCTCGCGCCGCGCTCGAGACCGGCGCGCGGCTCGCCGCCATCGCCGACCCGTCCGCCTATCGGGCCTTGCGCGAGGCGCTGGCGGGAACCGGCGTCGAGGCGGCGGCCGGCCCCGAGGCGGTGATCGAGGCGGCCCTGCGCCCGGCCGATCTCGTCGTCGCCGCCATCGTCGGCGCCGCGGGCGTCGCGCCGACCCACGCCGCGCTCGCCGCCGGCCGTTCGGTGGCGCTCGCCAACAAGGAGTCGCTGGTCTGCGCCGGCGCGGCGGTGATGCGCGCCGCCGCCGCCTCCGGGGCCCGCGTGCTGCCGATGGATTCGGAGCACAACGCCCTGTTCCAGGCGCTCGGCGAGGCCGACCCGGCGCGCGTCGAGAAGCTGGTCATCACCGCCTCGGGAGGCCCGTTCCGCACCTGGAGCGCCGAACGCATCGCCACCGCGACCCGCGCCGAGGCGCTCGCCCATCCCAACTGGGCGATGGGCCCGAAGATCACCATCGATTCGGCGACGATGATGAACAAGGGCCTCGAGCTGATCGAGGCCCATCACCTCTTCGGCCTCGGCGCGGACCGGCTCGACGTTCTGGTGCATCCGCAGTCGGTCGTGCATGGGCTGGTGATGTTTACCGACGGCATGTCGGTCGCCGGTCTCGCCCATCCCGACATGCGCGTGCCGATCGCCCATTGCCTCGGCTGGCCGCATCGGCTGGCTACGCCGGCGCGCCGGCTCGACCTCGCCGAACTCGGCGCCCTGACCTTCGAGCGGCCGGACATCGGCCGCTTCCCGGCCCTTGGGCTCGCCGTCGAGGCGCTGCGCGAGGGCGGGGCGGCGGCCACCGTGCTGAACGCCGCCAACGAGGTGGCGGTCGCCGCCTTTCTCGACGGCCGCATCGCTTTTTCCGACATCGCCCGCCTCGTCGCCCTGGCGCGCGAGGCGATGGCGCGCGAACGCCTGGCCGAGCCGGCGACTGTCGCCGAGGCGCTGGCCATTAACGATGCGGCGAGACAAACCTCCGACGCCATCTTGGCCGGATCGTTCAGGTCCGGCATTCTCTCGTAACCAATCGGTAACTATATGCCCTTGGTCGAGGCGTTGAGGAGGCGGACCGGATGTCGCTCGGAGTGATCGCGGAATCCTTGGCATGGGCGATTCCCGCCTTCATTTTCGTGCTGACCGTGGTCGTGTTTTTTCACGAGCTCGGACATTTTCTCGTCGGCCGCTGGTGCGGGGTGAAGGTCGAGGCCTTCTCGGTCGGCTTCGGACCGGAGCTGTTCGGCTTTACCGACCGGCGCGGCACGCGCTGGCGCTTCGCCGCCCTGCCGCTCGGCGGCTACGTCAAGTTCCATGGCGACGCCAACGGCGCCAGCATGCCGGACAACGAGGCGCTCGCCGCGATGCCGGCCTCTCAACGCGCCGTCAGCTTCTACGGCCAGCCGGTGTGGAAAAGAGCGGCGATCGTCGCCGCCGGCCCGGCCGCCAACTTCCTTCTGGCGATCGTGATTTTCGCCAGCTCCTTCTATCTGTTCGGCCGCACGGTGATCGAGCCGAGAGTGGCGGGCGTGCAGGCCGGCAGCGTCGCCGAATCGTCCGGTTTCCGCGCCGGCGATCTGGTCCTGTCGATTGACGGCCGGCCGGTGAAGAGCTTCGTCGACCTGACCAAGATCATCGGCGCCAGCGCTGAGCAGCCGCTGACTTTCGAGGTCGCCCGCGACGGCGTGCGCCAGATCATCAAGGCGACGCCCGAACGCAAGGACATCAAGACGCCGTTCGGCCTGACCCGCGTCGGCCGCCTCGGCGTGCAGGCCTCGAACTCTCCCGCCGACCTGCGGGTCGAGCGCTACGGCCTCGGCGAATCGGTCGCCCTCGCCGCCGAGGAGACCTGGTACGTCGTCGAGCGCACCGGCGCCTATGTCGCCGGCCTGGTCCGCGGCAAGGAGACGGTCGAGCAGATTTCCGGCCCGCTGCGGATCGCCGAGGTGTCCGGCGCGGTCGCCCGGGTCGGCCTCGACGCGCTGCTCAGCCTGGCGGCGATCGTCTCGATCTCGATCGGCCTCATCAATCTGGCGCCGATTCCCTTGCTCGACGGCGGGCATCTGATGTTCTACGCCATCGAGGCGTTGCGCGGCCGCCCGCTGAGCGAGCGCTCGCAGGAACTGGGTTTCCGCGTCGGCCTCGCCCTGGTGGTCATGCTGATGCTCTTCGCCACCTCCAACGACGTGCTCCACCTGATCAGCAAGGCCGGCTGAGGCGGGCTCGCGACATTGTCCTGCAAGCCTCTGACGGCGCGGCATTAACGCGCCGATCACCATGTTTCGTGGCGCCCTTGCCACGGGGGGCCTGAATCGGACCCGGCAAGGCGAATGCCGGTTTGCAGCGAACGCTAAAACTTGTAGAACCGGAGGCCTGAAAAAAGGTCGGCTCGGCCGTTTCGGCGGGGTCGCATCAAGATCTCATGGCCGCCGCGGCGGCCCTTGGAGACGGGGACTGATCGGCAATGAAGGTTTCTCACGCGTTCCCGGTTCGCCTTGCCGCCGTCTCCGCTCTGTCGATCGCCGCGCTCGTCGCCGCCGCGCCGGCGATGTCGCAGAGCCGGACGCCGCGCCAGACCGTCGCCGCCGGCGCGATGCAGATCAACCGCGTCGCCTTCGAGGGCAATTCCAAGCTCAAGGGCGCGCAGATCGCGCCCGAAATGAGCCTGCAGGACCGCGGCGTCTTCACCGCCGACAAGGCGCAGTCCGACGTCGAGCGCATCCGCGAAATCTATCGCCGCAACGGCCGCGGCGCGGCCAAGGTCAGCTACCGCACGGTCAACCTGCCGAACGGCAAGATCGACGTCGTCTACACCATCGACGAGGGCGACAAGACCGGCATCAAGTCGATCGAATTCGTCGGCAACAGCGCCTATTCGGCCAGCAAGCTGCGCGGCCTGATGCAGTCGACGGAGATGAATTTCCTCTCCTGGGTGAAGTCGACCGACGTTTATGACGCCGACCGCATCGCCGCCGACCAGGAGCTGATCCGCCGCTATTACCAGCGCAACGGCTACGCCGATTTCCGCATCGTCTCGACCGACGTGCGCTTCGACGCCGAGCGCGGCGGCTACTACATCACCATGACGGTCGACGAGGGCCCGCAATACCGGGTCGGCGAGATTCGCATCGATTCGCGGCTCGGCAATGTCGATCCGGCGCGCCTCAACCGGCATCTGCGCCTGTCGCCCGGCGATGTCTATGATGGCGCGGCGATGGAGCGCTCGCTCGAGGAGATCACCCGCGAGGCCGCCCGCCAGGGCTACGCCTTCGCCCAGGTGCGTCCGCGCGGCGACCGCAACCCCGGCGCCAACACGATCAATCTCAACCTGACGGTCGACGACGGCCCGCGCGTCTACATCGAGCGCATCAACGTGCGCGGCAACACCCGCACGCGCGACTACGTCATCCGCCGCGAGTTCGACCTCGGCGAGGGCGACGCCTACAACCGCATCCTGCTCGACCGGGCCGAGCGCCGCCTCAACAATCTCGGCTATTTCAAGAAGGTGCGCATCACCAATGAGCCGGGCTCCTCGCCCGACCGGGTGATCGTCAACGTCGATGTCGAAGATCAGTCGACCGGCTCCTTCTCGATCTCCGGCGGCTACTCGACCAGCGACGGCTTCCTTGCCGAACTGTCGGTCACCGAGACCAACTTCCTCGGTCGCGGCCAGTATGTCCGCCTCGCCGTCTCCAATGGCCAGCGCTCGCGCGGCATCGACTTCTCCTTCACCGAGCCGTATTTCATGGATCGCCGCCTGGCGGCCGGCTTCGATCTGTTCCACAAGCAGACCGACAATTCCAAATATTCGCGCTACGAGAACTGGGTGACCGGCGGCACCATCCGCTTCGGCGTGCCGATCACCGAAGAGATCACCATCAGCCCGCGCTATTCGCTCTATTCCTCGAAGATCAAGATCCCGAACGAGGCGGCCAAGCCGTTCAACGACTGCTCGTTCCCGATCGACGGCACGACGCCTGGCTATGGCTCGCTCGCCGGGGTGACGCTCAGCGAATATTACAACTGCCTCGCCAATGGCGAGGCCTCGCTCGCCATCAAGGAGGCGCAGGGCACGCGCCTGACCTCGATGCCGGGCTATTCGCTGCAGTACAACTCGCTCGACAACGTCAAGACGCCGACGCGGGGCATCTACGCCGAGCTCCGGCAGGACATCGCCGGCCTCGGCGGCAACAGCCGCTTCATCCGCACCACCGGCGACATCCGCGTCTATCGCGAGATCATCGACGACGTGGTCGGCTTCGTGCGCCTGCAGGGTGGCAACATCACCGGCTTCGGCAACGAGAAGCTGCGCATCGTCGACAATTTCAACCTCGGCCCCTCGCTGGTGCGCGGCTTCGCGCCGGGCGGCATCGGCCCGCGCGACATCTCGAATCCCATCGACACCAAGTCGAACCCGCTCGGCGGCACGACCTATTTCGGCGGTTCCGTGGAAGTGCAGTTCCCGATCTGGGGTCTGCCGCGCGAGATCGGCCTGAAGGGCGCCGTCTTCGCCGACGCCGGCACGCTGTTCGGCTACAAGGGCACCAAGGAGTTCTCGGCCTATCTGAACCTGCCCGCCGGCGCCCCCTGCGTCGGCACCAACGTCGCCCCGCGCTACACCCAGGGCAACTGCATCACCGTCGCCGACGATCGCAAGATTCGCTCCTCGGTCGGCGCCAGCCTGATCTGGAATTCGCCGCTCGGGCCGATCCGCTTCGACTGGGCCTATCCGCTCACCAAGGGCAAGTACGACGTCACCCAGTTCTTCCGCTTCTCGGGCGGCACGTCGTTCTGACGTCGCGCCGGCGGATGCGAAAACGGGCCCTGCGGGGCCCGTTTTTCTTGGGGCGCCGGCGCCGGAGACTTTGTCGGCGGGCGCTTTCGGGCTATCGGTGACGCAATGAGCGAACCGATCTTCTTCCGTCGCGCCCTGTCGCCGACCATCGCCGACATCGCCGCCTGGACCGGGGCCGATGTCTCCGGCGTCGATCCCGCCGCGCTCGCCCGTGTCGTGACCGGCCTCGCCGCGCTCGACCGCGCCGGCCCGTCCGACCTCGTCTTCCTCGACAATCCGAAATACGCCGATGATCTGGCTGAGACCCGCGCCGCCGCCTGTCTGACGACGCAACGCTTCGCGCCGCGAGTCCCGGCGGGCGTCGTCGGCCTGTTCGTCGCCGATCCCTACCGCGCCTTCGCCATCGCGGCGGCCCGGCTCTATCCCGAGGCGACGCGCCCGGGCAGCGTCTTCGGCGCGACCGGCGTCTCGCCCAACGCCTCGGTGCATCCCGAGGCGCGGCTCGAGGCCGGCGTCGTCGTCGATCCGGGCGCGGTGATCGGCCCGCGCGCCGAGATCGGCGCCGGCACGGTCGTCGGCGCCAACGCCGTGGTCGGGCCCGACGTGCGCATTGGCCGCGACTGCGCGATAGGCCCCAATGCGACGCTGCAGAACGCGCTGATCGGCGATCGCGTCATCCTGCATCCTGGCGTGCGCATCGGTCAGGACGGCTTCGGTTTCGCCATGGGCGCGCGCGGCCATCTCAAGGTGCCGCAGATCGGCCGCGTCATCATCCAGGACGATGTCGAGATCGGCGCCAACACCACCATCGACCGGGGCGCCTCCCGCGATACGGTCGTCGGCGAGGGCACCAAGATCGATAACCTCGTGCAGATCGCCCATAACGTGGTGATCGGCCGCCACTGCG
>JAEULW010000294.1 GCA_016793505.1 Methylobacteriaceae bacterium | reverse complement strand
GGTCGATCCAGGCGGGCATCGCGCCGGCCGGCTCGCCGGCGGCCGAACGCGCCGCGGCGCGGCTGACGCAGGACGATCCGCTCGAGGCCGAGGGGCAGATCATCTCGGGCTGGGGCATCGGCGACGACATCCTGCGCCTCGCCATGCTGACCCGGCTGGAGGGTCGCGAGCGGGCCTATCTCTACCATCTCGACGCCCGGCTCTGCGAACTGGCGGGGCGGGCCCTGCCGGCGATGCGCTTTGCCGCCTCTTTCACGCGCATCGTCGACGAGGCGGGGCGGCGCGCCTTCTGGGCGGCGCGCGAGGGCGTGCCGATCGGCCTCGACGCGCACCGCCTGACGCGCGAGCGGCTGGAGGCCATGCAGGCAGGCTTGCCGACGATGCAGAGCGAGGAAATCCTGCACGCCTATCTGCTGTCGCGCGGCGAGACGCGCTTCCCCTTCGCGCCGATCTTCGCCGCCAGCCCGGCGGCCGGGGCGCGCATGGCGGCGAAGCTGGCGGGGCTGCCGGCGGGGCGGCCGCGCATCGCGCTGGCCTGGCGCTCGAGCCTGCGCGGGGCGGATCGAGACGTCTATTTCTGCGCGGTCGAAGACCTCGCCCCGCTGTTCGAGGCCGACGTGACGATCATCGTCGCGCAGCCGAGACTGAGCCCGGCGGAGCGCGACTGGCTGGCCGCGCGGCCGAATGCGGTGGTGTGGGACGACGTCGACTTCTGGGACGATTTCGACGCCCAGGCGGCGCTTTTCCCGGCGCTCGATCTCGTCGTGTCGACAAAACTGTCGCTGCGCGATTTTTCCGCCGCCTGCGGGGCGCGCACGCTGTCGCTGTCGCTCGGCCATGCGCATGCGGAAGGCGCGCGGCTCGCGCCCGACGGGGCGAGCGACCGCGTCTTCCCGACGCTGACGCATCTTGCCGAGGCGCGTTACGGCGGCCGCGCCGGCGTCATCGCCGAGGCGGCGCGCCGGCTCGCGCAGCTGGCCGAGGGCGGGCCGGCGCAGGGTTGATTTTCCGTCCCGCGCATGCACAACACGGCCGGCCCGGCCGCCGGGCCCGAGGAGACGAGCCGTGACGTCGGACGCCGAGACGACCCCTTTCGCCAACCGCACCGTTTCGGAACTGTCCTATTTCGACCAGCGCAAGGCCTATCTGGCCGACAACCGCCGCTTCCACGATCAGGACTATGTCGATCATCCCTTCCTGTTCTGCTCGCGTCAGGCGTTCCAGTCGTCGCTGTTCCGCATCCGACTCTATGAAAAGATCCTCGGCGTGCATGGCGCGATCGTCGAATGCGGCGTGCATCGCGGCAACAATTTCATGCTGTTCAACCAGCTCGCGGCGATCTACGAGCCCTACAATCTGACGCGCCAGATCATCGGCTTCGACACGTTCGGCGGCTTCGCCTCGATCGACGACAAGGTGGATGTCGGCGCCACCGCGCAGCACTTTTCGGATTCGAATCTGCCCGACATCCAGGCGGCGCTGCGGCTGCTCGACATGAACCGGCCGATCCCCAACGTGCCGCGCGGCGAACTCGTGCAAGGCGACGCGCTGCAGACGATTCCGGCCTATATCGAGCGCAATCCGCATCTCATCGTGGCGTTGCTCTATATCGACTTCGACATCTACAAGCCGTGCCTGGCTGCGCTGCAGCACCTCGTGCCGCTGATGCCGAAGGGCGCGATCATCGCCTTCGACGAAGCCAATGTCCGGCACTGGCCGGGCGAGACGAAGGCGATCAAGGAATTCTTCCAGCTCAACCGGCTGCGCATCGAGCGCATGCCGTTCGAGGCCTACGCCTCCTATGCGGTGATCGAGTAGGGTTCACCGCCGCCAGCGGTTGAGGATCCACAAGGCCGCCCAGGCGCTCGCCAGCGCGACGCCCGTCATGGCGACGAGCGCCACCGACATCACGAGACCGCCCTCGGCCGCCAGCGTGCGCCCGTAGAACGGGCTGAGCAGGATGGCGACGACGAAGCCGCCGATCGGGGCGAACAGCAAGGCGCCTGCCAGCGCGACGACGATGTTGACGATCCAGCCCAGGACGCCGCGGCGCCTCACCCAGGCCTCGTGAACGCCGACCGCCGGCACGGCGGCGAGGACGGCGAGACCGATGAGCATCGATCCGCCGACGCCGGTCAGCGGTTCGGCGACGATCCATTGCAGAAGCAGGACGCCGGCCATGGCGACGAGCACGATGTAGGTCATCGGGCGCCTTCCTGTCGCGTCGCGCGGGTCGTCATGACCGGCCGTGGCGCCTGGCAACGTCGCGCTCGTTCGGCGCGCGCGTCAACAACGAAGGCGGCCGGCGGCGATCAACTCTGCTTGTCGCGCCGCACGCGCGGCAGCGCGTAGTCGGCCATGCGCCGGCCGAGCGCCGGCGGATAGAACGGATCGCGCGCCATGCGTTGCGGCCAGCGCGCGGCGAGCGCGGCCTTCTCGGCCTTCCAGCGGGCGCTTTCGGCGCGGGCGCGATCATTGGCGCGGGTCGCCGACTCGTGATGCACGAGGCAGGCGTCGGGCAGATAGAGGCTGCGCCAGCCGCGCTCGTCGAGCCGGAAGCAGAGATCGACATCGTTGAGCGCGACGGCGAAGGCCGCCTCGTCGAAGCCGCCGACGGCGTCGAATTTCCGCTTCTCGACCGCCATGCAGGCCGCCGTGACGGCGTGGACGCGGCGGCGCGTCGCGATCTGATGCAGATAGCCGCGATGATCGCCGGGATAGAACTGGTGCGCGTGGCCGGCGAAGCCGTCGAGCGCGGTGACGACGCCGGCATGCTGCACGAGGCCGGACGGATAGAGCAGCTTCGCGCCGACGGCGCCGACATCGGCGCGCAGCGCCTCGGCCGCCATGGCGCGCAGCCAGCGCGGCGACGTCACCTCGACATCGTTGTTGAGGAAGAGCAGGACGTCGCCGCGCGCCAGACGCGCGGCGACATTGTTGAGGCGCGAGAAGTTGAAGGGCGCCTCGTCGCGCAGCACGCGGGCGCGGGGATCGTCGCGCAACCGCGCCAGATAGTCGGCCGTCGCCGGCTCGGCGCTGGCGTTGTCGACGACGATCAGTTCGAGATCGTCATAGTCGGTCGCCGAGAGCACGCCGTCGACGGCGCGGCGCAAGAGGTCGAGCCGGTCGCGCGTCGGGATGATGACGGTGACGGCCGGCCAGCGCTTCGGCCGTCGCGTCATCCGCGCGGCGCCGGCGGCGTCGAGCGCAACGTCGGCGTCCGGGCCGGCGTGACGCCGCGCGAGTTCGAGCCGCGCGGCGAGCAGCGCAAGCGTCGCAGTCTCGTCGAGCGCGCTGTCGGCGCCGCGCGCGTCCCAGCCGACGACGACGCTGTCGATGGTCGTGATCGCCGCCTCGCCGTCGCGGCCGGCGAGGCGCAGCAGGAGATCGGCGAACTCGGCGCCCGGCAGGCTGGCGTCGAGGCCGCCGAGCGCATCGAAGGCGGCGCGGCGGATCGCCAGCGCCGGCGCCGCAGGGGCGAGCGCCAGCCAGTGGTCGACGTCGAAGGCGGGCGACAGAACGGGCACATCGCCGACGCCCGGAAGGCCGAAGGCGACCGCATCGGGCACGGCGGCCGCGCATTGCGGCCGCGCGGCGAAGAAATCGGTCAGGCGCGCCGCGGCGTCCGCCGGCCAGCGGCACACCGGCGCGGCGACAAGCAGGATGTCGCCCGACGCTTCGATCGCCAGTCCGTCGCGCAGCGGCCAGTCCGGCGGCGCGTCGCCGCGCGGGCCGGGCGCGACGAGAACGGGTCCGTCGCCGCGCCACTTGACGCGATCGCCGATCAGCGCGCGCAGGCGCATGCGGCCGCGCAGCCGCTTGCCGCTCGCCCACCAGCCGAGCGCGGCGAGCGTCTGCGCCGCGTCGCGCCTCAGGCCCGCGGCGAGCCGGCCCGTCGTCGTCTGCGCCAGATCCTGCGCGAGGCCGAAGCGCAACAGATCGTAGCGCGGATCGGGCCTCGTCATCGCGAGGTCAGCGCACCTTGAACAGCGGCACGAGCGGCTCGCAATCGAGCCGGCGGCGCAGATCGTTGGCCTTCAGCGCGTCGGCGAGAATGGCGAACACCTCGTCATAGGCGGCGAGCGTCTGGCGCACATGGTCGAGCGTGTGCGCGTAGGACAGGAAATGGATGCCGATGGCGAAGACGCCGCGGCGCATGCATTCCTGGATGAACAGCGTCTTGAGGTCGAAACTCGAGGCGCTGGCGTGATCCTTCATGACGATCAGCTGCCAGCTCGGCTGGCCGACGATCGACAGCGTCTCGGCGAGGCCGTGGCGGGCGATGAGATCGCGCACGCCGACGAGCAGGACCTGACCGACCGAGGCGAGCTGATCGTAGACCTTCTTCTCGCGGCCCTTGTCGAGCGTCGCCATGGCGGCGGCGATCGAGACGAGTTCGCCGCCCATGGTGAAGGAGAAGAACACCTCCTCCATAAGCTTCATCAGCTCGGCGCGGCCGACGACGGCGGAGATCGGGAAGCCGTTGGCCATGCCCTTGCCGATGGCGGCGAGATCGGGCGTGACGCCGGTCATCGCCTGCGCCGAACCACCGGGGAAGCGGAAGCCGGTGACGACCTCGTCGAAGATCAGCAGCGCGCCGTTGGCGTGCGCGACATCCTTCAGCTTGTGCAGGAAGTCGTCGCGCGGCTCCTCGAAGGCGACCGGCTCGAGGATCAGCGCGGCGATCTCGCCGGGATGGGCGCGGAACAGCGCGGTGACGCTGTCGATGTCGTTGTAGGTGAATTTCTTGGTCATCTCGCGCGTCGAATCGGGCACGCCGAGATGCCGCGCGGTCGAGCCGATGTACCAGTCCTGCCAGCCATGATAACCGCAGACCGCGACGAGATCGCGCCGCGTATGGGCGCGCGCGATGCGCACGCAGCCGGCGGTGGCGTCCGAGCCGTTCTTGCCGAAGCGCACGCCCTCGGCGCAGGGGATGAGATCGATGATCTTTTCGGCGAGCAGCGTCTCCTCGCGCCCGGCCAGACTCATGATCACCGCCTTCTGCGCCTGCGCGACGACGGCGGCGTTGACGTCGGGATCGTTGTAGCCGAGCGTGATGGCGCCGAGCGAGCAGACGTAGTCGATGTAGCGGTTGCCGTCGATGTCGATGAGCACCGGCCCCTCGCCGCGTTCGGCGAAGAGCGGCGACGCGCCGATCGGCAGTTGCGTGCGGCTCTTGGAAAAGGTCTGCGAGCCGAGCGGAATGGAGCGCTCGGCGCGCGCCAGCCAGGATTCGGAGGCGGCGTAGCGCTGGTTGTGGCCGGGACCGTGCATCGCGAGGACTCCGAAATCAGGCGAAGGGATTTTGCGGATAGGCGGTCTCGACATCCTTGAGCAGGATGTCGACGCCGGACAGGTTGTTGCGCGCCAGCGGCGCCTCGCCCTTCAGATCGGCGACGCGCTGGACGAGGCGATAGCTCGGGCTCGCCAGGAAGAAGCGCGACCATTCGGTCTTGTGCGAGCGCAGCCCGTCGAGATGAGCGTAGCGGTTGTAGTAGGGGATCGGCTCGATGAAGTCGAAGATCGCCAGCGCGCCGGGCGAGGCGAGCACGCGGTCGGCCTCGGCGATGGCGCGGAAGTGGTGGCGCGGATCGACGAGATAGAGGCAGAAGCCGAAGATGACGAGATCGAAGGCGCCGTCGGCGAAGGGCAGAGAATCGGCGGCGCCGACCTGCAGATCGACGCCGGGAAAGCGCGCCTTGCCGTCGGCCACCGCCTTCGCCGAGGGCTCGACGCCGCTGACGGCCGCGCCGTAGCGCTCCTTCAGAAGCGCGAGGCGATGGCCGTTGGAGGCGCCGATCTCGAGGATGCGCTTGGGAGCGAGCGGCAGACGGGCGATCGCCTGCAGGCAGACATCGGCGGGATTGCCGGCGAGATGGGCGGCGTTGCGCTCGAACCAGGCGTCGCCCTCGCCGGCCAGGAATGCGGATTTCTGATCGGCGCTCATGTCGCTCTCCCGGGGACTCGTCAGGCCTGCGTCGCGCCGGCGACGGCGGCGAGCAGCTTCACCGCGGTGGCGCGCGGCAGATGCATCTTGCGATAGGCGCTGCGCAGACGCGACCACTCCACCGCGAAGCGGCCGATGTCGGCGAAGTCGCGCGCCTGCGGCTCGACCGTCGCGGCGAACAGCGGCTCGATCAGCGCCGCCGCCTGCGCGGCGACGCGGGCCCGATCGGTCGGGGCGCCGTTGGCGTGCAGGTAGCACTGGTCGCGGGCGATGTTGCGCGAGGCGCCGGACAGCGCGAAATGCAGCGCCGGACGCAGCGCCAGATGCGGATTGCGCGCCACCAGCCGGCCGGCGCCGGCGCCGTGCGGATCGACGCTGACGACGCCGGCGGGCGCCCCGTCCGCATCGCGCCGCAGCATGGCGGAGTCGCCGACGCGCTCCTCGGGAATGACGATCACCTCGAGCTCGGGCAGGTCGCGGCGCACCAGCAGCGCGCCGACGCGGGCGAAGATCGACTGCTCGGGCGCGGCCATGAACAAGCGCGCGCAGCCCCAATGGCCGAGCCAGGCGGCGATCCATTCGCTGAAGCCGACGAGCAGCGGACCGAGGCCGCAGATCGCCGGGGCGGATTGCGAAAGACGCAGCGCCGGATCGCCGTCGGCGCAGGCGGCGATCAGCGCCCGCTCCATGGCGCGCTGCAGGAGATCGGCCTCGACCGTGCCGATGGCGCCGAGCGTCTCGCGCGCGGCGGCGAAGACGGGGCTCCTGGACGCCAGCCCCTCGGCGACCGGCGCGAGGCGGGCGTAGCGCATGCCGATGTCGCGCGGCACGCCGACGTCATTGTACTCGTCGGGCCCGAAATGCGCGACGTCGGAGGGCTGCAACTCGCGATCGGCGAGGATGCGGCGGAACATCGTGTATTTCTGCTTCGAGACGCCGCTTTCGCAGGATGTGTAGATCGCCTCGACGCCGGCGACGCCGTGGCGCTCCATCAGCGCGCGCCAGAACGCCTCGGGCAGCGGCCCGTCGCAGGCGGCGACGGCGGGCACGCCGGTCTTCAGCGCATGGTTCAGCGCGGCGAGCGCATGCGGGACCGGCGTCAGCGTGGCGGCGAGCAGGTCGAGTTCGGTCTGCGGATCGGCGCGCAGGAAATTGTAGATGCGGTCGTGCCGGAAGCTCCAGGGCCGGTCCGGCTCGAGCGCCAGCAGCGCATTCTGCGCCTGGCGGCGGTCCTCGGCGAATTCGCGCACCTCGAGCAGCTGCTCGAGGAAGGCGTAGAGCTTCGCCTCGCTCGAGAAATCGTGCTGGAACAGCCCGCCATAGAGTTCGAAGGTCAGCAGGCGGGGCGGTTCGGCGCCGTCGAACAGGGTTGCGGCGTCGTCGAACAGTTGCAGTTCGGGGGACATCCTGGCTACGCGCGTCTCATCCGGGCGCCCGGACGGCGCGGCCGCGTTCTATCATCGGGCGGCGCCCTCGCCAAAGGATTTGCGCGGCCACAACAGGGCGCGCAGGCGCACCGCCTCGCGGATGCGGCGGATCGGATCGCCGACCTTGGCGAGGAGCGCGCCGGCCGGATCGGCGCCGCGCAGCACCGGCAGGGCCGGGCCGCGCTCGTCGCCGGCGTGATAATCGTGCGGGCCGAGGCGGAAGACCGGCACGCCGCGCGCCAGCGCGATCAGCGAGGCCGATGTCGGACAGCCGAGTTCGACCACAGCGTCGATCGCAGACAGGGCGCGCGACAGGCCGCGCTCGCCGACGCGGTGGAATTCGATGGCGGCGCGGGTCGCCCGGTCGAGCCCGTGCAGAAACAGCTGCGGGTCGTCCTCAACTTCGCGCAGGCGCACGACAAGGCGGATCTTGTGGCGCGCCGCGCCGGCCGCCAGCGTCCGGAAGGCGGCGAGGACCGGCGCGACGGGACGGTCGGGGGCGAAGGCGTCCTGCCCGGTGGTGACGAAGACGCCGACGCGCAGCCCGGCGACGCGCGCGGCATGGCGCATCAGCGCGCCCGCCTGCGTCGCCAGCGCGCGGCCGAACAGGCCCGGCGGCTCGACATGCACGTCGAGGCGCGCGCCCTCGGCGTCGAGGCGGCGGCGCAGCCGGCCGGCGCGCTCCTGCGTCCAGACGCCGATCTGACCGCGGTCGCCGCGCGCCAGCGGCAGGGCGAATTCGGCCGGCGTCGGCAGACCGCTGTGGGCCGACACATGTAGCGGCGCATCCGAACGGCGCGCCAGCGCGGCCGCAGCGAGGCCGGAATCGCTCGCATGATCCGAGACGTAGGCCCGCGCGAGGCGGCCCTCGCCGAGGTCGCGGAGGCAGGTCGACCAGAGCGCGGCGCGCTTCGGCCAGGCCTGCGCGGCGAGCGTCTCGGCGATCGCCTCGACCATGTCGCCGGCCGGCGGCCGGGGATGGGCGAAGGCGGCGGCGCGGTCCGCCGGCGCGGCCACGTCGGCGGCGATCAGCGTCGCCCCGCCTGGGCGGGCGGCGATCTGGCGCCAGCGCGCCAGCAGGTACTCGAGATGAGCATATTCGGTCTCGGCGACGAGAACGAGATGTTCGCGCGCCCGGCGCAGCCGCGCCAGCAGCCCGGGCAGATCGGGCAGGCCGAAGGTCGCGACGACGAGGCGCGGCCCGTCCGGCGGCGCGGCGGCGTGATGGGCGGCAGCGAGGGGGCGCGGCGCGAACAGCGCGCCGGGCGCCTCCGGCGGGCGGCCGGCGACGCGCTGCAGCGCGAGGGCGACGAACCAGCGCCGCCGCGCCTCGGCGGCGTCGCCCGGCGGGCCGGGCTCGGGAAGCTCGAAGCGACAGCCGCGTCCCAGGCT
>JAEULW010000293.1 GCA_016793505.1 Methylobacteriaceae bacterium | reverse complement strand
GAGAACGCGCCCGCTGCGCTCACCGTGCGGGTGATGCGCCCGGTCGCCGGCGGGCCGGAGCGCGGCGCGCTGCGCGCCGTCGATCTGCGCGGCCTCACCCTCGGCGAGACGACCTTCGATTTCGCCGGCGCGACGCAGGCGCAGGCGAAGTTCGACCTGCCGATCGAATTGCGCAACGAGATCGCCCGCGTCGAGATCGCCGACGAGAAATCCTCCGGCGCGGTGACGCTGCTCGACGATCGCTGGAAGCGCCGGCGCGTCGCCATCGTCTCCGGCGCGGTCGCCGACGTGTCGCAGCCGCTGCTGGCGCCCACCTACTATCTGACGCGCGCGCTCGGCCCCTTCGCCGACGTGCGCGAGCAGAAGGGCGAGGCCGGCCAGGCGATCGTCACGGCGCTCGCCGACAATCCGTCGGTGATGGCGCTGGCCGATGTCGGCGTCGTCGCCGGCGAGGCGCGCGACCGGCTGACGCGCTTCGTCGAGGAGGGCGGCGTGCTGCTGCGCTTCGCCGGGGTGCGCCTTGCCTCCGCCTCCGACGATCTCATTCCGGTGCGGCTGCGCCGCGGCGGGCGCACGCTCGGCGGCTCGCTCTCCTGGGAGACGCCGAAGCCGCTCGCCGCCTTTTCGCGCGAGAGCCCGTTCAACGGCCTGCCGGTTCCCGCCGAAGTCACCGCGACGCGGCAGGTGCTGGCCGAACCCGAGGCCGGCCTGCCGGCCAAGACCTGGGCGGCGCTCGCCGACGGCACGCCGCTGGTCACCGCCGAGCGGCGCGGCAAGGGCCTTGTCGTTCTCGTCCACGTGACGGCGGACACGACCTGGTCGAACCTGCCGCTCTCAGGTCTGTTCGTCGACATGCTGCGCCGGATCGTATCGCTCGCCGGCCAGAGCGGCGGCGAGGCGGAAGGAACGGGCGCGTCGGGCGAGCGGGCGGATGCGACGCCGCAGCCGGTCGTCGCGCCGACGCGCACGCTGGACGGGTTCGGCGTGTTCGGCGCGCCGCCGCCGACGGCCAGGCCCATCCCCGCCAACTACGCCGGCGACGCGACGGCGGACCATCCCCCGGGCTTCTACGGCCCGCCCGAGGCGCTCGTCGCCGTCAACACGCTGGGGCCGGGCGAGACGCTCGCGCCGCTCGATGTCGCAGGTCTGCCGATGAAGAGCGAAAGTTTGGCGCGGCCGCAGCCCGTCGATCTGCGCGCCGCGGCGCTGGTCGCCGCGCTCGCCCTGCTGCTTCTCGACGCGCTGGCCTCGCTCTGGCTCGCCGGGGCGATGCGGCGACCGGCGCGGCGCGCCGCCGCCGCGGCGGCGCTGGTCGCGGCGCTGGCGACCTTCACGCCGCAGGATCGGGCCGAGGCGCAACCGGCGCCGGCCGCCAGAAGCGACACGGCCAAGCGCGACATGGAGGCGGCGCTGACGACGCGCCTCGCTTACGCGCTGACCGGCGACGCGCGCGTCGACGAGGCCTCCCGCCTCGGACTCGCCGCGGTGACGCGCGCCTTGCGCGATCGCACCTCGCTGTCGCCGGGCGAGCCGGTCGGAGTCGAGCCGGCGCGCGACGCGCTGACCTTCTATCCGCTGCTCTACTGGCCGATCGTCGCCGACAAGCCGCAGCCCAGCGCGGCGGCTGTGGCGGCGATCGCCGCCTTCATGAAGCAGGGCGGGACGATCGTCTTCGACACCCGCGACGCGATGAGCCAGCGGCCCGGCGGGCCGCCGACGCCCGAGGCGCAATGGCTGCGCACGCTGCTCGCCGGCGTCGACGTGCCCGAGCTCGAGCCGATCCCGCGCGATCACGTCGTCACCAAGACCTTTTATCTGCTCGACGGCTTTGTCGGCCGCACGACGATCGGCCAGACCTGGATCGAGGCTTTGCCGCCCAACGACGGCGATCCGGCGCGCCGGCCGGCGCGCTCGGGCGACAGCGTCTCGCCGATCCTCATCACCTCGAACGATCTGGCCGCGGCCTGGGCGGAGGATCGCAACGGCGAGCCGATGTATCCGCTCGTTCCCGGCGGGCGGCGCCAGCGCGAACTGGCGCTGCGCGGCGGCGTCAACCTCGTGATGTACACGCTGACCGGCAACTACAAGGCCGATCAGGTGCTTGTGAAGGATCTGCTGGAGAGGCTGGCGAATTGATGCGGGCGAATGGCGAAGGGCGAGTGGCGAATGGCGCGCGGTGGACTGCGCCCTCGCCGCCTCGTCTCACTCCCCCCTTGCGGGGGAGGGTTCGCGGCGGCGCCGGCGCGCTACTCGCCATTCACTGCTCGCCCGAGATGACCGAATGACCGACTACCGCGTCGCCTTCGATCCGCTGCTGCCCTGGGGCGTTCTCGCCGCGATCGCGCTGGTCGCGCTGGCCGTGCTCGCCTATGCGCTGTGGAGCGGCGGCAAGGCGGCGTGGCTGCGCGCGCTCGCCCTGGCGCTGGCGCTCGGCGCGCTCGCCGACCCTTCCGTGGTGCGCGAGGATCGTCGCGCCCTCGCCGACGTCGTCGCCATCGTGCTCGATCGTTCGGCGAGCCAGAACATCGAGCAACGCAAGGCGCAGACCGATCGCGCCCGCGCCGAACTG
>JAEULW010000248.1 GCA_016793505.1 Methylobacteriaceae bacterium | reverse complement strand
CGATCTCGCCGAGAGCTGGGAGAAGAACGCCGACGGCACCGTGTGGACGTTCAAGCTGCGCAAGGGCGTCAAGTTCCATCGCGACTATGGCGAGATGACCTCCGAGGACGTGGTGTTCTCGATCAGGCGCGCCGCCGATCCCAAGAGCTCCTCCTTCTCCGGCGACTATGGCGCGCTCGCCAGTGTCGAGGCGGTCGATCCTTACACGGTGCGGATCACGCTGAAGAACCCGGTGCCCTCGCTGCTGGGTCTCGTCGCCAACTATCACGGCGGCAACATCGTCTCGAAGAAGGCGGTCGAGAAGCTTGGCGAGGACTTCCGTCTGAAGCCGGTCGGCACCGGGCCGTTCATGGTCGACGAGTACAAGCCGAAGGAGAGCGTCGCCTTCCTCGCCCATAGCGACTATTTCCGCGGCAAGCCGAAGATCGACAAGATCGTCTATCGATTCATTCCGGCGGACGCGGCGCGCGACCTCGCCTTCGAGTCGGGCGAGATCGACGTCATCTACGGGCGCCAGGACCAGAAATGGGTGGAGCGGTTCAAAGCCAAGTCGGACGTCATCGTCGACGTCGTGCGACCGACCGAGCTGGCGATGCTGCACATCAACATGAGCCAGAAGCCGCTCGACAATCCCAAGGTGCGCGAGGCGATCGGCTATGCGCTCGACGCCGGTCAGGTCGCCGCCTTCATGGGCAATCTCGTCGCCGTGCCCGGCCGCTCGGTGGTGCCGATCGGCTATCTCGGCTTCGACGATTCGACGAAGATCCCATGCTGCGATCCCAACAAGGCCAAGCAGCTGCTGGCCGAGGCGGGCTTCGGCCAGGGCCTGACGATCAAGGCGGTGCAGACCAACCTGCCGAGCATGCTTTCGGTGATGCAGGTGGTGCAGGCGCAGATGAAGAAGGCCGGCATCGATCTGCAGCTCGACGTCGTCGACCACCAGACCTTCCACGCCAACATCCGCAAGAACCTCAGCCAGGTGAACTACTACGCGGCGGCGCGCTTCCCGATCGCTGACGTCTATCTGTCGCAGTTCTTCCATTCGCGGGCGATCGTCGGCACGCCGACGGCCGTCACCAACTTCTCGCACTGCAAGGTCGCCGACGCCGAAATCGACGCCGCGCGCGTCGAGCAGGACCCCGCCAAGCAGAAGCAGCTGTGGGCGAGCGCGCAGAAGAAGATCATCGAAGAGCGCTGCGCCTTCCCGATTCACGAGCAGCTGCAATCCTGGGCGCGCAAGGCCAATGTCGACTACGGATACAAGTTCGAGGCCTCGATGCATCTCGGGCCGACGATCAACGAGTCGACCGACAAGAAGTGAGGGCGACCTTCGGCCTCCTCGCCGGCTCCGGTCGTCATTGCGAGGAGGCGCGGCCGACGAAGCAATCCATCCTGCGGGCCAGCGGTCGGGATGGATTGCTTCGCTCCAATCGCAACGACGGCGGGAGCGTCAACAGCGCGCATCGGTCTTGTGACGGGCGAGGAGATGGGGCGCGGATGACGGATTCATGATCGCCTATCTCGCCAAGCGGCTTCTGCTCGCCGCGCCGACGCTGCTGGCGGTGCTGACGCTCGTCTTCGTGCTCGTCCGCATCGTGCCGGGCGATCCGGCCTTCGTCATTCTCGGCGATCAGGCGACGCCGCAGGCGCTCGCGGAATTGCGCGGGCGGCTGGGCCTCGATCAGCCCTTGTGGAGACAATACGCCGCCTTCATGAGCGACGTGCTGACCGGCGATTTCGGGCGTTCGCTCGTCACCAACCGGCCGGTCATGACGGATGTGCTCGCCGTCCTGCCCTATACGATCGAGCTCACGATCGCCTCGCTGATCATCGGCGTCGTCTTCGGCGTGCCGCTCGGCGTCTGGGCGGCGCGCAGCCGCGACGGCTTCGCCGACTGGGTGGCGCGCATCGTGTCGCTGGCGGGGCTGTCGTTTCCCGCCTTCGTTTCGGGCATCATGATGCTGATCGCGTTCGCGATCCATTTCCGCTGGTTTCCGGTCATCTCGAAGGGCGTTCCGCTGACAGATCCTGTGGAGCGGCTGCGTTCGCTGGCGCTGCCGGCGCTCAATCTCGGCCTCATCATGGTCGCCTATCTGACGCGCGTGACGCGCTCGGGCATGCTCAAGGCGATGAGCGAGGACTATGTGCGCACGGCGCGCGCCAAAGGCATGCCGACGACGATCGTGATCTGGCGACACGGCTTCCGCAACGTCCTCATCCCGATCGTCACGGTGATCGGCCTCTATCTCGGCGTGCTGATCGGCAATTCCGTGCTGACAGAGATCGTGTTCAACCGGCCGGGCCTCGGCAAGCTGATCATCGGCGCGCTTGAAAAGCGTGACTACACGATGCTGCAGGGGCTGATGGTGATCTACGCCTTCATCATCGTGGTGGTGAACCTGCTCACCGACCTCGCCTATGGCCTTGTCGATCCGCGGGTGAAGACGACATGAGCGCGACAGCCTCGCCGGCGCGCCGCAACGCCTTCTTCGGCCGCGCGACGCGTTCGCCGGCGCTGATGATCGGCGTCATTCTTGTGGCGATCTGCATCGTCATGGCGCTGTTCGCGCCCTGGCTCGCGCCCTATGATCCTGACGAGCAGGACGTCATCAACAAGCTTGCGGGCCCCTCGCGCGAGCACTGGCTCGGCACCGACTCGTTTGGCCGCGACACGCTTTCGCGCATCATCTGGGGGGCGCGCGTGTCGCTGTTCGTCGGCTTCGTCGCCACGCTCGCCGGCGTCGTCGTCGGGGCGGCGGTCGGCGTCGTCTCGGGCTATTTCGGCGGCTGGGTCGATCGCGTCATCTCGGGCGCCAACGACGTGCTGATGAGCTTTCCGCAGATCATCATGGGCATCATCCTCGTCGCCGTGCTCGGGCCAAGCCTGTTCAATCTGATCCTCGCCATCGCGATCACCGCCGTGCCGGCTTTCGTGCGCATCGCGCGCGGCTCGACTCTGGCGATGAAGGAGCGCGATTTTGTCGACGCCTGCCGCGCGCTCGGATTTTCGAACATGCGGACGATGTTCGCGCATGTCGCGCCGAACATCATGGATGAGCTCGTCGTCATGGCCTCGCTGTGGCTCGCCACGGCGATCCGCACCGAGGCGACGCTGTCTTTCATCGGCCTCGGCGCGCCGCCGCCGACGGCGACCTGGGGCGGCATCGTGCGCGAGGGTTTCGACAATCTGCTCGATGCGCCGTTGCTGTCGATTTTCCCTTCGATCGCCATCCTGCTGGTGATGATCGGGCTGAACCTTGTCGGCGATGGACTGCGCGACGCCACGGATCCGCGGGCGCCGACATGAGCGCCGTCATTGCGAAGAGGCGCAGCCGACGAAGCGATCCATCCGTGCAGGCGACGCCGGTGGATTGCTTCGCTTCGCCCGCGATGACGCTGAGCAAGATGGAATCGACCTGCGCTCCGCCACGCGAGGCGCGGTCATGAGCGCCGCGCTTTCCGTCGAGGGCCTCACCACATCGTTGCGCATCGACGGCGTCTGGCGCGACGCGGTGCGCGATGTGTCCTTCGAGCTGGCGCGCGGCGAGACGCTGGCGCTGGTCGGCGAGTCGGGCTGCGGCAAGAGCCTGACGGCGATGACGGTGATGGGTCTCCTGCCCGCGGGCGTCGGCAGGCTGTCGGCCGGGCGGATCGTCATCGACGGCGTCGAGACCAGCGGACTCGCCGAAGCGCAGCTCGAGAAAGTGCGCGGCGACGCCATCGGCATGATCTTTCAGGAGCCGATGACGTCGCTCAATCCGGTGCTGACCGTCGGCTTCCAGATCGCCGAATCGCTGATCCAGCATCGTGGCCTGTCGCGGCGGCAGGCGCGGGAGCGGGCGCGCGAACTGATGGAGCTGGTGCGCATTCCGGCCGCCGCGCAGCGGCTCGATTCCTATCCGCACCAGTTCTCCGGCGGCATGCGCCAGCGCGTGATGATCGCGCTCGCCATCGCCTGTGAGCCGAAGGTGCTGATCGCCGACGAGCCGACGACGGCGCTCGACGTCACCGTGCAGGCGCAGGTGCTCGACCTGTTGGGCAGTCTGCAGCGCGACAAGGGGCTCGGCGTGCTGCTGATCACCCACAATCTCGGCGTCGTCGCGACGAATGCGCAGCGCGTCATGGTGATGTATGGGGGCGATGTGGTGGAGAGCGGCGAGGTCGGCGCCTTCTTCGCCAACCCGCGGCATCCCTACAGCCGCGCGCTGCTTGCCGCGATGCCGCGCGTCGACCGGCCGACCGCCGATCTTTC
Organism: Methylobacteriaceae bacterium; assembly: GCA_016793505.1. Classification (GTDB taxonomy): domain Bacteria; phylum Pseudomonadota; class Alphaproteobacteria; order Rhizobiales; family Beijerinckiaceae. The sequence continues at coordinate 3,235 of JAEULW010000248.1, read as the reverse complement.
GCCGATTCCCGGTCAGGTGCCGACGCTCGCCGACATGCCCGAGGGTTGCCGCTTCCAGAGCCGCTGTCCGCTGCGCGAGGAAGCCTGCGCGCGGCGCCCGCCGCTGACGCCGTTGCGCGACGATCCCCGGCATCTGACGCGCTGCGTCGTCACGGCGCGGGAGGCCTCGTGATGCTGCTCGAGGTCGTCGACATCGCCAAGACCTTCGTGCTCAAGCAGGGCTGGCCCGTGCCGAAGCTGGTCGAGGTGCGGGCGCTCGACGGGGTTTCCTTCGGCGTCGATCACGCCGAGGCGCTCGGCGTCGTCGGCGAGTCGGGCTGCGGCAAGTCGACCGCGGCGCGCGTCGCGCTCCGGCTGATCGAGGCCGATCGCGGCAGAGTGACGTTCGACGGGCGCGACGTGCTCGGGGCGAGGCCTGCGGAGCTGCGCGCATTGCGCCGGCGCATGCAGATCGTGTTTCAGGACCCGGCGTCGGCGCTCGATCCGCGTCAGCGCGTCGGCGCGGCGCTGATGGAGCCGCTCGCCGTGCATGGCGTGGCGAAAGGCGAGGAAGCGCGCAAGCGCGCGCTGGCGATTCTCGACGAGGTCGGCCTGCCGAAGACGGCGTTCGATCGCTTCCCGCATGAGTTTTCGGGAGGGCAACGCCAACGCATCGGCATCGCGCGGGCGCTGGCGCTCGAGCCCGACGTCATCTTCGCCGACGAGCCGGTGTCGGCGCTCGACGTGTCGGTGCAGGCGCAGATCCTGAAACTTCTCGACGATCTCAAACAGCGCCGACGCCTCGCCTTCGTCTTCGTCAGCCATGATCTCGGCGTTGTGCGTCATTTCTGCGAACGCACGGTCGTGATGTATCTCGGCCGGATCATCGAGAGCGGTCCGACGGGCGAGATTTTTGACGCGCCGAAGCATCCCTACACCCGGGTGCTGCGCGAGGCCTCGCCCGCGCCCGATCCGACTGTCGCGAAGGCGAAAGTCGCGATCGAGGGCGAGCCGCCCTCGCCGGTGGCGCCGCCGCCGGGCTGTCACTTCCATCCGCGGTGTCCGCTGGCGACGGACATCTGCCGCCGCGATGCGCCGGCTCTGCGCGACATCGCGCCCGCGCGACGCGTCGCCTGCCATCATGCGCTCTGACATGCGCGAGGGCTGGTCGCCGGTCACGCGCCTGCGCGACCGGCTCTTCCATCTCCTGTTCCTGGCGAGTCGGCCGATGACGCTCGGCGTGCGCGCCGCGGCGCTGGACGGGGAGGGGCGGGTGTTCCTCGTCCGCCACACCTATGTGCCGGGCTGGTATCTGCCGGGCGGCGGCGTCGAGCGCGGCGAGACGATGGGCGAGGCGCTGCGGCGGGAGCTGGCCGAAGAGGGCAACATCGAGATGACGGCGCCGCCGGAGCTGTTCGGCGTCTATTTCAACAACCGGTCGTCGCCGCGCGATCATGTGGCGCTCTATGTCGTGCGCGCCTTCCGTCAGCACGCGCCGCGGCTGCCTGATCGTGAACTCGCCGAGACCGGGTTCTTTCCGCTCGATGCGCTGCCGGAGGCGGCGACGGCGGCGACGCGGGCGCGACTCGCCGAGATCGCCGGACAGGCGGCGCGGTCGGACTACTGGTGAGGGCGCGGCGCGCTTGCCGAACGGGCGGGGCTGCGCTACCCCGCGCGGCATGAGCCCTCCCGATCCCGTCGCCCGGCGGCGGACATTCGCCATCATCTCGCACCCCGACGCGGGCAAGACGACGCTGACCGAGAAGCTGCTGCTGTTCGGCGGCGCGATCCAGCTCGCCGGCGAGGTCAAGGCCAAGGCCAATCGCCGCCAGACGCGCTCGGACTGGATGGGCATCGAGCGCGAGCGCGGCATTTCGGTCGTGACCTCGGTGATGACGTTCGAATATGGTCCGCACGTCTTCAACCTGCTGGACACGCCAGGTCACGAGGACTTCTCCGAAGACACCTACCGCACGCTGACCGCCGTCGATTCCGCGGTGATGGTGATCGACGCGGCCAAGGGCATCGAGGCGCGCACGCGCAAGCTGTTCGAGGTGTGCCGGCTCAGGGACATTCCGATCGTCACCTTCGTCAACAAGCTCGATCGCGAGTCGCGCGATCCGTTCGACCTGATGGACGAGATCGAGAAGACGCTCGCCCTCGACACCGCGCCGATGACCTGGCCGATCGGCCGGGGCCGCGATTTCGCCGGAACCTACGATCTCGCCCGCAAGCATGTGCGGCGCGTCGACATGGACGATGAGGCCGGCCTCATGAAGGTCACGGGCCCCGACGATCCGGCGATCGCCGCGCTGTTGCCGGCGCACGAGGCGGGCGCTTACATCGAGGAGCTGACGCTCGGCGCGGAGGCCTCGCGGCCGTTCGACGAAAAGGCGTTTCGCGAAGGGCATCTGACGCCGGTGTTCTTCGGCTCTGCGTTGAAGAATTTCGGCGTGCGCGATCTCATCGACGCGATCGGCGCGCATGCGCCGAGCCCGCGGCCGCAGCCGGCGGAGTCGCGCCTCGTCGAGCCGCGCGAGGCGAAGATGTCGGGCTTCGTGTTCAAGATCCAGGCGAACATGGATCCGAACCACCGCGACCGCATCGCCTTCCTGCGCGTCGTCTCGGGCAGGCTCTCGCGGGGCATGCGCGCGAAACTCGTGCGCACCGGCAAGCTCGTCGGCCTGCACGCGCCGCAATTCTTCTTCGCGCAGGATCGCTCGATCGCCGACGAGGCCTTCGCCGGCGACGTCGTCGGCCTTCCCAATCACGGGCTGCTGCGCATCGGCGACACGCTCACCGAGGGCGAGGATCTCGTCTTCCACGGCGTGCCGAGCTTCGCGCCGGAAATCCTGCGCCGCGTCAAGCTCGGCGACGCGATGAAGGCGAAGAAGCTGCGCGAGGCGTTGCAGCAGATGGCCGAGGAAGGCGTCGTGCAGCTGTTCCTGCCAAACGACGGCTCGCCGGCGATGGTCGGCGTCGTCGGGGCGCTGCAGCTCGACGTGCTGGCCGAGCGGCTGCAGGCCGAATACGGCCTGCCGGTCAGCTTCGAGCCGAGCCGCTTCGAGGTGTGCCGCTGGGTGTCGGCGGCCGATCCGGCGGAGCTGACGAAATTTCTCGACGCCTATCCGAGCGCGCTCGCCCGCGATCTCGACGGCGCGCCGGTGTTCATGGCGACCAGCGCCTGGAACCTGCGCTACGATCAGGAGCGCTGGCCGCAGATCGTCTTCTCCGACGTGAAGGATTATCAGCGCAA
>JAEULW010000182.1 GCA_016793505.1 Methylobacteriaceae bacterium | reverse complement strand
ACCATGGAGAGGATGCGCTCCACCTCGCCGCCGAAATCGGCATGGCCCGGCGTGTCGACGATGTTGATGCGGCAATCCTTCCAGACGACCGAGGTCGCCTTGGCGAGAATGGTGATGCCGCGCTCTTTTTCGAGATCGTTGGAGTCCATCACGCGCTCGGCGACGCGCTGGTTCTCGCGGAACGCGCCGGACTGTTTCAGCAGCTGGTCCACCAGCGTCGTCTTGCCATGGTCGACATGGGCGATGATGGCGATGTTGCGCAGTTGCATGGGGCGGGTCTCGGAGCTGGTCTCGTGCGGAGGCGCGAAGCCGGGCGGCCTCGCGAAACGATCAGCGCCGCGTGTGCGCGCGGCGCCGGGGAAACGGGAGGGCCAGGATCGGACGCGGCCCAACGCCAACCGCCCGCACGCCAACGGCGCCGGGCAGTCATGCTGCGGCGCCATATAGAGGAAGGCGGGGGCGGAGGGAAGGGGGAGGGGATGGTGCGAAGTTCGGAGATCTTGCACGATGAACGTCCGCTCTGCGTCCCCGAAGCGGGCATTCGAACTGATCGCGTAACGTCCAAAGAGCTGCCGTAGGACTCAGTCTAGGCGTTAAATCTCACTTGAAGGTGAAAAGCCTTCAGCTCACGCACCAGAATTGTTTCCCGCTTCTCGACACAATGGGCGACAGATTGTTCAGGAGAGCTTCGAAGAAATGACGGCCAAGATTTCCCCTAGCCCTTATAGGCAAGAGGCACGCAACCCTTGCTGAACGCCAGAATTCCGGGAATGTTCGGACACTTCCAGTTGGCGTTAGGAATTTCCCTTTGGCAGAACTCACCGCCAGTATCCGGCTCCGCCCAGCGCGCGTCGCCCTCTTGGTTAACCCCTCCGACCGCACGTCGATCATCCGCTTCATGCGTATCTCGGCATGTATGTGGGGCGGCCGGTACAACCCGATCATTCCTGTGTTCCGCCGGCCGCCTAAGGAGTGGGCCGCGGAATTCGTAGGCGACAAAACCGGCATCGATATCGCACGAGGCTACATTCGTTTTTTTGAGCCAGACGCCTTCGTCGAGGCCAAGCCAGGCCTGCTTAAGAAGCTAGGACTTGAATGCCTCAAGGGAGTAACTGGCGATCGCTCGGTTACGCTTGAAGAACTACTGTCGCCCGACCCGAACAAACCCTGGGCGGAGCTGAAGTTCGGATTGCCCATCACCGATGCGCTACGCGCACTTTATGACCGCGAAGAGCGCTTTCTGCAACGCGAACCGAAATCGGCGATGATTGTTGACGGGCCTCCTTCGACGGGTGCCGCCGAGGCCATGTTCGGCGTGTTCCCTACAGAAGAAGTTTGTCGATATTTTGCTTCTAACTACAATGATGTGTACCGGCCGGAGCCCATGCCATGGAGCCCTGAGACATGGCGCCAAGTCTATCTGAAGGGCATCACCAAGCCGTTCGACCCCTCTTCTTACACGATCAAACCCGAGCGTAGCTGGCAGCACGACCTCAAGTTCTTCGTTTTTGACCCTTCCAAGACCACGGACATCATCGACCTCTGGAACCTGAGAAGCGAACCCGCTCCCCTCTTACCTGTTCCGATCGGCTGGGTCGCTGAGCTTGCCAGCGATGTTCAGGCGATTTGCAAAGCAGAGTATCGGCCGTTGGAGGGCAACCCCTCCGGTATGATGCACTCCGCAACCATCGAATTCGCGCGAGGTATCTCCGACATCGGGCGGCGAGAGACGATCCAGACCATCCAGCCAGGTCTGCCGCCGGCGCGCGGTTACAACCATTCGCTGACGGTCAAACATTGGCGCGATCGGATCTGGGACGCGCCAGGCGAAGGAATGATGAATGCACCGAAGCGCCTGCGGCTGTTCGTCGAAGAAAAGCAGGTAAACCTGGAAGTGGACCATTCTAGCGACAATCTGAGCACAACCTTCGAACCTTTGCGGCCCAGATTCGCGGCCCGTCACGGGTCTGGTCACGTTCGTTGGGTGAATAGCCTTAATATTTCGAACTACAGCAGGAGCAACCTAGCGACAATCTATCCCTACAATACATACGATCGCTCTCACCCGCGACTATCCATACCTAGCGGAGATGTGCTAATCGGCACCGAGGGTTGGAGTCTCGGTCATGAATACGTTGGTCTCTCCTCTTCCTTGCAGTTCGAAACGCAAGAGAAGGCCATCACCGAAATTCTAACCAGGGCGGGGTATTCAGTCTCTCTGTCCGAGCCAGGTTATATCGCCAAACATGTGCTTGATCAGCTCGGCGGTCTGTGGGGGGCCCACCTCATCGCGGATGAAGACATCCTACGGACGATGAATGACATGGCGGGCGCCATACGGAGACGGACCAACGATACCGAAGCAATGCAGGAGGAGTTTCCTCCGCGATCTCGGTCAATCAAGCAGTGGGTCGATCTGGTCAACAGGAAAAAGGAACGTGACTACGGGCGAAGCGACATAGAGCAGTTTACTAAGCGGAAAGTTATCGTTCTGGGGCTTGAGACCCAATGCATCAATTGTTTTCATTTTAACTGGGGTCCAGTGGACAAACTGGCGTATGAATTGACTTGCAGCCGGTGCCTCAAGGATTATCCCTTTCCCCAAAACGCCGACCCAGGAGCCCGAAAGTGGGCATATCGCGTGTCGGGGCCTTTTTCGGTGCAGGACTACGCGAAGGGTGCCTATGGCGCAGTCCTCGCGCTTCGCGCGATCGACGATATAAGCGACCGTAGGGGTGCCCTCAATTTCATCACTGCCGTTAAACTCGTCAGGAACGGGAAGACTATTGAGGCCGACTATGTCGCGCTGCACAGTGTGGCTGGCTTTGACGAGAACCACGACCCCAACATAATCTTCGGGGAAGCCAAGTCGTTTAGCGAAGGGGACACCCTTAAGCCCAAGGACATTGCGAGGCTGCAGGACCTCGCCCTCGAGTTCCCTGGTTGCTACCTAGCGGTATCGGTTTTTAGGAAAGAATTCACCGAAGGTGAAAAGGCGTTATTGCGACGGCTCGTGCGTTGGACGCGGAAACTGGCGCCAAACGGCGGGCCGCGCAACCGCGTTTTGCTGCTGACCGGACACGAATTGTTTCGGAGTTGGAGGCCGATTTCGGCTGTATGGAAGTCGCTCGGCGGAAGACATGCTCTGTTCGCTGACTTCAATCATACAAGTTCGCTTAAGAAAATTGCCGAAGCAACGATCTCCGTTCATCTGGAATTGCCGAGCTTCTCAGAGACTCGGCATGCATCTTGGACACAGCGGAGTGCGAGCAAAGAGAAACGTTTTCTGCGTATTCCTGGCCAGTGGGGAAAGACGCTGGGCTCAGTGTCGGGTCCCGACTCTTCGGAGTCCACCGCCGATTCGGATGGCTCGATCAGATCGTGAAGTTCATGAGCGATTGCTGGTGCCTGTTTCGCTGCCAAAAGTTCGAAGGCGGAACGGCGGCAATCACAATTTCCTTGCCAAAACCGGACCGGCCGCTAACGGCCCCCGATCCAGCTATCCCCCTCACCCGAACGTCACGATCTGGCGGATCGCCGCGCCGTCCGCCAGACGGTCGAAGCCCTCGTTGATGTCGTCGAGGCGGATCGTCCGGGTCAGCAGCTTCTCGACCGGCATTTTTCCGCGCCGGTGCAGACCCAGAAAGCGCAAGATATCCCGCGCCGGCGCGCCGGAGCCCAGATACGAGCCGCGCAGCGTCCGCTCCTCGGCGGTCAGCGTCACGGCGGGCAGGCCGGGGCGCTTGCAGGAGCGCCTCACGCTGAGCGAAGTCGAAGCGCGAGGCGCGGCGGGCGCGACGCCAGGACGCAGATCGCGCTTGGGCGAGCTCATCCTTCGACAGGCTCAGGATGAGGATCGCGGCCGGGGCGATCGGCGGAGCGGCGCCAGCATCGGGCGCCGGCCGCGCGATCGCGCCACGGCCGATGTTCGCTGCGCATCAGCCCCGCTTTGGCATGTGGCGGATTCGAGCCTGGCTCGAACCGAAAGAGGAGAACTGCGCTTCGACGCCGCCCGACGCTGTCGGTTGTGTCGCCGAGGCCATATTCGGACGCCGCGTCGTCACGCCATCCGGTCACGCCTGCGTCACGGCGCCTCTGGCAGCCTGTCCTCGCATCCAAAGCAGGAGACGCATCCATGCTCCGCACGACCGTGATCTGCCTCGCCCTTCTCGCGTCCTGGCCCGCCGCCGCCGTGGAAATCGTCAAGCAGGAGCCCGCCAAGGGCGGGCTTCGCTATGGCGAGGTCGTCTTCGTCGACAACGGCAAGTGTCCGAAGGGGCAGGTGCAGCAGGTCACCGGCGGGCAGTGGGGCGCCGCGCAGGCGCGCAGCACCACCGTCGCCACCATTCCTCGCCAGTACAAATGCGTGCCGCGTCCGAACTGACGCCCCTCACCCGAACGTCACGATCTGGCGGATCGCCGCGCCGTCCGCCAGACGGTCGAAGCCATCATTGATGTCGTCGAGGCGGATCGTCCGGGTCAGCAGCTTTTCGACCGGCATCTTGCCGCGCCGGTGCAGCGCGAGGAATCGCAGGATATCCCGCGCGGGCACGCCGGAGCCGAGATACGAGCCGCGCAGCGTGCGCTCCTCGGCGGTCAGCGTCACGGCGGGCAGGCTCAGCATCGCTTTGGGGTTGGGCAGGCCGGCGGTCACCGTCGTCCCGCCGCGCCGCGTCATCATGTAGCTCGCCTCCAGCGCGCGCGCGGACCCCGCGAATTCGAACGCCGCCTCGACGCCGCCCTTGGTCGCCTCTTTCACTTTGGCGACGAGATCGTTGTCGTCGGCGTTGAATGTGTGCGTCGCCCCGAGATCGCGCGCGAAGGCGAGCTTGTCGTCGAGCCGGTCCACCGCGACGATCGTCTCGCAGCCCGCCGCCGCCGCGCCCATCACCGCCGCGAGGCCGACGCCGCCGAGCCCGACCACCGCCGCCGAGCCGCCCGGCTTCAGCGCGCCGGTGTTGAACACCGCGCCCGCGCCGGTGATCACGGCGCAGCCGATCATCGCGGCGATGTCGAGCGGCGTTTCTCGATCGATCTTCACCAGCGAGCGGCGCGAGGCGACGGAATATTCGGCGAAGGCCGAGACGCCGCAATGATGATGGACCATCTTGCCGTTGAGCCGCAGCCGCCGCGCGCCGGTCAGCAGATCGCCGGCGCCGTTGTGCGCTGCGCCCGGCTCGCACAGCGCCGGCCGCCCTTCCGCGCACGGCGCGCAATGGCCGCAGCTCGGCACGAAGACGAAGACGACATGATCGCCTTTCTGAAGATCGTCGACCATCGGGCCGACCTCCTCGACGATTCCCGACGCCTCGTGCCCGAGCGCCATCGGCAGCGGCCGCGGCCGGTCGCCATTGATCACCGAGAGATCGGAATGGCAGAGGCCGGCGGCGGCCATCTTCACCAGCACCTCGCCGGGGCCCGGCCCGTCGAGATCGACCGTCTCGATGGCGAGCGGCCGCGACGTCGCATAGGGCCGGGGCCGCGCCATCTCGTGCAACACCGCCGCCCGGATTTTCATGGATGCGCTCCGCCGCAGAAAAGAGGCGTGATCATGCGCGAAGTCGCCGCGCCCGTCACCTGCGACGCAGCGCCCGCGCGTCAGATGATCCGCGACCGGATGGTCGAGGTGACGATCTCGGTGACGACGACCACGCAAAAGATCACGGCGAGGATCAGTCCGACCTGATCCCAGTAGAGATTGTTCAGCGCCGCATCGAGCGCCACGCCGATGCCGCCGGCGCCGACGAGGCCGAGCACGGCGGACTCGCGGATGTTGATGTCCCAGCGCAACAGCGCCACTGACCAGAAGGCCGGCTCCACCTGCGGCCAGTAGCCCTTGACGAGGAGCATCGAGCGCGGCGCGCCGGCCGCGGTCAGCGCTTCGATCGGCCCCTGCTGCGCCTCCTCCAGCGCCTCGCCGAACAGTTTTCCGACGAAGCCGATCGAGCGGAAGGCGATCGACAACACGCCGGACAGCGCGCCGGGCCCGAAGATCGCCACGAACAGCAGCGCCCAGATCAGCGAGTTCACCGAGCGCGAGGAGACGAAGATGAACTGCGCGATCAGGTTCAGAATGGGATTGCTGGTGAAATTGCGCGCCGCCAGGAAGGACAGCGGCAGGGCGAGCACGATCGCCAGAATCGTGCCGAGCGTCGCGATATGAAACGTCTCGATCAGCGCCGAATGCACCGCCTTGGGGTAGAACGCCCAGTCGAACGGCCACATGCGGCGGAACAGATCCGCCGTCTGCTCGGGCGCGTCGTAGAGAAACTCGGGAATGATGTCGATCGTGCGGATCGACCATACAACCGCGATCGCCGTGACGATGTAGAGCATCGCGCGGGCGATGCGCTCGCCCGGGGTGAAGCGCGTCCATTCGCGCGCCGCCGCGTTCACTGGAACACCCGGCGGATGCGGCCAGACACGAGCTCGGCGACCATGATGATGGCGATGATGATGATCAGGATGGTCAGCACGACATCGTAATCGAAGCGCTGGTAGGCGGTGAACAGCGGCGCGCCGATGCCGCCGCCGCCGACGATGCCGACCATCGTCGAGTTCCGGATGTTGGAGTCGAACTGGTAGACTGAAAGGCCGATGAAGCGCGCCATCACCTGCGGGAAGACGGCCATCGCCAGCACGTTCCAGAAATTCGCGCCGGTGGCGCGCACCGCCTCGACCTGCTTCGGATTCATCTCCTCGACGACTTCGGCGAACAGTTTCGAGACGAAGCCCATGGTCGAGACGATCAGCGCCAGAATGCCGGCCAGCGCGCCGAAGCCGACCGCTTTCACGAACAGGATCGACACGATGACGGGGTGGAACGAGCGCAGCACCGCGATCAGCCCGCGCGACGACCAGGCGAGCCAGCCCGGCGACAGGTTGCGCGCCGCCATCAGCCCCAGCGGCAGCGACAACAGGATGCCGAAAAAGGTCGCGAGCACCGCGATCTGCAGGCTCTCCATGATGCCGGAAGTGATGAGCTCGAGTTTGTCGGCCTGCATGTTCGGCGGAAACATGCGGGCGAGGAACTTGCCGCCATTGTCGAGGCCGGTGACGAAACGCGCAAAGGTCAGTTCGAGGATCGAGGTGGCGTAGACCGCATAGAGCGCGAGGCCGATCCAGGCGATGCGGCTCGTCCAGTTCGTCGGAAAGGCCGCGGGCCGCGCGTGCGCGCTCACAGGAATTCCTCGCCGCCATAAATGTGCTTCAGATGCGCGTCGGCGAGCCCTTCGGGCGGTCCGTCATAGACCACCTCGCCGCCGGTCATGCCGATGATGCGCGAGGCGTAGCGGCGCGCGAGCTCGACATTGTGGATGTTGACGATGATCGGCACGCCGCGCTCGGCGCCCATCTTCGCCATCAGCTCCATGATCTCGACCGAGGTCTTCGGGTCGAGCGAGGAGGTCGGCTCGTCGGCGAGGATCAGCGCCGGCGCCTGCATCAGCGCGCGGGCGATGCCGACGCGCTGGCGCTGGCCGCCCGACAGCTTGTCGGCGCGCCGCGTCGCGAAACTCTCGTCGAGACCGACGGCGTCGATCAGATCGAAGGCGCGTGCGACGTCCGCTGCGGGAAATTTGCGCAGGAAGGCGCGCCAGGCCGGCACATAGCCGAGCCGGCCGGTGAGCACGTTCTCGATGACGCTGAGGCGTTCGACGAGATTGTACTCCTGGAACACCATGCCGATGCGCCGGCGCGCGGCGCGCAGCTCGGCGCCGGCGAGCTTCGCCAGATCGCGCCCCTCGAACAGCATCTCGCCGGCCGTGGGATCGACGAGCCGGTTGATGCAGCGGATCAGCGTCGACTTGCCGGTGCCGGACGGGCCGATGATCGCCGTCAGCCCGCGCGCGTCGATGTCGAGGCTGATGTCCTTCAGCACCGGCTGGCCGGGCCGATATTCCTTGCGCAGATGGCGGATCGACAGGAGCGCGCTGTTGCCCGCTCCCGTCATGGCTTGGGCGCCGCCGCCTTCGCCGCGGCCTCCGCCGCCTTCTTCGCCGCGGCCTCCGCCTCGCGCTTCACCTGCGCGTCATAGGCCGCCTTGTTGTAGGGCGTGCCGGATTTCTCCGCGACTTCGCGGATCGGCCGCCACGTCTCCTTGTAGGTCATCGGCAGGAAGCGATCCTCGCCGACATATTCCTTCTTCAGCCCGTCCGACCACTGGTAGGTCATGAAGCAGTCGGAGATCTTTTTGGCCAGTTCCGGCTTCAGATCGTGCGGCATCGACCAGGACGAGGTCGGAAAAGTCTCGCTCTGCCAGATCACGCGGAACTGGTCGCCCTTCGCCGCCCCGCGCGCCACCATGCGCTCGTAGACGTCGGAGGCGACAGGCGCCATGTCGTAGTCGCCCGAGGCGACGCCGAGCACCGACTTGTCGTGCCCGCCCGACATCAGCACCTTGTAGTCCTCGTCCGGCTTCAGCCCGAGATCGGGGAAGAACACGCGCGGCGCCAGATTGCCGGAGTTCGACGAGGGCGAGGTGTGCGCCACCTTCTTGCCCTTGAGGTCGGCGAGCGTCTTGTAGGGGCTGTCGGCCTTGACGATGGCGAACAGCTTGTAGCCCGACACGCCCCTGGCCGAGCCGATCACCGCGAAGGGCACGGCGCCTGCGAGATTGACGGCGAAGCCGACGACGCCGGTGGCGAAGCCGGAAATGTGCAGCCGCCCCGAGCGCATCGCCTCGATCTGCGCCGCGTTGTTCTGCACCGGGTAATAGACGATGCGCTTGCCGGTGCAGCTGGCGAGGTGATCCATGAAGGGCTGGTAGACCGTCTGATAGACGGCCGGATTCTCCACCGGGGAATAGGCGAAGATGAGCTGCGCCGGGTCTTTCAGCTTCGCCGCGTCGGTCGGCCGGTCGGCGACGAGATCGCCGTCGGCGTCGCAATACGCCGCATCGAGCTGGCCGCGATTGGGGCAGGCGTCCTGCGCCTGCGCCGCGACGGCGAGAGCGAGAAGCGAGGCGAGGGCGAGAAGCGTCGTGCGCATGATCGGCCTCACTGTTTCGGCGCCGCGGGCGCGGCGGCCTTCGCCGCGGCTTCGGCGGCCTTCTTGGCCGCCGCGTCCGCCTCGCGCTTCGACTCGGCGTCATAGGCCGACTTGTTGTAGGGCGTGCCCGATTTCTCGGCGACGTCGCGCACCACCGCCCAGTCCTTCTGATAGGTGATCGGCAGGAAGCGGTCGTCGCCGTTGAACTCCTTGGTCATCGCCGGCGTGAAGCGGAACGAGTAGAAGCACTCGCGCAGCTTGGCCGCGAGCTCCGGCTTCAGATCATGCGCATGGGCGAAGGACGAGGTCGGGAAGACCGGGCTCTTGTAGAGGATGCGGAAATCCTCGCGCTTGATCGTGCCGCGCGTCGCCATGCGGTCGAACACGTCGGAGGCGACCGCCGCCATGTCGTAGTCGCCCGAGCCGACGCCGAGCACCGACTTGTCGTGCCCGCCCGACATCGCCGGCTTGTAGTCCTCGTCCGGCTTCAGCCCCTGCTCGGGAAACAGAACGCGCGGCGCGAGATTGCCCGAGTTGGAGGAGGGCGAGGTGTGCGCCACCTTCTTGCCCTTGAGATCGCCGAGCTTCTGATAGGCGCTCGAGGCCTTCACCACGGCGATCAGATTGTAGCCGCGCACCTCCTCGCCGAGTCCCTTGGCCGCGAAGGGCACGGCGCCGGCGAGATTGACGGCGAAGCCCGTCGGCCCGGTCGAGAAGCCGGCGAAATGCAGCCGCCCCGAACGCATCGCCTCGATCTCGGCGGAGTTCGATTGCACCGGATAATAGACCGTGCGCTTGCCGACGCACTTCTCCAGATGGTCGGTGAACGGCTTGAAGATGTTGGCGTAGACCGCCGGATCCTCGACCGGCGTATAGGCCCACACCAGCGTCGAGGGGTCGCGCCATTTGCTCGCATCCTTCGGCGCGTCGGCGACGAGGTCCTTGTTCTCGTCGCAGTAGAGCGTGTCGAGCTGGCCCCGGTTGGGGCAGGAATCCTGCGCCTGCGCAGCGCTCGCGGCGAGGCTGGTTCCAAAAATGGCGATGGCGGCGGCGACCGCGCGCGTCGTCATGGGCTCTCCCTCCGACCTTCGGCCGCTCGGCGGCTCTGTGAGGCCGGATTGTGACGGCCGAGCGCTTCGTGTCAATTCCGTGACGGCTGTCACACGGCGGGGCGACGCTTCGTCGCGACGCCCCGCCATGCGTCGATCACAGGCCGATGCAGCCGTATTTGACGTTCAGATAGTCGTCGAGCCCGTATTTCGAGCCCTCGCGGCCGATGCCGGATTCCTTCACCCCGCCGAAGGGCGCGACCTCCGTGGTGATGACGCCGGCGTTGATGCCGACCTGGCCATATTGCAGCCCCTCCATGACGCGGAAGGCGCGGCCGAGATCGCGCGTATAGGCGTAGGCGGCGAGGCCGAATTCGGTGTCGTTGGCCATGGCGATCGCCTCCTCCTCGCGCTCGAAGCGGAACAGCGGAGCGAGCGGGCCGAAGGTTTCCTCCTTCGCGACCGCCATCGCCGGCGTCACGCCGGTGACGATCGTCGGCTCGAAGAAGGAGCGTCCGAGCTTGTGGCGCTTGCCGCCGACCAGCACCTTCGCGCCCTTCTTCAAGGCGTCGGCGATGTGCTCCTCGACCTTTTCCACCGCCTTCTCGTCGATCAGCGGTCCCTGCACGGTGCCGGGCTCGAGCCCGTTGCCGACCTTCAGCGCCTTCACCGCCGCGGCGAACTTCTTCGCGAAGGCGTCGTAGACGCCGGCCTGCACGTAGAAGCGGTTGGCGCAGACGCAGGTCTGGCCGGAATTGCGATACTTGGAGCCGATCGCTCCTTCCACCGCCGCGTCGAGATCGGCGTCGTCGAAGATCAGGAAGGGTGCATTGCCGCCGAGCTCCATCGACACGCGCTTCATCGTGCCGGCGGCCTGCGCCATCAGCTGCTTGCCGATCTCGGTCGAGCCGGTGAAGGTGATCTTCTTGACGATCGGGTTCGCGGTCAGTTCGCCGCCGATCTCGCCGGCCTTGCCGGTGACGATGTTGATGACGCCGGGCGGAATGCCGGCTTCCTCGGCGAGCACGCCCCAGGCGAGCGCCGAATAGGGCGTCTGCGAGGCCGGCTTGCAGACGACCGTGCAGCCCGCCGCCAGCGCCGCGCCGAGCTTGCGCGACAGCATCGAGGACGGAAAATTCCACGGCGTGATCGCGGCGACGACGCCGACCGGCTCCTTCGTCACGAGGATCCGCCGTCCCGCCCAGGGCGAGGGGATGGTGTCGCCATAGACGCGCCGCGCCTCTTCGGCGAACCAGAGCACATAGGCCGCGCTGATGCCGACTTCGCCGCGCGCCTCGGCCAGCGCCTTGCCCTGCTCGCTGGTCAGCAGCACGGCGAGTTCTTCCTTGTTGCGCTCGATCGCCGCGGCGAGCTTGCGCAGCTTGTCGGCGCGCTCGGCTGCGGTGAGCTTGCGCCAGCCCTCGAAGGCGGCTTCGGCCGCCTCGATCGCCCGCCGCGTCTCCTTCGCCCCGCAAGACGGCACGGTTCCGAGCGTCTCGCCGGTCGCCGGATTGGTGACCTCGAAGGTCTTGCCCGAATCGGCGCCGACCCATTTGCCGCCGATCAGATTGGCCTCGCGCAGGAACGGCAGTTTCGCGGCGGGCGGGGCAGGTTTGGCGGCGGCTTTTTTGGCCATGGTCGTTTCCTCGGTGCGCGGCATGCGCGGTCCGCGCCACCATGGCGCCGCAGACGCGTCATCGGCAAGAGCGCCGCAGCGCTTGTGCAATCCGTCGCTTGCCCGTTACCCTCGCTGCGAGATCAACCGGGGGTTCGAGACCGTGAAATCGCGCGCAGCCGTCGCCTGGGCGGCCAACAAGCCGTTGACCATCGAAACGATCGAGGTGAGCGGGCCCAAACCCGGCGAGGTGCTGGTCGAGATCATGGCGACAGGCGTCTGCCACACCGACGCCTACACGCTGTCCGGCCTCGATTCGGAGGGCAAGTTTCCGGCGATCCTCGGCCATGAGGGCGCCGGCGTCGTGCGCGAGGTCGGCGCCGGCGTGACCACGGTCAGGCCCGGCGATCACGTCATCCCGCTCTACACGCCCGAATGCCGGCAATGCAAGACCTGCCTGTCGCGCCGCTCGAACCTGTGCACCTCGATCCGCGCCACGCAAGGGCAGGGCGTCATGCCGGACGGGGCGAGCCGCTTCGCCTGTTCGGGCGAGACCGTCTTCCATTACATGGGCTGTTCGACCTTCTCGAACTTCACCGTGCTGCCCGAGATCGCGGTCGCGAAGGTGCGCGAGGACGCACCTTTCGAGAAGATCTGCTATATCGGCTGCGGCGTGACGACCGGCGTCGGCGCGGTGATCTACACCGCAAAGGTCTGGGCCGGCGCCAATGTCGCCGTGTTCGGCCTCGGCGGCATCGGCCTCAACGTCATCCAGGGCGCGCGCATGGTCGGCGCCGACAGGATCGTCGGCGTCGATCTCAATCCGGCCAAGGTCGAGATCGCGAAGAAATTCGGCATGACGCATTTCGTCAATCCGAACGAGGTGGGCCGCGACAAGGTGGTCGAGGCGATCGTCGACATCACCGGCGGCGGCGCCGATTTCTCCTTCGAATGCATCGGCAACACCACGACGATGCGTCAGGCGCTGGAATGCTGCCATCGCGGCTGGGGCGAATCGATCATCATCGGCGTCGCCCCGTCGGGGACTGAGATTTCGACGCGCCCCTTCCAGCTCGTCACCGGCCGCGTCTGGAAGGGCTCGGCCTTCGGCGGCGCGAGAGGCCGCACCGACGTGCCGAAGATCGTCGACTGGTACATGGAGGGCAAGATCGACATCGATTCCCTCATCACCCACGTCATGCCGCTCGACAAGATCAACGACGCCTTCGACCTGATGCACGAGGGCAAGTCGATCCGCAGCGTGGTGACGTTCTGAACGCCTTCAGGCGTTGAGCAGCACGGCGACGCCGAGGACGATCAGCGCCATGCCGGCGAGTTCGCGGGCGCTCGCGCCCTGGCTGAAGAAGCGTTTCGAGACGATCTGCGCCAGGATCACCTCGACGAGCGCCAGCGTGCGCACCTGCGCCGCGCTCGCCGTGGCGAAGCCGAGAAACCAGAATTGCGAGGCCGCCGCGCCGGCGAGCCCCGCTTTCATCGAGGGCCGCCACAGCCGCAGGATGGCGGCGAGCGTCGGCCGGTCGGCGACGATGAGATAGAGCGTCAGCGTCGCCGTCTGCATGGCGAGGCCCGTGACCAGCGTCGTCGTCGCCGCGATGACGAAATTCGGCGCCTCGAGCGCCAGCACGCCGCCGCGGAAGCCGATCGCCGACAGCGCGAAGAAGCCGCCGGCGGCGAGCCCCATCGCCGGGGCGCGCAGCGAGCGGCGCTCGCCCGCCGGCGCCGCCGCCTCCTTGCCCGGCGTCGACATCACCATCACGCCGGTCGTGGCGATGGCGATCGCCAGCGTCAGCAGCGGCGTCAGCCGGTCGCCGAGGAAGATCAGGCCGAAGATCGCCGCCTGCACCGGCTCGGTCTTGGTGTAGGCGATCGTCGTCACGAAGGAGCGCTCGCGCATCGCCGCCAGCATCAGCGCCGTGGCGACGATCTGCGTCATCGCCCCGAGCATCGTCCAGCCGAGCGAGGCGGCGTTGGGCGCCGGAATCGCCAGTCCGGTGACGAGCGTCACGATGGCGAGGAAGACGATCGCGAAGGGCAGGCCGAACAGGAAACGCACATGCGTCGCCCCGACCGCGCCGAGCGGCCCGGTGAGCTGGCGCTGCATCGTGTTGCGCGCCGTCTGCAGCAGTGCGGCGATCAGGGTGAAGACCACCCAGAGCCAGGCGAAGGTCATGACGCAGCTCCCGGGCCGGGCGTGTCCCGGCCGCTCATGAGCCGGCGCACGCGGCCGGGTCAAGATGGCGGCGCGCCGGCCGGCCGGCTGCGGCCGTCATGGCCGCCATGCACTTTCCCGCAGGCGATGCGCTGCGCAGCGGCGCGCCTCGCGGCCCTGACGCCGGTTTGACGCCCGGCGCGGGGCGCGGCACATAGCCGCCGCGCCCCGCCGGCGGCGCCCTCCGGACGATTCGCGCATGGCCGTCTACACCGAGATCACCGACGAGGAGCTCGCCGCTTTCCTCGCGCGCTACGACATCGGCCGCGTGCTCTCCTTCAAGGGCATCGCCGAGGGCGTCGAGAACTCCAACTTCCTGCTGCACACGGACGCCGGCTTCTTCATCCTGACCCTCTACGAGAAGCGGGTGAACGAGGCTGATCTGCCCTTCTTCCTCGGCCTTCTCGAACATCTCTCGGTCAAGGGCCTGAGCTGTCCGCAGCCGGTCAAGGCGCGCGACGGCGCGCTGCTCGGCCGCCTCGCCGACCGGCCGGCGGCGGTCGTCACCTTCCTCGACGGGCTGTGGCCGCGCCGGCCGGAGGTGAAGCACTGCGCCGGCGTCGGCGAGGCGCTGGCCCGGCTGCATCGCGCCGGCGCCGATTTCCCGATGCGCCGCGCCAACGCCCTGTCGGTCGCCGGCTGGGCGCCGCTGTTCCGCGCCGCCGAGGCGCGCGCCGACGAGGTGCTGCCCGGCCTCGCGGTGGCCATCGCCGAGGAGCTGTCGCATCTCGAGCGCGCCTGGCCGCAGGGCCTGCCCGAAGGCGTCATCCACGCCGATCTCTTCCCCGACAACGTGTTCTTCCTCGGCGACCGTCTGTCCGGGCTGATCGACTTCTACTTCGCCTGCACCGACGCCTTCGCCTACGATCTGGCGATCTGCCTCAACGCCTGGTGTTTCGAGCCCGACGGCGCCTTCAACATCACCAAGGGCATGGCGATGACGGCGGCCTATGAGCGGGTGCACAGGCTGACGCCGGCCGAGGTCGCGGCGCTGCCGACGCTGGCGCGCGGCGCGGCGCTGCGCTTCCTGCTCACCCGCCTCGTCGACTGGCTGAACGTGCCCGCCGGCGCCATGGTCAGGCCGAAGGATCCGCTGGAATACGTCCGCAAGCTGCGCTTCCACCAGAAGGTGGCGAACGCCCGCGAATACGGCCTGCTGGCGTGAGCGGCCGCGTCACGATCTGGACCGACGGCGCCTGTTCCGGCAATCCCGGCCCCGGCGGCTGGGGCGCGATCCTCGTCTACGGCAAGCGCGTCCGCGAGCTGAACGGCGGCGAGAACCCGACCACCAACAACCGCATGGAGCTGATGGCGGCGATCGTCGCGCTGGAATCGCTCACCCGCCCCTGCGGCGTCGATCTGCACACCGACTCGCAATATGTGAAGAACGGCATCACCGACTGGATCCGCAACTGGAAGCGCCGCGGCTGGAAGACGGCCGACAACAAGCCGGTCAGGAATGTCGATCTGTGGACGCGGCTCGACGCCGCCGTCGCCCGTCACGAGGTCGCCTGGCATTGGGTCAAGGGCCATGCCGGCGACGCGATGAACGAACGCGCCGACGAACTGGCCCGCGAAGGCGCGCGGCAGGCCGCCGGCGCCGCCTGATCCTCCTCGCTGTCGTTCCCGACGCCCGCGCAGCGGGCGAGCGGGAACCCGGCCGCCGGGCATGGCGCTCGACGCCGCCGGACTGGCTCCAGGCGCTCCGCTACGCTCTGGCCGGGATGACAGGGGAGAGGGCGCGCCCTTCCTCGCTGTCATTCCCGACGCCCGCGCAGCGGGCGAGCGGGAACCCGGCCGCCGGGCATGGCGCTCGACGCCGCCGACCGGGTCCCGGCGCTCCGCTCCGCACCGGCCGGGATGACAGGAGCGGCGCCCCGCCGGGGGTGACAGTCCCGCCCGCTCGTGGCACAAGCCCGGCGCTCCTTCACGCCCCGAACCGCGCGCCCCGATGACCGATCTTTCCGCCCTCGAAGCCGAAACCCTCGCCGCCATCGCCGCCGCCGGCGACGAGCCCGCGCTCGAGGCCGCGCGCCTCGCCGCGCTCGGCAAGAAGGGCGCGATCTCGACCCTCCTCGCCGGCCTCGGCAAGATGGCGCCGGACGAGCGCAAGACCGCCGGCGCGGCGATCAACGCGGTCAAGGACGCCGTGTCCGCCGCCCTCGCCGCCCGCAAGGAGGCGCTGAAGGCCGCCGCTCTCGACGCCCGCCTCGCCGCCGAGACGCTGGACGTGACGCTGCCCGTTCGCGAGACGCCGGCCGAGACCGGCCGCATCCACCCGATTAGCCAGGTGATGGACGAACTCACCGCCATCTTCGCCGACATGGGCTTCTCGATCGCCGAGGGTCCGGACGTCGAGACCGACGACTACAACTTCACCAGGCTCAACTTCCCGCTCGGCCATCCGGCGCGGGAGATGCACGACACCTTCTTCTTCCACCCCGACGCGAAGGGCGAGCGCAAGCTGCTGCGCACCCATACGAGCCCGGTGCAGGTGCGCACCATGCTGGCCAAGCAGCCGCCGATCCGCGTCATCTGCCCCGGCCGCACCTATCGCTGCGACAGCGACCAGACGCACACCCCGATGTTCCATCAGGTCGAGGGCCTCGTCATCGACAAGGGCTCGCATCTCGGCCATCTGAAATGGATTCTGGAGGAGTTCTGCAAGGCGTTCTTCGAGGTCGAGCACGTCAAGATGCGCTTCCGGCCGAGCTTCTTCCCCTTCACCGAACCGTCCGCCGAGGTCGACATCCAGTGCCGGCGCTCGGGCGGCGAAATCCGCTTCGGCGAGGGCGAGGACTGGCTGGAGATCTTGGGCTGCGGCATGGTGCATCCCAACGTGCTGCGCCTGTGCGGCGTCGATCCGGACGTCTATCAGGGCTTCGCCTGGGGCATGGGCATCGACCGCATCGCCATGCTCAAATACGGCATGCCTGATCTCAGGCCCTTCTTCGAGGCGGATGTGCGATGGCTCTCCCACTACGGCTTCCGGCCGCTCGATCTGCCGACCCTCGCCGGCGGCCTGTCGGGCTGATCGTCGCGCTGCTGCTCGCCGCCGCGCCGGCCCAGGCGCAGTTCTTCTGGGATCGCCCCGAGCCGAAAGGGCAGGGCGGTCAGGCCGCCCCGCGCGGCGAGGGCGGCCCGCGCCCCTCGCCGGTCCAGCCCCGCGCCGCCCCCGCCGGCAAGCCGCAGCCGATCGTGCTGAGGAAGAGCGTCGTCGGCGGCCTCAACATCATCGAGAATTCCGCCACGCTGGCGACCGTCTTCGGCCTGAAGGGCGGCAAGGGCAGCTTCCTGTCGGTGCGCGTCGGCCCGGACGCCGGCCTGCGCGAGATCGAGCGCCTCACGGAAGGCCGGATGATGATCCCGATCGCTCAGGACAATCCGGAATGGTTCGGCGTCGTCTACGCCCCGGCCGGTCTCGAGACGGTCGAGGCGATCGCCGCCGCCTGCCGGATCGACGAGGCGGCGGCGGCGACGCTCCCCGAACAGAGCGTCTATCGCGGCCCGTGCAAATCCGGCTGGGTCAACCGGCGCTGGGTCAAGCTGCTGGTGGATTGAGGCGGCCATTCCCATTTTCGGGCCATGACCGTATATGACCTCGTGATGTGCGGGCTCGGGGTGATCCGGAGCGAGGAGCGATGCTGAGCACCAAGGACGTGGGAGTCATCGCCGACGATGTTCTCCGCGCCGCTTTTGGCCAGCGGGGATACAAGAGCGTCGATACGACGTTCGAGGAGGATTTCGACGGCGTCGAAATCATCCAGTTGCGCGCCCGTTTCGCTGCGCCGCTCGAGGATTCGCGCGCGCTGATCGCCGCCAATGCAACCATCCGCGCGCGGATCGCGGCGCAGGGCGATTCGCGTTTCGTGTTCCTTTCCCAAATGACGCCGCGCCCGGCCGAAGAAGAGGGCGAAGAGGAGGACGAGGACGAAGCCGCGACAGGGATCGCTACGCGATGAAGGTCACGATGGTCGACGCGCTGCTGCGTCTGGCCCGGATGCTGGCGACGGCAGGCAGCACGGCTGCCCGGCGGCGCGCGGTGAGCACCGCCTATTACGCCGCCTTCCATCGCCTCGCGCGTTTGTGTCTCGATCAGGTGCAGGGCGGCGACGCTGCGATGACCGACGACGAAAGGGAGCGCATCTACCGTGCGCTCGAACACGGGTCGTTGAAATCGGCGATGCAGCAGCGCGACATCGCCGCACATGACCGACTCGCCGATCTCGCCAACGACATCGTGGTGCTCCAGAGCGCACGGAACCGGGCGGATTATCTGCCACCGAAGAAGGGGCTCTTCCCCCGACAAGAATGCCTCGACCTCGTCGTTCGGGCCGAAACGGTCGTCAGCAAGCTTGAACATCTCGAGACGGGCGATCGTCGTCTGCTTGCTATTCACCTGCTCTTCAAGAAAAGACCCCAATGAAATTCACCCTCTCCTGGCTGAAAGACCATCTCGAGACGCAGGCGACTCTCGCCGAGATCGTCGAGACGCTGACCCGCATCGGCCTCGAGGTCGAGGGGCTCGACGATCCCTCCGCCAAGCTGAAGGATTTCGTCATCGGCTATGTCGTCGAGGCGAAGCAGCATCCCAACGCCGACCGGCTGCGCGTCTGCCATGTCGATATCGGCGCCGGCGCGCCCGTTCAGGTGGTGTGCGGCGCGCCCAACGCCCGCACCGGCATGAAGGGCGTCTTCTCGCCGGTCGGAACCTTCATTCCGGGCAAGGCGATCACATTGGCGAAGGGCGTCATCCGCGGCGTCGAGTCGCACGGCATGCTCTGCTCGGCCGCCGAGCTCGAACTGTCCGACGATCATGACGGGATCATCGACCTGCCGGCCGGCGCCCCGGTCGGCGCCCGCTATGTCGATTGGGCGGGCCTCGCCGATCCGGTCATCGAGATCAACCTGACGCCGAACCGGCCGGACGCCGCCGGCGTGCATGGCGTCGCCCGCGATCTCGCCGCCGCCGGTCTCGGCCGCCTCAAGGATCGCCCGATCCGCGCCGTCGAGGGCGCCTTCCCCTGTCCGGTCGGCGTGACGCTGCAATTCGCGCCGCAGGATGCGCATCTTGCTCCCGCCTTCGCCTTGCGCCTCGTGCGCGGGGTGAAGAACGGCCCGTCGCCGGAATGGATGCAGAAGCGCCTGCGCGCCATCGGCCTGCGTCCGATCAACGCGCTCGTCGACATCACCAACTACGTCACGTTCGACCGCGCCCGGCCGCTGCATGTGTTCGATGCGAAGAAGGTTTCGGGCGATCTCGTCGTGCGGCGCGCCCGCGCCGGCGAAGAGGTTCTGGCGCTCGACGGGCGCACCTACGCGCTCGACCCGTCGCATGTCGTCATCGCCGACGCCAGCGGCGTCGAGTCGATCGCCGGCGTGATGGGCGGCGAACATTCGGGCTGCGACGAGCAGACGACCGACGTGCTGATCGAGTCGGCGCTGTGGGATCCGCTCACCATCGCCCAGACCGGCCGCCGGCTCGGAATCGTCACCGATGCGCGCTACCGCTTCGAGCGCGGCGTCGATCCGGCCTTCTGCGTCCCCGGCTGCGAGCTGGCGACGCATCTGGTGATGGAGCTGTGCGGCGGCGAGCCTTCGGCGATGATCGTCGCCGGCAAGCTTCCCGCGCCCGATCATCGCGTCGACTTTCCGTGGAGCGAGACGAAACGCCTCACCGGCCTCGATCTGCCCGTCGCGCAGCAGGCGGCGACGCTGGAGAAGCTCGGCTTCGAAATTCTCGCGCAGGATGCGACGCGCGCCGTCGTGCGCGCCCCGAGCTGGCGTCCCGATGTCGAGGGCAAGGCCGATCTCGTCGAGGAGGTGGCGCGCATCGCCGGCTTCGACGCCGTCGCGCCGACGCCCTTCGCGCGTGAGGACGCCGCCGTCGCCGGCCCGGTGCTGACGCTGTTGCAGAAGCGCACGCGCAACGCGCGCCGGGCGCTTGCCGCGCGCGGCCTCGTCGAGGCGGTGACCTGGTCCTTCATCGCCCATGACGCGGCGAGGCTGTTCGGCGGCGGCTCGAAGGCGCTCGAACTCGCCAATCCGATCGCCGCCGAACTTTCCGACATGCGGCCGAGCCTCGCGCCCGGCCTGCTCGCGGCCGCCCAGCGCAACGCCGATCGCGGCTTCGGCGACGTCGCGCTGTTCGAGGTCGGCCAGATCTTCCTCGGCGCCGGCGAGACCGATCAGCGCATCGCCGCCGCCGGCGTGCGCCGCGGCGCGGCGAAGCCCGAAGGCGCGGGCCGTCACTGGCGCGGCAAGGCCGGGCCGGTCGACGTCGTCGACGCCAAGGCCGACGCGCTGGCGCTGCTGCAGGCGATGGGCGTCTCGCTCGCCGCCGTGCAGATCGTCCCCGGCGGTCCGTCCTTCCTGCATCCCGGCCGTTGCGCGACGCTGCAATTCGGACCGAAGAACGTCGCCGGCTGGTTCGGCGAACTGCATCCGCGCGCGCTCGAGGCGCTCGACGTCGAGGGCCCGCTCTCGGCCTTCGAGATCACGCTCGCCGCGCTGCCCGCGCCCAAGGCGCGGCCGACGCGGATCAAGCCGAAGCTCGAGGCCTCCGACTTCATGCCGCTCGATCGCGACTTCGCCTTCGTCGTCGACGAGACGGTGCGCGCCGCCGACGTCGTCAAGGCGGCGCAATCCGCCGAGCGCGCGCTGATCGCCGGCGTTTCCGTCTTCGACGTCTATCGCGGCCCCGGCGTGCCGGAGGGCAAGAAGTCGGTGGCGCTCGCCGTCACGCTGCAGCCGCGCGAACGCACGCTGACCGACGCCGAGATCGAGGCGGCTTCGCAGAAGATCGTCGCGGAAGTGACGAAGAAGACCGGCGCGAGCCTGCGCGGCTGAGGCCGCGTCCTCACTCGTAGCAGACGATCTCGCGCTCGCCGCGATGCGACTGCGCCATACGCGTCGTCTCGCCCATGCGACGGCGCAGCGCGAAGCGGGTGCGGCGCTGGCCGAGCACATGCGTGCGCCGGCGCGGCCGCGGCAGGCGCGGATCGCGCGCGTCGGCGTCGGCATAGACGCCGGCCTCGCGCTCGATCAGCGCCGGCAGGGCGAACCAGCGCGCCCACAGCCGCCACTCGGCGAGCGCCTCGCACTCGTCCGGCAGGCGCGCCAGAACCGCGTCGAGATCGCGGTCGCGATGGGCGAGCCGCACCTCGTAGGCGACGCCGCCCGCCGCCTCGACGACGCCGAGCGCGACGCCGCGATAGGCGGCGGCCGGCAGCGTCAGCCGCATCGAAACGCGCCCGACGCGGCGCTCGATGACGACGCCCGCCGGCGACAGCGCGACGCGCCGGCGCCCGCCGTCGGCGCGCGGGTCCGCCGGGCAGGCGGCGCGCGCGGCGCGGTCGCCCGGTCGCGGGGCCGGGCCGGGCAGGGGGGCGATTGCGTCGGCGGGGGCCATGTCCTGTCTCCGCGGGAAACTCTGTCGGGAGACTGCCGCGCGTCGCGGCGAAACGGCGCTAAGGGGTTGGGTGAACGCTCCGTTTCGGCGGCTGTTTCGCCCCGCGCGGCTGACGCGCGGTGAAGGAAAAGGATCGAATTGTCGGCTTTCGGCCGGCCCGGCCGGCGCTCGCCTTTCGCGTTCGTCGCGGCTAGAAAGCCAGCGCATGGCGATCCGACCCTTCCGCGCCGCCGGCGCGACCGGCCCGGCCGACTGGAGCGCGGCGCGCGACCTTCTCGTCGCCGCGGCGGACGCCGCCGGCCGCCTGGTCCTGCCTTTCTTCCGGCACGGCGCCGAGACCACCGCCAGCATCGGCTGGAAGGGCGGCCAGTCGCCGGTCACCGAGGCCGACCACGCCGCCGACGCCTTCCTGCGCGAGCGGCTGACGGGCGAATTTCCCGGCGCCGCCTGGCTGTCCGAGGAGACGGCGGACGACCGCGTCCGCCTCGACGCGGCGCGCCTCCTGATCGTCGATCCGATCGACGGCACCCGCGCCTTCATGACCGGCGATCCGCGCTGGGCGGTCTGCGCCGCGCTCGTCGTCGCCGGCCGCCCCGTCGCCGGCGTCGTGCATCTGCCGGCCCTCGGCGAGACCTACGCCGCCGCCGCCGGCGCCGGCGCGAGGCTGAACGGCGCGCCGATCGCCGCCAGCCGGCGGACAGAACTC